>CACPQG010000002.1 GCA_902636025.1 uncultured Pelagibacteraceae bacterium
AGAATCAACAAAAGAGGTAGAGGATCAGCTGTTATTCATGGCTTCAAACAAGCAATAAAAAATAAAAAAATAAAAGTTTTTGTAGAAATGGATGCTGATTTTTCTCATAAACCTGAAGAGCTTAAAAAAAATTTGAATATATTTAAAAAAAATAACTTAGATCTTTTGATTTCTAGTAGATATCTTAAGTCTAGTAAAATTTACAATTGGTCAATACAAAGAAGGTTATTCTCATTGATGGCAAACTTTCTAGCAAAAATCCTTCTTAACGTGGGTGTTACTGATTATACAAATGGGTACAGGATGTATTCAAAACAAGCATTAAAAACTGTGATTTCTAAATGTGGAAAAATTGGTGATGGCTTCATTGTCTTGTCAGAAATTTTATTACAATTAAAAATGAATAATTTTAAGATATCTGAAACATCGAGTATATTTATCAATCGTAAAAGAGGTGAAAGTTCTGTAAATATTAAATTAATTTTCCAATCATTGTTAGGATTGGCAAAACTATTTTTGATAAAAAATAATTCAAATTAAAAGGTATTTAAGTTTATAAATTTGTTTGCTTCTGATAATATTAATTTTTTTCTCTCTAGTTTCATCTTATCGAAAATTCTAACCATCATTGAAAGTCGTGGATTTTTTAAAAAAAAAGATCTATTTCTGTTAATAAATCTCCAGTACAGACCATCCATAGTGTTACACCATTCACCTTTTTTAAAATCCATCATTTTCATGAAATAGCTTGATCCACAAATGTAAGGTTTAGTTGCAAAAATTCCTCCATCACTAAATAAGCCCATGCCATAAACATTTGGCACCATTACCCAGTCAGATGAGTCTACAAACATTTCCATAAACCATTTGTAAACAATTTTAGGTTTTATCTCACACAAGTTCATAATATTTGAGAGTATCATTAGCCTTTCAATATGATGTGACCATCCATTATTTAAAGCATTTTTTATTGCATAGTCCAAAGGTGGTAAACCAGTTGATCCTTCATACCATGAGTCTTTCATTTTTCTATTTTGTTTAAAGAAGTTTCTTGTCTCCATATCCTCACTATACTTTTGATAAACTCCTCGCATAAATTCCCGCCAGCCAATGACTTGTCTTACATAACCCTCTAAAGAATTAAGCCTAATTTTATTTTTTTTATGGAACTCTAAAGTTTTAGAAATAATAAACTCAGGTGTTATAAGTCCTAAATTAATATAGGGGCTTAATGCACTATGAAATAAAATATTATTACTTTGATCAACTGCATCCTCATAATCTCCAAATAAATTTGATTTTTCTTTCAGGAAGAAATTTAAAAGTTTCACAACATCGTTATATTCAGTTGCAAACCAAAAATTATTTGTACTGCCTGGGTGATCTTTAAATAGTTTATCGATTATTGGTTTTAAATTTTTTGTGTGTTTTGTTTCAGTTATATTTGGAAATTTTGGTATTTTAGTATTTTTTGGAAGTTTCTTTCTATTATCTTCATCAAAACTCCATTTACCGCCCTCTGGTGTTCCATCTTTCTTCATAAGAATATTCAGTTTTTGTCTTGTGCCTTTATAAAAGGTTGCCATGAATGGTCTTTTGTTTTTTGAGAGATAGTTATTAAATTCTTCTCTTGTATTTAAAAACATTGGGGATTTTATTTGGTTCCAAACCAAATCATTTTTTTTAGCAAAATTTTGTACTTTTTTTTCGAAGAACTTGTCTTCAATTTCAAATGTTGTTATCTCCTTAATTTTTTTTGATTTAATAACCCTCTTAACTTTTTCTAAATAATCTTTTTTAAAATCTGCTGAGTCGATTTTTGTATATTCAACTTTAAACTTATTTTTTTTTAAATGATCTGCATGCGATCTCATAGCTGACAAAAATAGTAGAATTTTTAACTTATGATGCTTTTCATATGTACATAATTCATAGTCTTCTGACATAAAAAACAGGTGATCATTTTTGAAGCGGTCTAGATATTTTGGTGGAAATAGTTGATTTCCAAGTATAAAAAATAACTTCATAGAGCTAATATAGCTTTAAAAAAAATATATGTCAGAAAAATATTTAATTTTTGGTGCGACAGGTTCGATCGGTTCAAGTTTATCAAGACAACTAAAAGAATCCGGTAAAGAAGTTCATTTGGTTGCAAGAAATGAAAGTGAAGTTAAAAAACTCTCAGAAGAATTAGGTTGTACTTTTACTGTTGCAGATGTTCTTGAAAATGGATTTGTTGATAAAGTTAAAGCAGAAGTTCCAGATGTAAAAGGTATTGCTTATTGTGTTGGTTCAATAGTTTTAAAACCACTAAGAATGATTAAAGAAGACGAATTTAATCAATGCATGAAATTAAATTGTTACTCTGCATTAGAAGTAATTAGAGGATACCAAGATACTTTAAAAAAAAGTAAAGGATCGGTAGTTTTATTTTCAACTGTTGCAGTTAGAAGAGGTTTTAGTAATCATGGAATAATTGCATCAGCTAAAGCTGCTGTTGAAGGATTAACTGTTAGTTTAGCATCCGAGCTTGCACCAAATGTAAGGGTAAATTGTATTGCACCAAGTTTGTCTAAATCAAAAATTGCTGAACCAATGTTAAAAAATGCTGTACTTGCAGAAGGTATTGCAAAAGCTCACCCACTAAAAAGAGTTGGTGAAGGTGCAGACAGTGCATCACTTGCAAAATTTTTAATAACCGATGAAAGTTCCTGGGTTACAGGACAAGTTATTGGTGTTGATGGTGGAAGATCAACTTTATCCTAATTTTTTATGTTTATAGCAATGAACAGATTCAAAATTGTTAAGGGAAAAGAAAAACAATTTGAAGATGTTTGGAAAAATAGAGATACACATTTACAGGGAGTGAATGGTTTTAAAGAGTTTCATTTAGTTAAAGGAAATGAAAATGAAGATCATACCTTGTACGCTTCTCATAGTATTTGGACCTCTAAAGATGCTTTTATTGATTGGACAAAGTCAGAAGCTTTTAGGCTAGCCCATAAAAATGCTGGACAACATAAAGATCTTTATATAGGCGCACCAAACTTTGAAGGCTTTGAAGTAGTAATTTAAATCTACCTATAAATCTTATCTACTTCTACTTGGTAAGATTCTACCAATTTGTTATTTTGATTTGCTATACCGACAACATCAATCATCTCTTTAATCATTTGATCTGATGCTCCTTTTTTTTTAGCCGCAGCTGTGTGAGATCTAATACAATATTCGCAGCTATTGGTAATTGAAACTGCAACATAAATTAATTCTTTAGTAACTGGATCGAGTGCACCTTTCCTCATAATTTGCTTTAAATTATTCCAGGTTCTTTCCAATGTTTCAGGATTGTTAGCTATTGCTCGCCAAAAATTTGGGATTTTTTTTATATTCCTAGATCGTTTAATATCATCAAAAACTTTTTTAACTTTTCCTTTGACTCTTTTTTCACTCACTAATTTAAATACCGACATTTTACCTCCATTTATAATTATTATATTAAAACTTAGTTGAAACTTCTACATTCGTTTCATAATGAAGGGAGTTATCAAATATATGATTATGATTGATTAAAAAGTCAAAACCATTAATATTTTTACTATAACTTAAACTAGATTCATGTGCGTTTACAGGATTGTAATTAAACGCAAACTCACCATCCTCTTCTTTTGATCTACTAAATTTCAATATAAATATTTCTCTAGATCTATTAGGATCTTTTCTATCATTCCAACTGATAATTTTTTCAAAACTCGAAGAAATAGTAAAGCCATTCAAATAAATAGCTTCAAAACCAATATTATATTTTAGATCCTGATTTGAATATTTTCGAATTGTATCTGTCACAACATTAGTTTCACCGTGATAAATATATTTGTAATCAATGTCCTCACTTAAGTCGTAAAGAATTTCTAGTCCTCCCATTGGTTGAATTGTTCCCATGTCGGTAACATACTCGTCCATTTCAAAAAGAAAACCAGCAGCCAATTCACCGGTTGCAAAATCAGTATTATTGTAAGTTAAATTTTTAGCTACAAGATCACTCGGATTATTTATATAATCTGTAAATTCAGATAAATGAGTAATTCCATATGTCAGTTTTGCAGTTGGAGTCATATTAAATCTACCTGCTTTACTTCTAGTTCGATAATTTAAAGTTCCAAAAATTTGTCCCCCATTTCTCTCACCTGATAACTTAGATTGATAAATATGATCAATACTTAAAAAACTTACGCCTAAAACTGCGTTGACATATTGATTATGTTGGGTTGGAGCAATTCCATAAAGATTTAAAGTAAGCGACTCCATGGTTACGTCCTGTTTAGAATTTTTAATTTCACTACTGCTATCTCCATATCTAAGAGCTAAACCAAAAAACTTATCATCACCATATTTTCTATCTGCCCCTAATGTTATTCCTTTTACCAGAATATCTTTTGCTTTTTCACTTCCATGCTGGCCGTACAAACCTACATATACATCTACAAGACTCCAACTAGACCATTTAGATTTTTTATCCTTATTTTTAGTTTTACTAATTAATGAGGCAATATTTTTTCTTGCAACTGGTTCAAATTTATTTGCTAAAGTATCTATTAAAGTATTTTTATAATTAAGATTTAAATTATGAGCAGTTAGGTTTTCTTCGTCTCTATTTCTTTTAATCCACTCAAATCTTTTGAAAATAGTTGTCGTATTTAAACCTATATTTTGCTTTGCAAGTTCTACTGTTGTTCCAAAGGTAGAAGTTGTTGCAGACACACACTCTACCACTCCATAAGGACATTCTAAATCAAAACGATTTACTTGATCTACCCCTGCGCCACCTTTTGATTGTACTATAAATAGCTTCATGCCATCAGGAGAAAAACTAAAACCTTCAGGTATACCAGTGTTATTTGTCGTGTCTGTTATATTACCAAAACCTTCTACATTCCATCTCCCAACTTTTTCTGCAGTGGAAACATCAAAACTTATATCTAATCGAAACTGATAAATGAAACTATTAGGTAAGCCGCCTCCACTAAATGTTTCATTTCTAATTAATACAAACATTGCAAAACCATCATCACTAAATTCTACGTCACTTGCAAAATCATTTCCTGAATTGCTTGGTTTAATACCATAATTACTTAGGTTCACTTGATGTATTTGAGTTTTTGAACTAATATCGTTAGCTCCAGGTAATTCAAAAGTAGTTAAAATCGGACTGTTACTACTTGCATCAAGAGCATAAAGTTTTGTTCCTTCTTTATTAAATGCTATGCTCTCTATATTATGATTTACAAGATCAAGTTTGCGTTCAAATGCTATTCCATCAAGATCAAAAGCTGTAGTAGCATTAAACTTTCCTAATTCGGCATTTGCATCTAAAATAAAAAATATTTTTCCATCATCTCTTATTACTATGTTTTCTGGTACAGTATTCATTGAACCACCATTAGCATCTGCGTTTCCAGCAATATTTTCTCCATCAATAGCATCACACGTTACATCTTCACCCTTACTATTCATTAGATCTGTTGTAACTGTAAAAGGCACAGCTACTTTATTCATACTTACAGGATGACTATTCATATCACCACGGTCATCTTCATTGACTGTAAAAACTGTTAAACCATCATCACTCCATGCGACATCCACCGGGTGTTCAGTTCTATCTTTTTCAAGTGGAAATGCAGCTCCTGCTCTACTCGGTACGCACGTCAAAGTGTCATGTGCTATGTTACCACCAGGAATTACTCCATCAAACCATCTCACATTTAGTTCCCGAGCTACTACGAAATTTGAAATAAAAATCGAGATAAAATAGCAAATTATTATTACGGAAGCTTTTTTCATTCTCAACTATTGTAGTGCAGGTTTTAAAAGCCTCAACATTTTTTTATGTATAGATTTATTAGCAGATATCAAAACATTTCCAGCTTTATTTGCATTTTCATTACGCCAAGTAGAAGAAATCCCACCTGAGGCTTTAATGATTGGAATTAATGGATGAATATCCCAGATTTTATTCATACATTGAATAACAACATCTAATCTTCCTTCACAGAAATGAGCATAACTTAATGCATCAGAACAAGGAAACTGCATCATTTTTAAAATTTTTGGAATTTTCTTTTGTTTGTTTAATGATAAATATCCATGAAAAGCAGCGGACACTTTCATGTTTTTAAATGTTGCTTTTTTATTGATACTTAATTTTGATTTTTTTCCATTATCAACTACATAGGCAACTTTGTTAGAAACGTTATAGTAGTATTTTTTTAATTTAGGAAAATTTGCCAAACCTACAATTGGATCTCCTTTATAATTTAAGGATATTAAGTTACTCCAAGTAGGATTTCCGATTACAAAAGATCTTGTTCCATCTATTGGATCTATAATCCAAGCGAAATCACTTTTAACCTTTTTATGTCCGAATTCTTCACCAATTATTTGATGATCTGGAAATTTCTTTTGTATTTTTGCTCTTATAAATTTTTCAAATGCCTTATCTGCTGATGTTACGGGGTCATAACCTTTGCCTTTAAGTTTATTGTTTACCTTAAAAGGCTTGTTAAGCTTCTTATAATAAAGTCGTGTTAAGTCCTTAGCTAAGCTGTTTAAAAAGCTAGAAAACACTTTAATTTTCTTTGAATTTATCTCTGGCATAAATAGTCACTTACTATTTTATTTATCTTGATTAAAGACAAATTTTAAATAATCCTCGAATATACTATGAAAATAGAACTGAATAATAACAAGATTTTCTACAAAAATGGGTCATCTGTACAAGAGATACATCCATTTTGGTTACGTGAAAGAGCCAATGGTGAAAAATACTTAGATAAAAAAACACAACAAAGACTTTTTGATCCAACCTCCTTAAATGTCGAAATTGCAATCAAAAGTGCTCGAATTAATAATGACTTATTAGAGATTGATTTCAATGATGGTGTTAATTCTAAACTAAATATTGAAAAGATTGCTGAAGAATTTTCAAAAGAAGATGAAGTGATTTACGGAATAGAAAAAGTTAAATGGAATTCGTCTTTCTCAGATTTTAAAAAATATAAATATTCTGATGATCTTTTTGAAACACAAGAAATGTATGATTTGTTATTATCTTTTTATAAGTATGGATTTATAATTATTGAAGATGTACCAACTGAGGATAATTTCTTGGTAAAATTTGCAAATAAAGTTGGAAGCGTAAGACGAACAAATTTTGGTGAACATTTTAATGTTAAATCAATTCCAAGCCCAAACGATTTAGCTTATACATCTCTTCCTCTAGCACCACATACAGATAATCCTTACAGAAATCCTGTGCCATGTATTCAATTATTACATTGTATTATAAATGAAGTTTCTGGTGGTCTTTCAACGTTGGTAGATGGATATACTGTTACCGAGGATTTAAAAAAAGAAAATCCAGAGTTTTATAATATTCTTACCAAAGTAAAGGTTAAATTTAAATTTATAGATAAAGATGTTGTCTTAGAGCATTGGGCTGAATTAATTCAGTTAGATGAAAATAAAAAATTAAAACAGGTAAGATTTAGTCCAAGATTAGACTTTGTTCCAATTTTAGAAAAAAGTGAATTAGATTTGTACTATAAAGCAAGAAAGAAATTATCTGCTATGTACAATTCTGATAAATATAGAATTGAATTTAAACTTCAGCCAAAAGATCTTTTAATGATGGATAATTATAGACTATTACATGGTAGAACAGAATTTGATGCAAATGAAGGAAGTAGATTTTTACAAGGTTGTTATTTAGATTTTGATAGTACAGAGGGTAAATTAAGACACTTAAAAAGAAAATTTAATCTTTGACTTTAAAAGATACCTTAATTGCATCATTAGTCCCAATTTTTTTAGGTTTTGGTTTTGTAATTGCTAAACCAGCAATGGAACATTTTCCACCTATACTTTTAATGGGTTTGAGATTTACTTTTGCAGCATCAATTTTAATTTGGTGGTTTCCTATTCCTAGAGGTTATCTGAAGCAAATATTTATAGCGTCTTTGATTGCAAATACTTTGCAGTATAGCGTTACTTACAGTGGTTTAAATTTGATCGATGCTTCTGCAGCTGTACTACTGGTTCAAACAGAAGTTCCATTTGGAGTTTTATTTGCTTACTTCATGCTTAAAGAAAAACCTACAATAAGAAGTTTAATTGGAATTGCAGTTGCATTTGTTGGTGTATACATTTTAACAGGCTCTCCTAATTTAGAGGGAAAATTTTTAGGTATATTTCTTACAATATTAGGATCTGCTATTTGGGCATTAGGGCAAGTATTAGTAAAACCTTTAAGTAAAGAAATAAGCCCACTTACACTTGTTGCATGGTTAGCTATTTTCTCTGGACCAATATTAATTTTTTTATCATCGATCCTTGATGGTAATACGATAAGTTATATTAAATCTGCAAACTTTAATAGTTGGGCTATTGCGTTTTATTTAGGATTTTTTATGCAACCAGTCACCTATGGGTGTTTTTATTATGTATTAAAAAATAACCCATTATATAAAGTTTTGCCCATTGTTACTATGGGAATACCTTTGACTGGTTTGTTAGCTGCAATACTTCTTCTTGGAGAAAAACCAACAACAGAACTTTACCTTGGAGGCTTTATAATTTTAATAGGAGTAATTTTAATTCTTTATACAAAACAAAAAAGTACTTAAAAAAATATATTTAAAATTTATCCTATTTTTCCTAAAAAAGGGATGTATTCTAATAAGTAAAAACCTATAGCTTGAAGTTGGTTTGTTATTATTAATATTCCAGTAAGGAATAAGAGAATACCACCTGTTTTTGTTATAATATTCATTTTTTGCTTAATATTTTTTGAAATAAGAAGAAATTTTTGAATAGCATAACCTGCTAAAATGAATGGAATGGCTAATCCTAGAGAATAAAAAGTTAGAAGCATAATTCCCTCATAAATATTTTCGGTTGTTGATGCCAAAATCAAAATAGATCCAAGAATTGGACCTATACAAGGTGTCCAACCAAATGCAAAAGCCATGCCTACTAAAAATGAACTAAGTACATTACTACTTTTCTCTGCATCTAATCTTTTTTCATAGTTCAAGAAATTTAGATTAAAAACTCCCAAGATATGAAGAGAGAAAATAATAATTATCAGTCCTGCAATAATTCTTAGTGGGAAAGAGTTCTTCAATAAAATCTTTCCTAAAAATGTTGCTGATGCTCCAAATATAATAAAGACAACTGAAAAACCTAGGGTAAATAAAATGATTGGTAATAAATTTACATTTTTACTTTTTAATAAATTCTCTAAAGTGGAACCTGATATATAAGATATATAACCTGGTATGAGTGGTAATACACATGGAGATAAAAAGCTTATTAATCCAGCACCAAATGCAATAAAAATTTCTGTCATTTTATCCTGAATTTTTCATCGCTGCAGCAATACCAGCAATTGAAGTCATCATTGCATCATCTAAATACTTTCTATGCTTTTTCTGTAATCCTTTTTTAGATAATTTTTTCATTACAACAGCTTGCAAAATATTGAGAACTTCAGTGTAAATATTTCTTACAATAACTGATGATCTAAACTTTTTCCTTTGATTAATAATTTCTGTTGGAGTTATAAATTGATTTATTTTTTTGATATTATCGAATTGTAATCTTAATTTATCACCAACTTTTTTTAGTTTAGCATCTGCTAATCCTTGTTCGTAAACCTCTGAAATTTCAGGATCAACTTTTGAAATAACCATGTCTAAAATGTCCATTGTTGAATTAAAGAAAGGCCAATTCCTTTCCATATCGACTAATATAGATTTAAATTTTTTAACTGAGGAGTATTTTAATGCCTCACCTGTTCCAAGCCATGCTGGTAACATTAATCTTATTTGTGTCCAAGCAAAAACCCATGGTATTGCTCTAAGACCTTTAATGTTGTCGACATTCTTTCTTTTAGAAGGTCTAGATCCTATTGATAATTTTCCAAGCGCAAGATGTGGTGTTACAGTTTTAAAGTATCTTATGAAATCTGTATTTTCTCTAATATTTTTTCTGTAAGATCTTGTTGAGATTTGTGTCATGTCCTCAATTAAGTTTCTCCAACTTTCTTTTGGTTTTGGTGGTGGATTTAGCGTTGCTTGCATGACTGCACCGATATAACTACAAAGATTATATTTTGCTATAGGTTCATAGCCATATTTTTGTTGTATCATTTCACCTTGATCAGTAATTCTAATTTTACCATTTACGGATCCTGGAGGTTGAGATCTAAGAGTGGATTGAATTGGACCACCTCCTCTTCCAGCAGATCCTCCTCTACCATGAAAAAATGTAAGATCTATTTTATATTTTTTTCCTAACTTAACTATTTCCTCTTGAAGTTTATATTGGTGCCAACTGGCAGAAAGCTTTCCAGCATCTTTACTTGAATCTGAATATCCAATCATTATTTCGTGATTATTTTTTATTAATTTTCTGTACCAGATTAATGAAAATAAATTTTCCATTATCGATTTTGCATTTTTTAAGTCGTCTAAAGTTTCAAATAATGGGACTACTCTTAATCTTTTATTAATATTTGCTTCTTTTTGTAAAAAAGAAACAGCTAAAATATCAGATGCTGACGATGTCATCGAAATTATATATGCACCTAAACATTCCTCAGGTTGATCAGCTAGGATCTTAAAAGTAGACCAAACTTCAAGATTTTCTCTATTCTTAAATTTAAAGTTTTTGATGATTTTTTTATTTGTTTTTAAATGTTTTGATAAAAAATTTATTCTCTGCTTTTCTGTCCATTTATAATAGTCAGCTTTGTATTTCTTTTTGACAAACTCATAAAGTAGTTGTGAGTGTCTTGATGATTCCTGTCTAATATCTAGTCTAGCAAGATTAATACCAAAACATTTAGCTCTTCTCATTAAATCTAAAAGCTCACCACTAGCTATATTTTCGTTTTGATTACTTTCAAGAGAATCTCGCACTACCCTTAAGGGTTTTAAGATTTCTTCTCTTGAGAATAATAGTTTATTTTGATCTAGTGGTTTATGTCTAACGAGATGATTTTCTATCGCTCTATGCGTCAATCTCATTTTATCCCTAAGAGGTCTTAGAAAGACTCTATATGGCTCGAATGTTTTACCTGTGACTTTAAGAATTTTGTTGGAACATTTTTCCATTGAAAAAGATCTAATTAGCTTTGTTAATTCTTTTTCATATAATTTTGCAGCTTCCCATCGTGATAATAAAATTACTTCTTTGGTAATTGAGGAGGTTACATTGGGATTTCCGTCTCTATCTCCACCCATCCAAGATCCAAATTGAATAGGATTAAAATTTTTTGGTAAGTTTTTACCCATATTTTTTAGAAAAATTCCATTTAACCTTCTGTAAACTTTAGGAATTGTTTCCCACAAGCTATCTTCTATTACTGCAAGCCCCCATCTAGCTTCGTCAGTTGGGCTAGGTCTAAATCTTTTTAGATCATCAGTGTTCCAAATAATTGTAAATTCATCATAGAGTTTTTTATCTAAAAGTTTTACTTTCGAAGGATAATGTTTAAGCAGTTCGCGTTGTTCCATAATCTCAGTTATTTTATGATACTTTTGTATTAATGTTCTTCTTTTTACTTCAGTTGGATGAGCAGTTAACACAATTCCAATATCTAAATTTTTTGCAATATTATAAATTTTATTATTTGAAACTTTTCTGGATTTAAAAAGATTTTCAAATATTTCTTCTATAAAAATATATTTATGTTCATCTTTTATTTTGGAATTTTCAAATTCGTCTAATTTTCTAGATGAGTCTAATGACTCTGTCAAATTTACAAAATTCATAAAATGGGTAAACGCTCTGGATAATTTAAAAATATTTATAGGACTTAATTTATTTATTTCAGATATAATTATTTTAAATCTTTTTTTATTATTAATATTTTTGACGTTTGCTTTTGATAGAAGTCTAATTTTTTCAACTAAATTAAAAAAGTTTTGCCCCTCTTGTTTTCTTATTACTCTTCCAAGTATATCCCCTAAATACCTGGCGTCATCTCTTTGTGATTTGGTTGGAATACCTTCGTAATATAAATCTCTTTTAAGCATTGTTATTTACAACTTTATGCGTTTGTTCTCCTAAGTGATCTATTCCAAGCTTAACAGTTTCACCACCTAATAAAAATTTAGAAGGGTTTCTATTTTCTCCAACACCTGGTGGTGTTCCTGTGCAACATATATCACCTGGGTATAAGGTCATGCAGTGGCTCATATAAGATACTAGTTGGTTTATATTAAAAATCATTTGATTTGTATTTCCAGTTTGCATTCTTTCTCCATCTACATCTAAATACATATTTAAATTATGAACATCTGAAATTTCATCTTTTGTTAGTATATAAGGGCCAATAGGACCAAAAGTGTCAAAACCTTTTCCTTTATCCCACGAGCCGCCTTTATTCTTTTGAAAGTTTCTTTCGCTTACATCGTTTACCAGAAAAAAACCTAAAACATAATTTAACGCATCTTTTTCACTTACATAAGAACATTTCTTTCCTATTACAAAACCTAATTCAACTTCCCAGTCTGTATGATTAGAATTTTTTGGAATTACAATATCGTCATTAGGTCCAGATACGCTGTTGGTGAATTTAGAAAATATTATAGGCTCTTTTGGAATGGGCATATTTTGTTCTATTGCATGATCTTTAAAATTTAAACCTATTCCAATAAATTTAGAAGGTTTATTAACACAAGCGCCAATCCTTTGATTTTTTTCTAATATAGGTAAATCTTCAGGTTTTATATTATTTAATTTTTTTAAGGTCTCGAAATTTAAATTATCTGAATTAAAATCTTTGATAACAGAAGATACGTCTCTATAATTATTATCTTTATCAACTATAATTGGTTTTTCCTTACTTGAATTTCCAATTCTTGCTAGTTTCATTTTAAAAATACGATTAAAAGTAATATTACCCAAACTGCACCATAGTAAAATGGCATCATCTTTTTCCAAGACGATAAAGCTTTTGCAGCAGTTTTAATCTCTTTTTTTTTGACTTTTCCCATTTATCCTTTCAACCCAAGATGAGTATACTTTACATTCAAATAATCCTTAATTGCCATAGAGCCGCCTTCTCTCCCATAACCTGATTGTTTTATACCACCAAATGGTGCCTCAGCTAAAGCAACCAAGGGAGTATTTACGGCAACTGTGCCTGCTTCCATTAATTCTGAGGCTCTATGAGCCTTATCCATTGAATTTGTACAAATATAACTTGATAAGCCTAATTCATGATTGTTCGCTCGTTCAATAACTTCTTCAAAACTTTTAAATGATAACATAGGAACTAATGGTGCAAAAGGCTCTACTTTCATAATGGTATAATCGTCTTTTATATTATCAAAGATTGTAGGTTCATAATAAAATCCTTTATTAAATCCTTTTGGTCTTTTTCCACCAAGTAAAACTTTAGCACCTTCCTTTTTAGTAGTTTCTACTAACTCCTCAACCTCATTTAATCTTTTCTTGGTAGTTAAAGGTCCTAAATTAACAGAGGGATCCATGCCATCACCTATTTTTAATTTTTTTGTCTTTTCTACAAATAAATTTATAAATTCATCTTTTTTATTTTCTTGTATGTAAAATCTGCTTGGAGATATACATACTTGACCATTATTTCTAAATTTAGCTGCAACAGCCATATCAGCTGCTTTTTTAATATCTGCATCATCAAAAACTATAAATGGAGAATGTCCACTCAACTCCATAGTTACTCTTTGAACTTTATCTGCAGCCTGTTTGAGAATTAATTTTCCTACTCTGGACGAACCTGTAATTGATATTTTTTTTATAATATCTGAAGATATTAGTTGGGAGGCTATACTTGGAGGATCACCAGAAAGTAAATTTACAACACCGGCCGGAACGCCACTCTCTCTACATATATCTACTAGTTCCATCACTGTGCCTGGTGTTATAACATCAGGTTTAATTATTACAGAACATCCGGCAGCTAAAGCAGTAGAAATTTTTCTAGATGATAAGACTAAAGGAAAATTCCAAGGTGATAATGCTGCTACAACTCCGACAGGTTGGTAATAAACATGTACTCTTGTGCCTTTAGATCTACTTTCTACAGTTTGACCATAAATTCTTTTTGTTTCCTCTGCATTCCATTCAAAAATATCAGCTGATCCATTAACTTCACCTTTTGCCTCTACAATTGGTTTTCCCATTTCAAGAGTCATCCATTTTGCTAAAATATCTTGCTTCTCTCTCATCTTGTCAGCAATTTTTCTTATGATGTAAGATCTCTCCCATGGTGATGTATTTTTCCAAATCTCCAATCCTTTTTGAGCAGACTTAAGAGCTTTTTCTACATCCTCTTTAGTTGCTTTTGAAGCATGACCAATAATTTCTTCATTTGCAGGATTAATTACTTCGTATGTTTGTTTGTCTGAGGACTGTTGCCATTTTCCATCGATGAATTGTCCAAATTTGCTATACATAATTTTTAATTTATGATTTATTAGTGGTCTATTAATCTTGAATATATCTATAAATAAGTAAAAAATAAAGTGTCTAAGTCTTTCCCTCTTCTGTTTATACTTCTTTGGTCTTCTGCTTTTATAACAACCCTTCCAATTGTTCAAAATAGTGATCCATTTTCTGCATTAACATTTAGATTTTTCTTAGTAGCTATTTGTTTTTTTATATATTCAATTTACAAAAAAACTAAAATATCAGTTAATAGCAAAGACCTAGTTAATTCTTTGGGCACTGGTATTTTGTTTCATGGACTTTACCTAGGTGGAGTTTTTTACTCAATATATATAGGTTTTCCGACAAGTCTAACCGCACTTATAGTTACTATGCAGCCAATTTTAACTAATTTACTAGCAGGTTATTTTTTAAAAGAAAAAGTCTCATTTTATCAATGGTTAGGAGTTTTATTAGGGTTCACGGGTGCAGTAATGGTGCTAGGATTTGATATTGGAAAATCTTTACCGATCGAAGGTGTTATTTCTTCACTTGTTGCTTTAATTGCAATTACAACATCAACAATTTGGCAAAAAAAAATAAGCAATAATATTCCTTTATCTGTAAATAACATGTATCAAGCAGTTGGTGCAGTTTTATTTCATTTATTAATCATTATTTTTATATTTAAAGATCCTTTTATAAATTTGAATACAGATTTTTTATTAGCAATGAGTCATCAAGTATTTCTTGTATCTTTAGGAGCATTTTCTATTTTGATGTACCTAATAAAAAATAATTCTGCGAGCAAAACTGTATCATTATTTTTTTTAATACCAGTGGTTACAGCATTGATGGCTTGGATATTTTTAGGTGAAGAATTGATGAAAATAGATATTGCTGGTTTTATAATCGCATCTACAGGTGTATTTATTTCAACAAGAAAATAAATATTTAAGCAATAATTTGATGAGACATTTTATTTATTAATTTTCTCGTATTTATGTTAGATTTATATAAAAAGGAGAAACGTATGAAGGCATATATTATGGGGAACTACACGGAAAAAGCTTTTCAGGGTTTTATGAAAGATCCAACGAGTGATAGAAAAGCAGTTGTGGAACAATTAACAAAAGCTGTTGGTGGAACAATTCACAGTATGGATATCGTTAGAGGTTCATATGATTTTATTGTTGTTACTGAAGTTGGATCATTTGATGACTTTGCTGCTATAAAATTAGTTGTGGAATCATCTGGTGCTGTAAAAAATATGACAATGTTAGAAGCTATAGATTTTACAAAAGCAACAACTAAAGCAAGCAAGATTGGTTACAAACCTCCAGGACAGTAAAGAAAATTTATTTTTTTTCGTCGTTATCAACGACTAAGCAGATTTCTGATTTTGTCAGAAATCTGCGACCTGTTCCATTATCTAATGAGAACATACCGCCAATACCTTTTACAGCATCAATAGTAAGATCAGTGTGTTTCCATTTTTCATATTGATCGCCATTCATATAAAAAGGAACTCCACCTATTTCTCCTAACTTAATATCATTATCACCAAGTGGAAATTCACCTTCTTGAAAACACATAGGAGCACTTCCATCGCAACAACCGCCAGACTGGTGGAACATTAATTTTTCACCATATTTTTCCTGAAGTTCTGATAGAAGATTCAATGCAGAATGTGTTGCTGATACTTTCATTTTTAAATTACGGCCCATGATATCGAATCATGGGCCATTATATATTGTTTGTTTAAAAGAAGCCTAATTTTTTCTCAGCATAAGAGACATGTAAGTTCTTATTCTGTCTGTAATGATTAAGCATCATTTTATGAGTCTCTCTTCCAACTCCTGATTGTTTATATCCACCAAATGGTGAGTGAGCTGGATAAGCATGATAACAATTAGTCCATACTATTCCTGCTTGAATTGCTCTACCCATTCTGTAAGCGATATTACCGTTTCTAGTCCAAACAGCTGCTCCTAAACCATAAAGAGTATCATTAGCAATTTTTAATGCTTCTGCTTCATCTTTAAATTTAATAACAGATACAACAGGTCCGAAAATCTCTTCTTGAGATATTCTCATGTTGTTTTTGGCCTCAAAAATAGTTGGCTGGATATAGTTTCCTTTTTCTAAGCCACTATTTAGTTTAGCAACACTTCCACCAGTTAAGACTTTAGCACCCTCTTTTTTTCCGAGATCAAGATAAGATTTAATCTTCTCCATTTGTTCTACGGAAGCTTGAGCACCAATCATTGTCTCCATTTTTAAAGGGTTATCTTGAACAACTGCTTTAGTTCTCGCAATAGCTCTTTCCATGAATTTATCATAGATAGACTCTTGAATTAAAGCTCTACTTGGACAAGTACAAACTTCACCTTGATTAAGATTGAACATAACAAAACCTTCAATACATTTGTCAAAGAAGTCATCATCTTTATCCATAATATCCTCAAAGAAAATGTTAGGAGATTTGCCGCCTAATTCCAAAGTAATTGGAATTATATTTTGTGCAGCATACTGCATAATCAATCTTCCAGTTGTTGTTTCACCAGTAAATGCAACTTTTGCAACTCTTTTAGATGAAGCTAAAGGTTTACCTGCCTCTAATCCAAATCCACTTACAATGTTTACAACTCCTTTAGGTAATAATTCCCCAATAAGTTCCATCATTACCATAATTGAAGCTGGTGTTTGCTCAGCTGGTTTTAAAACTGAACAGTTACCTGCAGCAAGAGCTGGCGCTAGTTTCCATGTTGCCATTAGTAATGGGAAATTCCATGGAACTATCTGTCCAACCACTCCTAGTGGTTCAGGTATATTGTACGAGTATTGAGAGTTACTAATTTCTGCAATTGATCCTTCTTCTGCTCTGATTACTCCAGCAAAATATCTCCAGTGGTCTACTACCAACGGAAGGTCAGCCGCCATACACTCTCTGATCGGTTTACCATTATCTAAACATTCAGCAGTAGCTAGAAGATTTAGATTTTTCTCTAAAACATCAGCTATCTTATAAAGAATGTTTGATCTCGTTGTTATGTCTGTCTTTCCCCATTCAGGAAAAGCTGCGTGTGCCGCGTCTAATGCAGCTTCCACGTCTTTTTCATTTGAACGCGCAACTGAACAGATCTTCTCATTAGATATCGGGCTTACATTGTCAAAATATTTACCAGATAGAGGTTCTACAAATTTACCGTTAATGTAGTTTCCATACTTTGCTTTAAATGGAAATTTAACCTTTAGATGAGAGGTATCTAGAACCGAAGACACTTTCATTGCTTCTGCACTCATTTTTCCTCCATTTTTATAATACCAATTAAAACAATTTTTGATTGCAATGTAAATGTAACAAAATATTTTCAACTTGAAATTGATTCAAGAATTTTAAATCATGAAATATTCAATTAAAAGTTTTATTATGGTTTCACGTGAAATTTTATGGATAAGAATTTTTTTAAAAAATTAAGAATTTTAGATGGCGGTATGGGACAAGAATTACATGCACGCGGTCTTGTTTCAAAAGGAACTCTTTGGTCAACAAGTGCAATATTAGATACGAAATATCATCAATCTGTGGTTGATATACATTTAGATTATATTGAGGCAGGTGCAGAACTAATTACTACTACAAATTTCTCAAGTAGAAGAATTAGAATGGAGCAAAATAAAGTTAATGATATGTTTGAATTTGCCAATAAAAAAGCATGTGAACTTGCTCTTAAAGCAAAAGAACAATCAAAAAAAGAAATTATAATAGCTGGAAGTATACCGGCACAATCAGATACTTATAAGGAAGACACTAGATCAAGTGAAATTATTCATCAAAATTTTTATGATCAAATTAATTGTATTAAAGATTTTATTGATGTCTTTTATTTAGATGTTATTTCTAGTGGAAGGGAAATAGCTATAGCCACTGAAATAATTGATAAATTAAATAAACCTATTCTTGTTGGTATTCATTTACTAAAAAACGGAAAATTACCTTCGGGTGAGACCATTAATCAAGTGATGAAAAAATATAAAAGCTCTAATTGGATTGGTATTATAGCCTCATGTGTGTCGCTTGAAATTGCTGCAAATTCAATAAATGAGCTGAAAATTCATGAATTACCCTTTGGGTATAAGGTTAATCTTTGGGGTGATGATGAGCCATCTCCAGTGAGAAAGATTAATTCAGCTAAATTTGACGAAGATGCAGTCAACTTAAATACTGTTATGGGAAAAAGAGAAGTATCAAATGAAATGTTTAAAAAGTTGGGTAAAAATTTTATCAATAATGGTGCAACTATATTAGGTGGTTGCTGTGAAACTAATCCAATGCATATTGCTGCTTTGTCTGAGTTAAAATAAAATTTATTTAATCATTTGATTTTTTTGCTAAATAAATTCCAACAAGAACTAATACAACTGAAACAATAATTTTAGGAGTGATTAACTCTTTTAAAAAAATATATCCTAAAATTATACCAAAAATTGGTATCAAAAAAGACACCTGAGATTGAAAAATTAATCCATTTTTCTTTAAAATAGAAAATCTTAATAACCAAGCAAGACCAGTAGATACTAAACCAAGATAAACGACTGATATAATAGATAATGTGTTTGGAGTACTGTTCCATGGCTGTTCAAAAATCATAGTTAAAGGTAATAAAATTATTGATGCCCAAATACATATAGATGTTGTTACGTTTTCATTTCTTTTATTACTTATCTTTAAAGTAAGAACACCTCCCACAACATAGCCAGTAGCACCTAGTAGAATTAAAAGTGCTGAATAGAAATTATTTTCATTTATTAAAATATTATCTGAAAATAAATAAACAATTCCTGAAAAACCAATTAAAACTCCAATTGTTTTAATTAAATTAAATTTTTCGTTTTTTGTAAAGTAATGACCTAAAATTGTAGAAGTTAATGGAGTGCTCGACATCAGTATAGCAGCCAAATTACTTTGAACAGCTTTAATTCCATAAGATATAAAAAAAAAAGGAATTACAAGATTGACAAATCCAATTAAGGCGAACCAATACCAATCCTTTGAAAAAACCTCAATTTTAATTTTTTTAATATTACATAAAACAATAAGAGGTATTGATGCTAAAAAAACTCTTAAAAAGGCAATTGTTACGGGTCCAAAGGACTCAGTTGCAATTTTAATATTAAAAAAAGCAGAGGACCATATTAGTGCTAAAAAACATAAAAGAGAATAATCAATTATTGTTGGTTTTCTCATTCTGTTATTTCCAGGACTTTTGATGAAGTAATCTCATTTAATTTTTTAAAATTTATTTCAAATATACAATTTGGATGTCCAGCTGCAGCATAAAGTATTTCAAATCTTTTTAATTTGTTGTCCATAAATATTTCTATCTCATTTAACAAACCAACTGGAGATACTCCACCAATAGTATAACCTGTTTGAGTTTTTACTTGATCAGGTGAAGCCATACATAGATCATTTTTTTGGGTAATCTTTTTAAGTTTGTTTAAGGAACATTTTTTATCTCCAGAAACTAGACAAAGAATAAAACTATTTTCAGCTCTAAAAAGCAAACTTTTTACAATCGCACCAACCTCGCAACCTAAAGCTAACGATGCATCTTTTGCAGTTCTTGCGGTCTTTTCTAAAACTTTGACTTTTAATGATTTATCAAATCTTTGTAAGGCATCTTGAGCTCTTTTGACTGGTTCTTTGTTTAATAACTCATCCATACAACTATTAATTGTTTGTAAAATATTAATAACTTTGATTAAAATCCATGCACTAATTGCATAGGAGATATCAATATTATAAGCGATATTAATATACTTTTATTTGCTAGAAAACGTTAAAAATTGAAAGGGTAAATATGAGCGCTAATAATGTGTTAAAACAAATGAAAGATAAAGACATTGAATATGTCGACTTAAGATTTACAGATCCTAGAGGAAAATTACAGCATGTTACTATGGATTCAAAAGTAGTGGATGAAGAGATGTTGGAAGAAGGTATATTTTTTGATGGATCGTCTATAGCTGGTTGGAAAGCAATCAATGAATCAGACATGATTTTAAAGCCTGACTTATCTAGAACAGTAATTGATCCTTTCACTAGTCATAATACTATGAATATTTTTTGCGATGTTATGGATGCAATAAAGAAAGATCCATACGAAAGGGATCCACGTGGAACTGCAAAAAAAGCAGAAGCATACTTAAAAAAATCTGGAATTGGTGACAAAGCATATTTTGGACCAGAAGCAGAATTTTTTGTGTTTGATGATGTTAAATACAAAAATGATATGAACGAAACAGGATTTAAAATAGATAGCACTGAAGGTCCGTATAATACTGGAAAAGATTATCCAAACGGTAACATGGGGCATAGACCTGGTATTAAAGGTGGATATTTTCCTGTTCCTCCAGTTGATAGTGCGCAAGATATGCGTAGCGAATATTTAAAAGCTATGAAAGATATGGGAATAAAAGTTGAAAAACATCACCACGAGGTAGCACCAAGTCAACATGAACTTGGAATGTATTTCGGAACTTTGGTAGACCAAGCAGATAACTTACAATTATATAAATATGCTGTTCATATGGTTTCTCATTCTTTTGGTAAAACAGCTACCTTTATGCCAAAGCCCGTAAAAGGCGATAATGGATCAGGGATGCATGTTCACCAATCAATATGGAAAGGTGATAAGGCATTATTTTCTGGTGACAAATATGCTGGACTATCAGATGTGGCTTTAAATTACATTGGTGGTATTTTAAAACACGCAAAAGCAATCAATGCATTTTCTAACGCAACAACAAACAGCTACAAAAGGTTAATACCTGGTTTTGAAGCACCAGTTCTTTTAGCATATTCAGCTAGAAACAGATCTGCATCTTGCAGAATACCTATCACATTGAGTAAGAAAGCAGCAAGATGCGAAATACGATTTGGTGACGCTGCTGGAAACCCTTATTTAACTTTTGCAGCTATGTTAATGGCTGGACTAGATGGAATTAAAAACAAAATAGATCCAGGAAAATCTTTTGATAAAGATTTATACGCTTTATCAGAATCTGAGGTTAAAAAAATTCCAACTGTTTGTGGGTCTCTAAGAGAAGCAATGGAAAGTTTAGATAAAGATAGAGATTTTTTAAAACAAGGTAATGTATTTACTGATGATCAGATAGATGCTTACATTGCTTTGAAATTTGAGGAAATTCATAATTTTGAACACACTCCTCACCCTATCGAATTTGATATGTACTATAGTTGTTAATTAAAATTACTGTCTGGTAGAAGCAATTTTGTTTTTACCAGACCCTTTTTTAACAACGTAATCTTGTGTTCCATTTGCTCCAACTTCTACAGATTTTATAAGTGATCGAAAAAAAGACATTCTTCTTTCTTTCTTATCTTCTGATTGAAGCAGATTTCTAAATTCAAAAACGTTCATCAATTGTTTATATAACAGATATGCGTTTTACGCAAAGCTGATATGCTCAAAATGGATACTATATTTTAAAGGACTCTCCGCACCCGCATCTCTCTGTTTCATTTGGGTTATTGAATACGAAGGATGATGAAAATTTATCTTTTTTATAATCCATTTGAGTACCCAACAAATACATAACAGCTGCAGGATCAATAAATACTTTTACACCTTTGTCTTCTATCATTTCATCATTGGGTTTTTTCTCTTTTGCATATTCCATAATGTAGGCCATTCCAGCACAACCTCCACTTTTAACGCCAATTCTAACCCCTAAAGATTTTTGATCCTTTGACATTATTTCTTTAATTCTTTCTGCCGCTCTATCACTGAGAGATATTATTTGTGTCATAAATTTAACTCCAGTTTTGCTGCTTCTGACATCATTGACTTATCCCATGGCGGATCCCAAACAAGCTCTAAATCAACATCTTTAACATCTTTAATTTCTTTAACACTATCTTTTACCTCTTTTGGCAAACTCTCTGCAACTGGACAGTTAGGTGTGGTAAGTGTCATTTTAATTTTTACCATGTTATCTTTATCAACATTTATATCATAAATTAAACCAAGCTCATATATGTTGACAGGAATTTCAGGATCATAAATCTTCTTTATTTCGTTAATTATTTGCTGTTTTAATTCCATATTAATCAAACTTTTCTGTATTTGTTTCCTCTTGAGAATTATTCATTGCAGAAGTCAATGTATGCCATGCTAAAGTAGCACATTTGACACGCATAGGGTATTGTTTAACCCCAGAAAGAGACATAAGTTTAGTTTTTTCATTTTCATTAATAATTTTAGTTTTCATTTCAGGGCTTTCTTTAATCATTTGGAGAAAATCCTCTACTAATTCTTTTACTTCTTTTTCTTTTTTTTCCTTCATTAAATCTGTCATTATAGATGCGGAAGCCATTGATATTGCACACCCACTTCCCTCGAAGGATATATCTGAAATATTTTTATTTTCATCAATTTTTAAAAAAATATGTACTTTATCTCCACATAATGGATTATGTCCTTTGGCATCTTTATTAAAATTCTCCGTTTTACGTAAATTTCTTGGATTCTTGCCGTGATCCAAAATTATTTCCTGATATAAATCTTTTAAATCCATTATCTATCGAATATTTTTTTACATTTATTAATTGATTCATTTAACTTATCTAAATCATCTTTAGTATTATAGACACCTAGTGATGCTCTGGCTGTAGCTGATAATCCAAGTTTATCATGCAATATTTGACAACAGTGATGACCTGCTCGAATAGCTACTCCATCTTCGTCTAAAATAGTTGCAATATCGTGCGCGTGTATTCCGTCTAAAGTAAATGATAAGACAGATCCTTTATTTTTTGGATTGCCTACAAGTTTAACTGAATTATTTTTTCTTAACACTTCCTCACCGTATTTTGTAAGCTCACTCTCATGCTTCTCAATATTCTGAATGCCTATTTGATTTAGAAACTTTATAGACTCCCCAAATGCAATTACCTGAGCTGTTGCCATAGTACCTGCTTCATATTTGTTTGGAAGATCTCCAAAAGATATACCTTCTTTCTTTACTTCTCTAATCATACCTCCCCCACCTTGATATGGTGGTAAAGTATCAAGCCATTTTTTTTTAGCATATAGAACACCTAAACCAGTAGGTCCGTACATTTTATGACACGAAATTGCATAGAAATCGCAATCTATATCTTGCATGTCTAATTTTAAATGAGGAGCTCCCTGACAGCCATCTATCAATATAGGGATATTTTTTGAGTGAGCCAAAGATGTAATTTCTTTAATGGGTAGTATTGCTCCAGTAACATTAGATAAGTGTGTGATTGCAATCATTTTAGTTTTCGGTGTTATACTTTTTTCAATACTCTCAAGAGTTATTTCACCATCATTATTTATTTCTGCAAAATTAATTTTAATACCCTTCAATTTTCTCAAGTAATGCCATGGAACATAGTTTGAATGATGTTCTAATTCTGTGAGAAGGATTTCATCGCCTTCTCTTAAAAACTTTTGTCCAAATGTATTTGCTACTAAATTAATTGCTTCTGTTGCACCTTTGGTAAATACTATTTCGTTGGGATCTTTAGCATTTATGTATTTTTGCATCATTGACCTAGTGTTTTCATATAGATTTGTTGCAGCTACAGCTAAATAATGCACGCTTCTCCCAACATTAGAAAATTCTTTTGTATAAAAATCATAAATTCTATCGACAACCATCTGGGGTTTCTGAGAAGAGTTGGCGCTATCAAGATAAACTAGATCGTTGTTGTGAACTTTATTATTAAATATTGGAAACTGTTTTTTAATGTTATTTATATTCATTGATTTAATTCCATAGTTTTCTTTATAAAACTTTTAATTTCCTCATCAGTAATTTTCTCAATTACATCAAGAAGAAAACCACTTATTAAAAGTTTTTTAGCTTGTTTGTAACTTAGTCCTCTAGATCTTAAATAAAATATTGAATTTTCATTGAGACTTCCAGATGCAGAACCGTGTGAACATTTTACATCGTCAGCATATATCTCTAGTTCAGGCTTTGCATTAAACTCAGTATTTTTATCTAATAGAATACATTTACTTAATTGATAGCCATCTGTTTTCTGTGCATCTGGACTTACATAAATTTTACCTTGATATACAGACTTAGATTTATCATCAAGAACGCTTTTAATTAGTTGATAACTTTTTGTATTTTCAACTAAGTGATTAACAGACGTCCTAATTTCATGATGCTTATCAGTATCTAATGAAAATACTCCATTTATAAAAGCAGATGAATATTGGCCATTTAAATTACAATTGATTTCGTTTTTTAAAAATTTTGAACCATTGGATAAGATAAATGTTTCTGAAACACTATTCTTTGATTGATCAATATTATTATACGAATACTTTATATTACTATTCTGTAATTTATCGATTTTAAAGTTTTTTAAGATTGCATTTTCTTTTAAAATAAAACTATAAAATATATTGATAAAATTTTTTTCACTTTTATCTTCATAAATATCAACTATTTTTAAAGAGCTGTTTTCTTCTAAAATAAAATTTAACTGGGAATTTAATGTTGTTGAACTGATATTATTAGTTGAAACATGATAAATTATTAATGGCTTGTTCATGGTATAATTTTTTGAAATATTAATTTTGTAAAAATTTTTACAAAACGCATTATTTAAATTTAAGAGTGAGTTTTTACTTTTAATTTTTGTGCTGATTTCAAACTCTTTTAATATTTTTACTTTATCTTTATCCTCAAAACTAAAATCTAATTCTTCTACTTTACCGTTAATAAATACTATTTTATTGTGATCAAAGTCTTTAATAATTAAAGTATTATCAATTAAATTTTCTTTTGATGGATCTATATAAAAATTTAATTCTCCAATATTCTTGTTTATAATTTGGTTTAAATCTGAAAATTTCCAACTTTCTAATTTTCTTCCTGGTAAACCTTCTTTTATAAAATTTTCTAAGTTATTCTTTTTAAAACCTAATTCATCATTTGACGAATAATTTTTAAAAGTTTTATCAAAATCTATTTTAATTTTATTTTCCATTTAATTAATATTTTCGTATCCTTTACTTTCAAGCTCCAATGCTAATTCAGGTCCACCTGATTTTTTAATTTTACCATCAATTAAAACATGGACAAAATCAGGTTTGATATAATCAAGTAGCCTTTGGTAATGAGTAATAATTAAGAACGCATTATTATTCTTTCTTAAAGAGTTTACCCCATTAGCAACTATTTTTAGTGCATCAATGTCTAATCCTGAATCTGTTTCATCAAGAATTGATAATTTTGGATTCAATATAGACATTTGTAAAATTTCATTTTTCTTTTTTTCACCTCCGGAAAAACCTACATTTAGTTGTCTACTTAATTTTTCTTCGTCAAATTTCAATTCTTTTGATTTTTCTTTAACAACGTTAAGAAATTCAATTGCATCTAATTCTTTTTCTCCTCTTGCTTTTCTTATTGCGTTTAAAGATGTTTTAAGAAAAATATTTGTATTTACACCTGGAATTTCTAGTGGATATTGAAATGCTAAAAAGATACCTTTATGAGCTCTTTCCTCTGTTTCAAGTTCAAAGAGATCTTTATTTTCAAATAGAACCTCGCCTGATACTTCGTATCCTTTTTTTCCTGATAAAATGTTAGATAATGTGCTTTTTCCTGATCCATTTGGGCCCATAATTGCATGAACCTCACCAGCTTTAATTTCCAAATTAAACCCGTTTAGGATAGACTTTTTATCTATATTAGCTTTTAAATTGTTAATTTTTAACATTACCCTACACTTCCTTCTAAACTGATACCGACTAGTTTTTGAGCCTCAACCGCAAATTCCATTGGTAATTGTTGGAGAACTTCCTTACAAAATCCATTTACTATTAATCCAACTGCCTCTTCTGGGTTCAAGCCTCTCTGCTGACAGTAATGCAATTGGTCTTCACTAATCTTTGATGTTGTTGCTTCGTGAGCAATATTTGAATTTGAATTTTTATTTTTTATATAAGGTATTGTGTGGGCTCCACATTTGTTTCCCATTAAAAGAGAGTCGCACTGAGTATAGTTATTAGAATTTTCTGCATTAGGAGAGATATCAACCAAGCCTCTGTAAGTCATATCTGATAATCCTGCACTAATTCCTTTAGATATAATTTTACTTTTCGTATTTTTTCCTAAGTGTATCATTTTTGTGCCAGTATCTGCTTTTTGATGATTGTTTGTTATAGCGATTGAGTAAAATTCACCTATTGAATTATCACCTTTAAGTATGCAACTTGGATATTTCCAAGTAATAGCTGATCCAGTTTCAACTTGTGTCCAAGATATTTTTGAATTATTTCCTTTGCACAATCCTCTTTTCGTTACGAAATTATAAATACCACCTTTCCCATCTTTATCTCCTGGGTACCAATTTTGAACTGTAGAATATTTTATTTCTGCATCATCTAATGCAATTAGTTCAACATTTGCTGCATGAAGTTGGTTTTCATCTCTCATAGGAGCTGTGCACCCCTCTAAATAACTTACATAACTTCCTTTATCTGCGATAATTAAAGTTCTTTCAAACTGTCCAGTATCTGACGCATTAATTCTAAAATAAGTAGATAATTCCATTGGACACCTAACACCCTCTGGGATGTAAACAAATGATCCATCAGTAAAAACTGCTGAATTCAAAGTAGCAAAATAATGATCTGTTATCGGAATTACAGTACCTAAATATTTTTTAACTAGGTCTGGATGTTTTTGAACAGCCTCAGATATTGAACAAAAAATAATTCCATTTTTAGTTAAAGTATCTTTGAATGTTGTTGCAACTGATACTGAGTCAAATACTGCATCTACAGCAATACCATTTAGTCTTTTTTGCTCATCAAGTGGTATACCCAGTTTTTTGTAAGTTTCTAATAATTTTGGGTCTAAGTCTTCTAATTTTTTTGGTTTTTCATTAAAGTTTTTTGGTGCAGAATAATAATACAAATCTTGATAATTTATTTTAGGATATTTAGGTTTTTGCCAATCAGGTTCTTTTAAAACTTTTAGTCTTTTGTAAGCTTGTAGCCTCCAATCTAATAACCATTTTGGTTCTTTTTTTATATTTGAAATAAATTTGATTACTTCTTCATTGAGTCCTTTTGGTGCCTTTATATTTTCAATATCAGTAGAAAAACCATATTTGTAATCTTTGATAATATCTAAATTTTTTTCGTCCATTAGTTTCTCCTCTCTTTGGTCATTAAGAGATCACTAAGATTTTTATTCTCAAAAAAATTGTTTATATATAAATCAAGTTCATCCCATAATTCATGCGTGATACATTTCGCTGATTTTCCATTACATCCTTTTTTTGAATCCTTTTTACATCCAACTGTTTTTACTTTTTGGTCTACAGCTTGGAATATTTCAGATAACTTAATATTTTTTGGATCTTTTCTTAAAACATATCCACCATTTGATCCACGAACACTTTTAACAATTTCATTTTTTTTTAATTTTAAAAAAATTTGTTCAAGGTAAAGCAAAGAAATACTTTGTCTCAATGAAATATCCCTCAAACTTACAGGACTATCTAATGGAAACTTTGACATGTCTGCCAAAGCCATAACTGCATATCGAGATTTAGTATTTAGCTTCATAAAATCAATAATTATGCGGGTTATATATATACCCGACTAAAATAGTCAAGTATTACAAAAATTAAAAAGACTCGCAAATTGTCATCGGTATGTGTTAAACAAAGTTTTTTTGTGAGAATAGTTCGCATTAACATTTATGGATAGTAAAATTTTAGAAATATTTATTCCTGGACCTGCAGGCAGACTAGAAGCAAAATATTTTAAGAGTAAAAAAAATACATCACCAATTGCTTTAGTGCTTCAACCACATCCTCAGTATGGTGGAACAATGAACAATAAAGTTGTGGTTGATACATTTCATACTTTTATGGAAAATAATTTTTCCGTTTGTAGAGTAAATTTTAGAGGAGTTGGAAGAAGCGACGGAGATTTTGACAATGGGCAAGGTGAACTAGCAGACGCTGCAGCTGCTCTTGATTGGTTAGAAAGAGAAAACTTAGATAATTCTCAATGTTGGGTGTCTGGTTTTTCTTTTGGTTCTTTAATTGCTATGCAATTATTAATGAGAAGACCTGAAATAAATCGCTTTATAGCAATTTCACCTCAACCAAATGTATATGATTTTTCCTTTCTTTCACCCTGTCCCACTTCAGGTTTAATGTTATGTGGAAAAAAAGATGAACTTGTGCCAGTGGAATTTATAAATGAACTAGATAAAAGATTAAGTTCACAAAAAGGAATTAAGGTTGATTTTCAGTCAATACCAGAAGCTAATCACTTTTTTTCGAAATCTGAAAAAGATTTAGTAAAAGCTTTAGACAAATATATTAAGAAAGAGACAACTATTTTCTAAATAATCAAATAATTGTCCCACCTTGTGACTCGTTACTACACCCTGTTGTAGAGGGAAAAGAAATAGTTAAATTTAAAAATGACCTGATGGCAAGATAAGCAAAAGCTTGTGACTCTATAAAATCACCATCTATTTTAAAATCATCAATATTAATTATTTTTTTTTCAATTTTTTTTTCTAATCTTTCAATCAAAAACTTATTTTTTCTTCCACCACCGCAACAAATAATATTTTTTGATGATATTTTATTTGCAAGTATTTCTTTAGTAAATTCTATTATAGTTGCAGCGCCATCTTCAAGCGTTAAACCTCTAAATGAGGAAATATCAAAATCATTAACATCATAACTTCTTTTGTTGCTTATTTTGTTGTTAAAATAATTGTCTAACGATTGATCTAATAAAATCTTATTAATTTTACCAGATCTAGCAATGTTGCCACTTTCATCAAATATATTTTTAGTTTTTTGTCTTATCCATAAATCTGAAAGGCAATTACCTGGTCCTAAATCTTTTGCGCTAAAATTATAGTTTTGATCTATAAAAGTTTCATTTGAAATCCCACCTATATTTAAAAAAACGGTATTATTTTTTTTTATTTTTTTCGCGATTGCAGCATGATAGACTGGTGCTAATGGTGCACCATTACCATTGTTTTTGATATCATTTTCTCTAAAATTATAAACAATTTTTTTTTTTATTAATTGTGATAAAAGTATACCATCTCCTAATTGTTTAGATATTTTTTCATCTGAATTATGATAGATGGTTTGTCCGTGAAATCCCACTAGATCTATTTCTTTGTTAGAATTTTTTATAATTTTGTTAGCAAATTTTGCGTGTAAAATTGTAATTTCTCTTTCTAAATCGTTTAAGTCTTTTTCATAGTATTTTAAGTTTTTAAAATTGATAATTTTATTTTTAATATAAGATAGCTTTTCGTTTAATTTACTCTCGTATTTATAGTAGAAATTTTGAATAACCTCAAAGTTATCAACACCATTAGAGTATATTATTGACCCATCTATGCCATCCATTGATGTACCACTCATCAAACCCAAACAGTAAAAATTTTTATTCATAAATATTTTTAAATTACTTTAAATATCAAGTATATTAATTTTACACTTTTTTAAAAAAAATGGACAAGTCGTTCTTAACAGAATTCAAAGAAAGAGAATACTACAATCAATGCACTGATTTTGATGGGTTAAATGAATTAATGAGAATGAAGTCTATAAGGGCTTACATAGGTTTTGATTGTACAGCTAAAAGTTTACATGTTGGTAGTCTTTTACAAATAATGTGTTTAAGAATGCTTCAAAAATATGGGCATCAACCAATTGTTCTACTCGGAGGTGGAACAACAAGAATTGGTGATCCGTCAGGAAAAGAAGAAACGAGAAAAATGTTATCAGATAACGAAATAGAATCTAATATTAAAAATATCCAAAAGGTATTTAATATTTTTTTAAAAACTAATAACACAAAAATAAAGCCAATATTTGTTAATAATTATAAATGGCTCGGTAAATTAAATTATATAAAATTTTTAAGAGAAATAGGTAAACATTTTACAATAAATAAAATGTTAAGCTTTGATAGTGTAAAATTAAGATTAGATCGTGAACAATCTTTAAGCTATATGGAATTTAATTATATGATTCTTCAAGCGTATGATTTTTTAGAACTTAGTAAAAATAAAAATTGTGTTATGCAGATTGGTGGATCAGATCAGTGGGGTAATATTGTTAATGGAGTTGAATTAATAAAAAGGTACTCTAGAAAACAATCTTTTGGCTTAACAACTCCTTTAATAACATTAGCCTCCGGTGTAAAAATGGGTAAGACTGAAAGTGGAGCTGTATGGCTAGACAAATCTTTATTGTCTCCATATGATTACTGGCAGTTTTGGAGAAATACAGATGATAGAGATGTTAACAGATTTCTTAAAATGTTTACCGATATAAGTTTAGAAAAAATAGATGAAATTAAAAATAATAATATAAATGAATTAAAAATTTTATTAGCAAATGAGGCGACCGCAATGTTGCATGGAAAGTTAGCCTCTAAAAAGGCAGAGCAAACTGCTAAAAAAACTTTTGAGGCTGGTTCGATTGGTGTAGATTTGCCGACCATAAAAATAAATAAAAGTGAAATAGAAAAAGGTATAAATATTTTAGATCTTGTTATATTTTCCAATCTTTTAAGCTCAAAAAGTGAAATAAGAAGAATAATAAAAAATAGAGGTATAAAAATTAACAACGAAATAATTGAAGACCAAAAATTACAAATTTTACTAAAAGATTTTAAAAATCAAAATTTTATAAAATTATCACTAGGAAAGAAAAAACATGTAATAATTAAAATAAATTAATTTGTTTTTTTAATTTTTTCTAATGTTCTAGTTAAAAATCTTGGTGTTAAAGTTTTGATTGGGTTTACAGTTGTTTTAATATTTTTGGGCGGTCCTTTTAGTTTGAAGCTTACACCAAATACTCCTTCTCCGGTTTTTTTACCAACTAAAATATCCCCTAATACCGGTATAGATCCAACGAATTTATTAATGGTAGTTGCAGGCACTAGAGTACCTTTCAAACTTACAATTTTATTTTTTTCAATATAACCTTCCATTAAAATTGATATTGCAGGTCCAATTGCATAAAGTTCGTCGATTTTTGTTAAATTTTTTTTGTTTGTAAATTTCATTTCTAATTCATCGAAACTCACACCTTCACCTGATAAAATATCTGCAATACCTTGTAACGACGCAAGTGTGAGAATTTTAGTTAATGCAGGTAACTCTTTGAGACTAAATTCAAAAATTTTAAGTTGGGAGTTTGATACTTTATTTTTTTTAACAGAATAAAAATCAATCTTACCTCTTTCAAAACCCTTTACAAATTTATATTTTTTAACAAATGGTTTAGCTTGTCCTGAATAAAAAGTTGTAACTTTTTGATCATCTTTGTTCTTAACTGTAATTGATAGATTATCTTTATTTGGAAATGAAGATTTCAATGACATATCATAAATATCATTGCCATTAATTTTGATATTACCCCGTAGATTTAAAATATGATGATCATTGTCTAAGTAATTTTTTTTGAATTTAACTTTAAAAATTCTCTCTTTATCATCAAACAACTTTGTTTCATTGTTATTCTCAAATAAAATTTGATCTATAATTTTATTTAAATTAAAACTTTGACCTTCAATAGAAAAACTATTTTTTTTATATCGTACTATTGAAATATCGTTTTTATTTTTATTTATATCCAAATATTCAAGGTTTATTTTTTTAAAATCAGAGATTTGAAAGTTTTTTGATAGATAGACATCATCAAAATTAATTTTATCATTATTTCTTTTTATATTTATTTTTTTTAAATACATTTTTTTATCTTTTCTTTCACCAATAATTTTAAAATTTAAAGTTTCATCATCACTCTTCATGAAGTTAATTAAGTCAATATTGAAGGGTATTTTTCTTACATCTAGATCAAGCTGAAATTTAACATCTCCTTTATTAAATTCAAAATCATATTTCATGTCATCTATTTTTTTTCCTATTTGAAAATTACCAGAACCATCCAGCAATATTTTTTTATCAAAATTTATATTAATTTTTTGATTTAAAAGAGTAATCTTATTATTAAAATTGGGAATATATTTTTTAATTTTTAAACTATCAGTTTCGTATTCGGCTTTTACTAAGTTTATTTTAGAGATCAATTTTAAATCGGAAAACTTAAATTTTCGTGATAAATTAAATTTAAAATTATTATTAGAAGATAGACTTATATTTTTAAAATTTTCATTTTTTACAAACATATTTATAATCGAATTTGACACAACACTTTCTTTACTTTCAACATCCCCTTCAACAAGATAATATTTATTTTTCTTTATAAAATTAACATTTTTCATAAATAATTCTAAACCTTGGTATTCAGATTTTAGATTTTTAATTTGAATTTTATTTTTTATATATTTAATATTACATGACACCTTTTCTATTTTTTGCTTATTAAATAATTCAATCGAGAGATTTTCAATATCGGCAACAATCTCATATTTGTCTTCTTTTAACTTGCCTTTTTCATCAAAATTTAATTTTATAGAAATTTCAACATTTCCCTTTTTGATTATCTTATCTATTATTAATAATTGAGGACTATCTTTATATGATCTTGTAAATTTTATAATTTTTTTTATTTGATTTTTTTCACTTTCTATAGCTAAGTTTTTAATTGCAAATTCTCTTTTAAAAAAAGACTTCAAATCATAAGTTGTAGATACTGATTTAAATTTAATTTTATCGTTTTCCAATAAAATTGTTGGATAATCTGTTTCTAAATCTATAGATAGCTTTGAAATATTTAATAAAATTTTTATATCACCTAATTTTAATTTAATATCAGGATAATTTTTTTGGATCCTATTTTCAATTCTGCCGTTAAAAGTCTTAGTTTTAATTCCAAAATAACTTAAATAGATAATTAAAGTAACGAATAAAATTATTATGAAGTATAAAGTTTTTTTTATCATTTAAATATGTAAAGAACTTTCTAAAAATCCGTCTATATTACCCTCCAAAACTTTATCTGGATCTGTACTTTCAAAATTAGTTCTATTGTCTTTAACTAATCGATATGGTTGCAGAACATAAGACCTTATTTGATGACCCCATCCAATATCAGTTTTTTCACTTTCAAAATTCTCTGCCTCTTTCTCTTTCTTTTTTAATTCAAAATCATATAGTCTTGCTTTAAGCATTTTCATGCATGTCTCTTTATTTTTATGCTGAGATCTTTCGTTTTGGCACTGCACAACAATTTTTGTTGGCAAATGTGTTATCCTAACAGCGCTATCAGTTGTATTTACATGCTGACCACCAGCCCCACTTGATCTATATGTATCAATTCGTAAATCTTTCTCTTTTATATCAAGTTCAATGCTATCATCTATAATTGGATAAACCCAAACACTAGCAAAACTTGTATGTCTTCTAGCTCCAGAATCATAAGGTGATACTCTAACTAGTCGGTGAATACCGGACTCAGATTTGAGCCAACCATAAAGATATTCTCCTTGAATTTTGAAAGTAGTAGATTTAATCCCAGCTTCTTCACCTTTGTGTTCACTTATAATACTTGTGTGATATTTTTTACTTTGTGCCCACTTTAAATACATTCTTTTAAGCATTTCAGCCCAATCTTGGCTTTCTGTTCCCCCTGCGCCCGCGTGTATTTCAACATAGCAATCCAAAATATCACTCTCTTTGGATAAAAAGCATTTTATTTCATTTTTTTTTGACTTAAACATTACTTCTCTACATGAGTTTATTGATTCTTTAATAATAGATTGATTATTTTCTTCAATTGCGAGGTTGTATAAATCAGTAAGATCTTTTATTTCTTGTTCTGATTTTTCAAAAGAATTAAGTAAGTCCTCAAAGAATTTTTTTTCCTTTATAGTTTTTTGTGCAGAGGTTTTATCTTTCCAAAAATTTTCTTCTAAAATCTTTTGATTATTTTTTTCTATTTTTAAACGAATATTATTTTTTTCAAAGAAACTCCTGTATTCTTTGATTTATTTTAATAATATTTTTTTTATATTTTATAAAATCGTTATCCATTAATAGAATCTTAATATATTATCTTGGTTAAATCTATTGTTTAATATTTGATTTTTTTGAATTTCATTTACATTTTCGTTCTTAAAGACCTCTATTATAGTTTTTTTTGTAAAAAAAGAGGATTTTTTTCCTGTCATTGGATCAATCACCATAAGTGTAATATTTTCGGGAACCTTAAATGGCCTCGCGTCTTTCTTTTTAACTGAGGTCTTTATAAATTCTTTAAATATTGGCATAGCGGTTCTAGCTCCTGTTTCTTTTTTCCCAAGTGTTTTTGGGTTATCAAAACCAACATATACACCTATTATTAGTTTTGATGTATAACCGATAAACCATGTATCTGTATTTTTGTTAGTTGTTCCAGTTTTTCCAGCTAAGTCCAAATTTAGATCTCTAAGTCCTTTACCTGTTCCTCTTTGAACCGCACCTTCTAACATTGAAGTAATTTGGTAGGCGGTTTCTGGTGAAAATATTTGCTCAAATTTATCTATTATTTGAGGATAATCATTACCTAAATAAGAAATTTTATCACACTTATCACAACGTCTATTTTCATTATTTATTATGGTATTCCCTTCGCTGTCTTGAATTCTATCTATTAGTATAGGCTTTACTAATTTGCCTCCATTCAAAAAAGATGAGTAAGCAGAAGTTAATTTTAATAAAGTAGTTTCAGCTGAACCTAATGAAATTGATAGTAATTCATTTGGGTTTTCATAGATTCCCAACTTTTTTGAAAAATTTATTATTTTTTTTAATCCTAGATCTTGTGCAATTCTGACAGTCATTAAATTCCTTGATTTTTCAAGTCCAGTCCGCATTGTTGATAGTCCATAAAATTTTTTCCCATAATTTTCTGGTTTCCATAATTTTAAATCTTCTCCTTGCTCTAATACAAGTGGAGCGTCTAATACTAATGAAGACGGTTTATAATTATTTTCCAATGCAAGTGCGTAAATAAATGGTTTGAATGCAGAACCTGGTTGTCTTAAAGCTTGTGAAGCTCTATTAAACTCACTTTGTAAAAAACTAAATCCCCCACTCATTGCAAGTACTCTTCCAGTATAAGGATCCATAACTACAATAGATCCATTTACATCTGGTATTTGTTTTAAGTTATAAATATTTTTAGTATTTTTTTTTACATGAATAATATCTCCAAGAATTATTTTATCTTTGCTCAACTTAATCCATTTTAGATCTTTTTGCGAAATGTATCCTTTTTTCTGACTCTCTGTTTCAATTTCGATTTTGAATTCATCAACAAATTTTACAATAGCTAATTCCCAACCAAATGATGTTTCAATTTTATACTTTTCAAGTTTCTTAAACCAATTTTTTTCATATTTTTTGTTTAGAAGTGAGCCCCTCCAACCTTTTCTTCTATCATAATCAAGCAAACCTTTTCTTAAAGCGGAGGTCGCTTTTGATTGGATATTTAAATTGAGAGGTGATTTGATATTTAAACCATCTTTATAAACTTTATCAAATCCAAATTTATTAAGTATGTTTTTTCTTATATCTTCAACATAGTATCTTGAGTCCTCTAAATATATTTTTTTTCTTTTCTTAAGATTAATTTCTTCTTTAATAAATGAATTATATTGAGCCTCTGAAATAAAATTATTCTCAAAAAGATTTTTTAATACAAGGTTTCTTCTATATTTTGCTAGGTCTTTATTTTTGAAAGGATTATATTTACTTGGTGCTTTTGGTAATGCGGCAAGCAAAGAAGCTTCAACATAATTTAAATCTGTAATTGGTTTGTCAAAATAATTTAAACTTGCTGCGGCTATACCATAAGAACCTCCGCCTAAATAAATTTGATTTAAATAAAGTTCTAAAATTCTTTCTTTGCTTAAAGTTCTTTCTATTCTAAAAGCAAGTATAGCCTCTTTTATTTTTCTATTTAAACTTACTTCATTGGTTAATAAAAAATTTTTAGCAACTTGTTGTGTGATTGTTGATGCTCCTTCTAGTCTTTTTGAGGAAATTAAATTAAAAATATTATTTTTGGTTGCTCTAATAACCCCTTTTGCGTCTACACCTGGATGATTGAAAAAATTCTTATCCTCTGCTGACAAGAAAGAATTAATTATTTTATCTGGAATTGAAGCGTACGGCACAAATATCCTTTTTTCAGTTGAAAAATCATTCACCAATTCTCCATCTCCAGAATAAACTTTACTTGAAACTGGTGCTTTATAATTTTTAAGAAATTTATAATCTGGTAATTTGTTAGAAAAAGACCAAAGTATTGATAATACAACTAATATAATTACTGTAATTCCAGCTGTTAATAAAACTAGAATCTTTTTAATTAAACCATTCATTTTAGTTTATTTATTTATTAAATTTGTTAATGTTATGGCATCAGAATTTATTAAATAGTAAAAAATGAACTATAAAATTATAATCTCATGGAAAAGAATTTATTTATTGATGCATCGCATCCTAATGAAACTAGAGTTGTACTTAAATCAAACGGAAATATTGAAGACTACGAATACGAAAGTTTAAATACTACTCTAATAAAAAATAATATCTATTTAGGAAAAGTAAGTAGAGTCGAACCATCACTGCAAGCTGCTTTTATTGACTTTGGTAGAGATAGGCATGGTTTTTTATCATTCAATGATATTCAATCAGATTATTATCAAATTCCTCAAAGTGATTTAGAGAAAATAAAACAGGAAGAAGAAAGGGCGAGAGAGAAACTTTTAAAAGAAAGTGAAAAAGAGGAAGAAAAAAATATATTTGAAAATAAAGTTGATGCTAACGATCCAGTAGAAAAAAAAGTAGATCAGAATTTAAATTCTGATAAAAATATCTTTGAAAAAAAATATCCAATTAAAAGATATAAAATCCAAGAAGTAATAAAACCAAATCAGGTTATATTGGTTCAAGTTTTAAAAGATGAGAGAGGAATGAAGGGTGCAGCTTTAAGTACTTTTATATCTATAGCAGGCAAATATATAGTTTTAATGCCCAATACACCAAAAGGTGGTGGTATATCACGAAAAATTTTTAACCCTACTGACAGAAAAAAAATACGTTCAATTTTAAATCAAATTAAAATACCAAAAGAAATGGGAATTATAGTTAGAACAGCTGGATCAAATAAATCAAAGAATGAAATTGACAGGGACCTACAAAATTTAATTAGAGTTTGGGAATCAATTAAAGAAAATGCCATGAATTCTATTGCGCCATCGCTAATACATAAAGAGAGTGAAATTATAAAAAGAACTCTCAGGGACATGTATGATGAAGAAACACAAAACATTATAATTGAGGGTAATGAAGGATATCAAAAAGCTAAAAATTTTATGAAAATGATAATGCCAACCCATGTCAAAAAAGTAAAAAAATATCGAGAAAAGATTCCCCTTTTTATAAAAGAAAAAATTGAAGATAAATTAAATGAAATTTTTGAAACTCAGGTTAAACTGAATTCTGGTGGATATTTAGTGATTAATCCCACCGAAGCATTGATATCTATTGATGTAAATTCAGGAAAATCTATAAAACAAAAAAATGTTGAAAGTACTGCCCTAGATACAAATCTTGAAGCTGCTGAGGAAATAGCCCGACAATTAAAAATTAGAGACCTATCAGGTTTAATAATAATAGACTTTATAGATATGATGAATTTCGGAAATAGAAGACTAATAGAGAGGCGATTAAAAGAAAAATGTAGAAATGATAGAGCAAGAATTCAGATTGGGAGAATAAGTAGTTTCGGATTGTTAGAAATGTCTCGTCAAAGATTGAGAGAGAGTTCAGTTAAATGGCATATATCACTCACAAATGAGACTTATGCACTTAAAATTATAAAAAAATTAGAAATAGAAGCTATTCAAAATAAAGCTAAAATAATTGATTTGAACGTGTGTGAACAGATTAACAATTATATATTAGATAATCTCAAAGAAAATTTAACATTTATAGAAAAGAAAAATAAATTTAAGATCAATATGATTATCAACAATTCTATGATTATTTCTGATTATAAAATAGAATTTAAAAATAAAAGCAAAAAAATCCTAAGTGTATTGGAAAATATTACAAAATTAGAAAATCTACAAAACATTAATGTTGGTGAAAATCAAATAGATAAGAAAAAGTCGAAAACATTAAAAAGAAAATTTAAAAAAAAAGGTTTTCATAAAAAAAGATACTTTAAAAGAAAAACTAAATAATGCCTTTATTTGTAGTTGACCGTTTTCCGTAAATTATTTTTTTCATTCTTCCTGCCAAAAATGAATATCGGCCAGCAATTACGGAATGTTTCATTGCCTCTGCCATCTTATATGGATCTTTAGCATTTGCGATTGCTGAGTTTATTAAAACACCATCACAGCCTAATTCTAAAGCAGAAGCTGCATCTGATGATTGTCCCAATCCAGCGTCTAAGATTAAAGGTAATATAGTTTGTGATCTAATTATTTGAATATTAACTTTATTTTGAATTCCTAAGCCAGAGCCAATTGGTGCAGCTAAAGGCATTATCGCGACCGCTCCTACATTCTCTAATCTTTTTGCCATCAAAGGATCATCATTGCAATAAACCATAACCTTAAAACCCTCTTTACTTAACACTTCAGTTGATTTAAGCGTTTCTATCATATCTGGAAAAAGTGTTTTCTTGTCACCCAATACTTCTAATTTAACCAATTTCCACCCCCCAATTTCTCTCGCAAGCCTTAATGTTCTGAGAGCCTCTGAGGATGTAAAGCATCCTGCAGTGTTAGGTAAATATGTAATTTTCTTTGGATTTATATAATCCATTAATAATGGTTTTTTTTTATCCTCAATATTTACCCTTCTAACTGCAACTGTAACTATTTCAGCGCCTGAAAGTTTTACACACTTTGCGCATTCCTCAAAATTTTTATATTTCCCTGTACCGACTATTAATCTTGAATTAAATTTTTTATCAGAAATATAGAAATAATCTTTTTTTTTCATTTATCCACCACCTATAAAATGAACAATTTCGATTTGATCAGAATTTTTTAATATTATTCTTTGAAGATTTTTTTTGTTGACAATTTTTTTATTATGCTCAATAGCTACTTTTTTGAGTGGTACTTTTTGATTAACAACAAGATCTTTTAAAGACATTTTGGGTTTTATAACCAATTTTTTTCCATTTATTCTTATTTTTACTTTGTTTATTTTTTTCATAATATATAAATAATTAATGCCACATAGAATTATAATTATCAATGGACCAAATATCAATTTATTAGGGGAAAGAGATAAATCAAAGTATGGTACAATAAGCTTTAATGAATTAAATAAAAAAAGTTTAGAAGCCTCTAAAAAATTAAAAATGGATCTAGAATTTTATCAGTCAAATATTGAGGGTGAAATTGTAACAAAAATCCAGGATTGTAGAAATATATTTGATGGTATTATAATAAATGCGGCAGGCTTCACTCATTCATCTGTTTCAATTAGAGATGCTCTAGAAATTGTGAAAAAACCTATTATTGAATTACATATATCAAATATATACAATAGAGAGGAATTTAGACAAAAATCATTAATTTCAGACGTTGTTACAGGCATTATATGTGGTCTAGGTGCTTATGGTTATATTTTAGCCATAAATGCAATGCATGAATTGCTAAAAAATGGAAATAGATAAAAAAATAATTAAAAAATTAATTGAGTCCCTTGAGGAACTAAAAAAAACTTTAAATAAAAGCGGTGAGCAATTAGACACAACAGAAACTTCTAAAAGCGAAGATGTTGTTGAAGTTGAAAATTCTAAATCTGTTAAAAGCCCAATAATTGGAACCGCATATCTGGCTCCAGAGCCTGGAGCAAAACCATTTGTTGAAGTTGGAAAAAAAATAAAAAAAGGTGATACAGTTATGATAGTAGAGGCTATGAAAACAATGAATCATATTCCGTCACCTCATAATGGAATAATAAAAAAAATTACTGTTCAAGATGGCCAACCAGTTGAATACGACCAAGTATTAGTTCTTGTTGAATAATGTTTAAAAAAATTTTAATTGCAAACAGAGGGGAAATAGCTGTTAGAGTTATAAGAGCATGCAAAGAATGGGGCATATCGACTGTCGCTATTCATTCAAATGTAGATAGAGAAAGTATGCATGTTAAATTGGCAGACGAAAGTGTTTGTATCGGTCCACATCAACCAATAAATAGTTATTTAAACATTCCTGCAATTATGTCTGCAATTGAACTTACAGGCTCCGAGGCAGTTCATCCAGGCTATGGTTTTTTATCAGAAAACGCAAACTTTGCTAAAATTCTTGAAGATAATAATATAAAATTTATCGGTCCATCATCTAAGGTTATCAAAATGATGGGGGATAAAATTGAAGCAAAAAAAATTGCAAAAGAATATGGTTTACCTGTTATTCAAGGCTCAGATGGAGGTGTAAAAAATATAGAGGAGGCAAAAAAAATTTGTAAAGAAATTGGTTATCCAGTTTTAATTAAAGCATCTGGTGGTGGAGGTGGAAAAGGTATGAAAATAGTTAAAGATGAGGATAAGTTTGAAGAATTATTTTTAGCTGCAAAATCTGAGGCTAAAAAATTCTTCGCAAATGATGAAGTATATATAGAAAAATTTTTTGAAAATCCTAGACATATTGAAGTTCAAGTTTTATCTGGAAAGAATAGAACTGTTCATCTATATGAGAGAGACTGTTCTGTTCAGAGAAGACATCAAAAACTAATTGAGGAAACTCCAAGCCCAGTGATTAGCAGTGAAATTAGAGAGGATTTATGTCAAAAAACTGTAAATATGGTATCTAAATTAAATTACGAGGGAGCAGGTACAGTTGAATTTATTTATGAAAAAGGAAAGTTTTATTTTTTAGAAATGAATACTAGGGTTCAAGTAGAGCATCCTGTTACTGAAATGGTAACTGGTATAGATATTGTAAAAGAACAAATTTGGATTGCATACACCGGAAATACTGCATTAGAACAAAAAGACGTTAATCCAAGGGGTCATGCAATTGAATGCAGGATTAACGCAGAAGATGCACGTAATAACTTTCAACCGTCACCTGGCAATATATCTATGTGTCACCTCCCTGCAGGATTCAGAACAAGGGTTGATGGCTCAATTTATCAGGGTTACAAGGTTACCCCATATTATGATAGTATGATTTGTAAATTAATTTGTCATGGAAGAAATAGAGAAGAAGCGATTCAAAGAATGGTAAGATCTTTAGATGAATGCATTATAGAGGGAATAAAAACTACAATTAATCTTCATAAAGAATTATTAAATCACAAAAAATTCATTAATTCAGATTTTAATGTATCTTGGATCGATAATGAAAAAATTTTTTAACTAAACACATTTGGTTAGCCACAAATCATATACCGGATGATCAAATGTGTTAATTGAAGGGCTAGAGGAGAATGTCCATCCATTAAAAACGAAAACTTCATCATTTTTAGTATTCTTCAAATCCTTAACTTGTAAATAAGCTATTATTTCAGGATCATCATCAAACTCTGAATTTTTACATTTTAATGGTTTAATAGAAATATTTTTAAACAATTTTTCCTCTCCTATTTTAATTTTAATCTTATAGTTTTTTGAACTAACTTTATCCAACACTTTCAATTCAATAAATTTACCTTCATAACGTGTTTCATCTGCAATTAAACCATAACAAAGTGTCAAGAATAAAAAGAAAATTAAGATATTAACTTTTCCAAGGTTTATATTTTTTTGTGATTTCATTATTTTTTTTATTGGGATGATATGATTCCGTAGTACCAGTTTTGTTAGAGGAGTGAGGTTTTTGCCATTGATGTTTTATTGTTTTAGTTCTAAATTCAATTTTATTTTTTGTAAAATGTATCCATGAATACCAATCATTTGAAATTTTTGATGCGTCAATTTCTCCATTATAAATTACCCATCGTTTATTTTTTTTTTTGTTCTCAAAATATTTATTACCAAATTCGTCTTTACCAACAAAATTACCATAAAAAAATGTATAAATTCTGGTACCTAAAGTCTGATGATTCCACCAAACGAATAATTCTTTAAAAACTGTCAACATAAAAAATAAAGTTATATTTCAATTTAAAATTGCAAAATTTAGATTAGACTAAATTTTGATTTTGTATATACATAAATCTTAAACGACTCAATTATAAATTAAAATTATGGCAAAATATTTAGTTGAAACTTATTATAACTGTAGTTTTAAAGTTACTCATTATTTAGACAAAGTAAGTGAAAATGAACTGGCAAACTTAGAAAAGAGAGAAGATGGGAAATTTGAAATAATTGAAGTAAAATTAGACAAAAGAAAAACTAAAAATTTAGAAGATCTTAAAAATAATAACTTTAACGATAATAAAAAAATTGAAATAGTTTCTGATAAATTAAAAAAATCAACTTCTAAAAATGATCAAAATAATAAATTCGTCAAAAAAATTCATGATGGCGTAAGTCGAAGATTTAGTATGCCTGATAGAAGAAAGGGCTATATTCAAAAAGCTACAATTGGTGATCACAAAGTATATCTTCATACTGGTGAATATGAAGATGGTAAAATTGGGGAAATATTTATTGATACTAGTAAAGAAGGAGAGCTTGTTAAAGCTCTGATGAACAATTTTGCGATTGCAATATCCTTAGGATTACAATATGGGGTGCCTCTGGATGAATATGTAAGTGCTTATGTTGGTACAAAGTTTGAACCGTCTGGTGAGGTATATGGAAATGATAGAATTTTAAGTGCATCCTCTATACTTGATTATATTTTTAGAGAACTAGCTATATCATACTTAAATAGAGAGGATTTAGCTCACACCCCATCAATTGGATCAAATCAAGAAAATTCCAGTGAAAAAGATTTTGCAAATGATGAACAAGATCAGTTTATAAAGATAGTAAAGGATATAACAAGTAAAGGTTTTGTAAGAAGTGATTACAAAAAAAAACTAGTAGATTTATCAGATATTCGTATTAATTTAAAAGGTAAGAAATAACTTACTTTTTTTTAATTTGTAAATTTAATTCTTTTAATTGTTCAATCGTAATTTCAGATGGAGCGTCCATCATTAAATCTTGGGCATTTTGATTCATTGGAAACATTGTAACTTCTCTTATATTTTTTTCATCAGCCAACAACATTATAATTCTGTCAATACCTGGTGCTATGCCACCATGTGGTGGGGCTCCAAAACTTAAAGCATTTATCATTCCTCCAAACTTTTTATCAACATCTTTCTTATCATAACCAGCTATCTCAAATAATTTATACATAAGATCTGGTTTATGATTTCTTATTGCTCCTGATGATAATTCGATTCCATTACAAACAATATCGTATTGATAAGCTTTCATATTTAATGGATTTTTAAAATCAATATCTTTCTCATTTCCTTGAGGCATTGAAAAAGGATTATGACTAAATTTTAATTTTTTTGTAGTATTATCAAGTTCATACATAGGATAATCAACAATCCAACAAAATGCGAAACTATTTTTATCTATAAGGTCTAATTCTTTAGCAATTTTGTCTCTTGCAACTGACATTAGTTGGAGTACATCGTTTTCATTATTACAAGCAAAGAATATACTATCCCCAACTTTTGCACCTGTTATTTTCATTATCTCTTGAATTGATTCAGTCGAAAAAAGTTTTCCTACAGGACCTTTAGCTGATATTTTTTCAACTTGCTCTATAGTAAAATAGGCTAAACCTGATCCTCCCTCAGATTTTGCCCATTTATCAAAATTATCGAAAAAGCTTCTTGGTTTGTCTTTTGTATTTTTTGCTACTAACGCTCTAACAATTGAACCAGATTTAACAAGTTTTTTAAATATTTCAAAACTTACATCCTCTCTTAAAAAAATATTTGTTAAATCATAAATTTGCAACGGATTTCTCAAATCAGGTTTATCTGTAGCATATTTTAGCATAGCCTCTTCAAAAGTAATTCTTGGAAATTTATTAAATAAAAATTTCTTATTTGAAAATTTATTAAAAACTCTTTTAAGAAGTTCCTCAACAACATTAAAAACATCTTCTTGCTCAACGAAAGACATTTCTATATCGAGTTGATAAAATTCTCCTGGACTTCTATCTGCCCTAGCATCTTCATCTCTGAAACATGGAGCAATCTGAAAGTATTTATCAAATCCAGATACCATTATTAATTGTTTGAATTGTTGGGGAGCTTGTGGAAGCGCATAAAATTTTCCTGGGTTTAATCTACTTGGAACCAGAAAGTCCCTTGCACCTTCAGGACTTGATGATGTTAATATTGGGGTTTGAAACTCCATAAAACCTAATTTTGTCATCTCCTCTCTAATAAATGAAATTACTTTTGATCTTAATAAAATATTTGAGTGTATTTTTTTTCTCCTTAAATCTAAAAACCTATATTTTAATCTAATTTCCTCTGAATACTCTTGGTCAGTAAATACTGGTAGAGGTAATTCTTTGCAGGATCCAAGTAATTCAAAATTCTCTATTTGAATTTCAATTTCTCCAGTATTAATTTCTTTATTAATTGTATCTGCACTTCTTTTGCTAACAAATCCAATTATTTTTACAACGGTTTCTAATTGAATTTTTTCTAATTCTTCAAAAAAAGGTTGATTTTTTTGAACAATGCATTGTGTTGTTCCATAATTATCTCTTAAATCAACAAAAAGTAAATTTCCATGATCTCTTTTTTTATTTACCCATCCAGACAGAATTACATTTTCTCCAGCATTTTTAACTCTAAGTTCTGAGCAGTTATGAGTTCTGTATTTATTCAAATTTAATTCCTAGTGCTTCTTTAATAGTTTTTTGATCAATAGATTTTTTTTTTTTTAAACTTATCTCATCAATTTTATATATAAATTCAAATATTTTGCTATAAGACCTTGTTATTCTTTTTATAGTAAATTCAATTAATTTATTGCTAATTTTTACTTGTTTGTCTGATAAATACTTAACAATTAGCACTTTAATTAAATCATCGTCGGGTTTTTCAATTTTAGCGTCTAGACAATTTTTTGCTCTAGAAGCTAGGTCTTTTAAATTAAAACTCATTTTATTAAATGGTTTGATAGAGTTAATTAATAAAAATTTTGAGTGTTGGTCAACAAAGTTAATTAAAGAGAAAATAACCTTTTCGTCAATGTTATCACCAAAATTATCTAAAATTATATTTTGGTGAAATCTCAGATTTTTTTCATAATTTTTCTCTAAATTTTGTGGTTTTAAAATTATCCCTTTGTTTTTTTTAATGAAAATTTCAGATAAATGTGATTTTCCACTGTATCTTTCACCATGAATATTCAGAATATTTTTTTCCCACTTTGGCCAACTATCAATTAAATTGAATGCGAAATAATTACTTTTAGATACAAAATAATCCTCACTTTTATAATTTTTATCAAATGCAAAATTTAATAAGAGTTGCTCCTTTTTTTTCATAATTTATTTAACTTCCCAAACTTGTTTCTTAGTATCTATTAAAAAATTTTTTTGTTTTGCGAAAGTAATAAATTGTTTTGGAGATCCATTAAAGATTATTTTATAATTTATAATTTTATTATTAAAATTTTTTATCGAATATTTTGAAATTCGATCTGTTGATGATAGAAATTTTTGGAATTCAATATTTCTCTCAAAATTTGATGATGATAAAGATAAATTTATAGCCAGTTTTACTGATCGATTTATCTTGTTTATTTCTTTCCACTCGTCTTCGTAAACTTTTTTAAAATCATTTATTAAGTTTTCTAAAATCTTTGGCTCTTTGATATTATTTTTTGGATAAGACTTGCTCACAATTTTATTTTTATTTTTAATTTTTATTTTTGAATAAACTTTATATCTGTCTTTTTCATCATAAATTAAGCAAACAATATATTCTTTAAAGTTATAATTTTGAACTAATTTTGAGAATTCAAACTCCTCAAGGTTATTTATTTCTTTATTTAATACATTTATTATATCAATATCTTCTGATGGTAGAACATATTTTAGCAAATGATAACTTTTAACATTTTTATTCCAATTTTCAAAAAAAGGATTCTTGTTAAAAATAAATATATCCTGTGAAGCTTCATCTACAAATATTGGTAAAATAATTAATTCTTTTTTTAATGGTATTGATGGAAAAATATTTTTTTTTTCGAAAAACAAAAAAGTATTCTGTCTATTAAAGTTCACCTCAATTAAAGCTGAATATTCATTATTTTTAAATTTTTCATTTTTAATTTGAAATGAATCAATTAAATTCTTTATTTCTTTTACTTTTAAGGTTCCAATTTTTTCAATTTTATTAGAGGAAACGGTCATATTAATTAACTTTTTAAATGCTAATATAAAAGCTTTATCAATTACCTTTTCTTTTTTAAAATTTTCATCAAAAGGTTCACTTATCTCGATTTGTTCAACTTTAAAAATAGCAGAATCAACTCTAGATACATAAAAAATTAAAAATAGAAGTGTAATAAAAAAAATTATATAAGTCTTTTTCAAGTAGATTAAATTTTTATTTAAAAACATATTTTATTTTAATGACAATTAATAAATATACATACCAAAAAAGTGGCGTAAATATATCTGCTGCAGATAAATTTGTAAATTTTATCTCTAAAAACACAGGTAAAAAAAAAAATAAAAATAAAAATATTGGAAGTTTTGGATCTATTACAAGCATTCCTAAAAATTTTAAGGATCCAAAAATTGTTGCAAGCACTGATGGCGTTGGTACAAAAATTGAAATAGCAAATCAACTAAATAAATTTGATACTATTGGTATTGATCTTGTAGCTATGAGTGTAAACGACTTAATTGTGCAGGGAGCAAAACCAATAATATTTTTGGATTATATTTCAATAAACAAAATTAATATTAAAAAATTAAAATCTATATTAAAAGGAATTAAAAAGGGCTGTCAAATTTCTCAATGTAGCTTAGTTGGTGGTGAAACAGCCGAAATGCCTGGGACATACTCAAAAAATAAATTTGACCTAGCAGGTTTTGCAGTAGGAATTGTTGATAATAAAAAAATTTTAAAAAAAAAAAATGTGAAAATAAATGATTTAGTTTTAGCAGTCCCAGCAAGCGGTGTGCATTCTAATGGATATTCATTAGTGAGATATATTTTAAAAAAAAAAAAAATTAATCTCAAAAAAAATAAAATTCTAAGTTCCGATTTATTAAAACCAACCAAAATTTATGTAAAAGAAATTTTAAAACTTGTAGAAAAAAATTTAATTTGTTCTTGTGCAAATATAACGGGTGGTGGAATAGAGGATAATTTGAAAAGAGTAATACCAAAAGGTTTATGTGCAAATATAAATCTTTCAAAAATTAAGATAAATAAAATATTTAAATGGATTAAAAAACAAGGTGTAAATGATAAAGAAATGTTAAAAACCTTTAACTGTGGCGTTGGATTTTGTATTTTAATAAAACCAAAAAACTTTAAAAAAGTAAAAAATTTTTTTCCTAAAAATTATAAACCATATGTAATAGGTAAAATAGTAAAAGGCCAAAAAAAAGTAAGCTTATATGAAAAGTTTCTCTGGTAAAAAAGTAAATACAGCTGTTTTTATTTCTGGAACTGGATCAAACTTTAAAAATTTACTCAATTTTTCTTTAAAGAAAAGTTCTCCAATTAAGATAATTTTCGTTTATTCAAACTTTAAAAAAGCAAAAGGTTTGAAATACGCTAAAAATAATAAAATTCTAATTTACAGTTTTGTTAACAAAAAATTTAATCTATCTGAAAATAAACTATTAAAAATACTTAATAAAAAAAAAATAAAATTAATATGCTTGGCAGGATTTATGAAAATTCTATCAAAAAGATTTTTAAAAAAATTTAATGGTTGTGTTTTAAATATCCATCCATCTTTACTTCCAAAGTATAAGGGTCTGAATACACATCAAAGAGTTCTTGATAACAGAGAAAAATATTCTGGATGTACAGTTCATTTGGTAACTTCAAAGTTAGATTCGGGTAAAATTATATTACAAAAAAAAATTAAAGTAAAAAAAAACGACTCTGCGAGATCTCTTAAAAGAAGAATATTAAAGGAGGAATATAAAATTTATCCAAAAGCAATCAATAAATTATTAGTTAATTATTAAAAAAAAAATCGATTTCAATTTTTGCATTTTCTATGCTGTCTGAACCATGAACAGAGTTTTTATCTATGGAAATTCCATATAATTTTCTAATTGTCCCATCTTTAGCATTTTTGGGATCAGTAGCTCCCATTAAATCTCGGTTATCTTTAACAGCATTCTCTTTTTCTAAAACCATTACAATTATTATACCTGAGGATAAATATTCACATAAATCATTATAAAAAGGTTTTGTCTCGTGAACCTTATAAAATTTTTCTGCATCACTTTTTTCAAGTTTTAATTTTTTTTCTTTGGTAATTGTAAATCCATTGCTCTTAAACTTTTCTTTAATTTGACTCTCTAATTCTCTTTCAACCGCATCAGGTTTAATAATTGACAATGTTTGTTCGATATTACTCATAATTGTCTTCAATTAATTTATTTAAAAGTCTTACCCCATAACCAGTTGCACCACCTGAATTCAATGCTCCTCCATACTTAGAAAAAGCCATTCCAGCAATATCTAAATGTGCCCATGGGGTTTTATTTAAAATAAATCTTTGTAAAAATTGAGCAGCAGTGGTTGAGCCAGCTCCTCCAACATAATTTATATTTTGCATGTCCGCATTTTTTGAGTCCATTAGCTTGTCAAAATTTTTATGAAGAGGCATTCGCCACAATTTTTCATTCACTTCATTACCAGCTTCAATTAATTGTTTTGACAGCCTGTCATTATTCGAGAAAAGTCCTGCATATTCTGAACCCAGAGAAACAATTATAGCACCTGTTAAAGTTGCCAAATCAATTATAAATTTAGGTTTAAATTTTTTTTCAGTAAATGTTATTGCATCAGCTAAAACCAATCTACCCTCTGCATCTGTATTTAAAACTTCTATTGTTTTACCGCTATAAGATTTCACAATATCACCTGGTCGTTGAGCATTTCCACTCACCATATTTTCAACAAGGCCCACAACACCAACAGCATTTATTTTTGCTTTTCTTAGTGCCAATGTTTTCATCAAACCTACTACTGCAGCAGAGCCTGCCATGTCATATGTCATATCCTCCATAAATCTTGCAGGTTTAAGAGAGTATCCTCCAGTATCAAAGCAAACTCCTTTTCCAACAAAAGCAAGTGGTCTATTATTTGATTTAGCTCCATTCCATTCTATTGTAACTAAATAAGACCCACGAACACTGCCTTGTCCTACTCCAAGAAGCGCTCCCATGCCTAATTTTTTAAGTTCTATTTTGTTATAAACTTTTACCTTAAGTCCAATATTTTTTAATTTAATTATCCTTTTAGCATATTCATCTGGATGTAAAATATTTCCTGGCTCTGATACTAAATCCTTTGTAAAATTTGTTCCTTCAAGCAAAGAATTAAATCTATTATTTTTGTTTTTTATTTGGATTTTTTTCCTACTTATTATATTTATGTTTATATCAACTGTTTCTTTTTTCGTAATATATTTATTAAATTTATATGACTTTAATTGTAAGCCATGCAAGAATTCATCAATAAAATTTTTATTTTTTTTCTGAGTTTCGGAAATATTATTTTCAAAAAAAGTTAAATCAGTGATCAAATTGGCATTAATAAAATTATAAAAATCAGCCCCTTTTTTCTCATTATCTGATATGGTTTGGTTGTTTTTAATTTTAATTAAAATTATTTTTTGGTCAAAATTATAATTAAAAGAAATGAATTCTTTTTTTTTAGATTTATTAGAATTAATAGTCCTATTAATTTGATTTGACTTTTTGCCTAGTGATAATTTACTTAGTCCGTTAATCTTGAAGTCTTCATTTGAAAACATTACGTAATGTTTGATTGAATTTTCTTTAACCCCTTTTTTGATGCTGATTTTTAATGACATTTTTAAATAATATGTACTTTAGGTTGTATTTAATCTATATACTATAGAGTGAGTTATATAAATATTTATTGATAGAATTCAATGAAAAAAATAATATTTAATAAGTTAATCCTAGATGTGACAAAGTTTTTTCTTTTAACATCTATAAGTCTCTCTCTTATCATACTGGTTGTTCAAGCAGTCAATTTTTTAGACTATATATCTGAAGATGGACACGGTATTTACACATATTTTGGCATTACACTTCTCAACTTTCCCAAGATATTTACCAGAATAATGCCTTTTTGTATTTTTGTAACAATTTTTTATATAATTAATAGATATGAGTTAAAGAATGAACTTATCATATTTTGGAACATTGGTATTAATAAATTAAAATTTATCAATGTTTTAGTAACATTTTCGTTAATTTTTTTAATAGTCCAAATAATTCTAAATACAATAATTGTCCCGAAATCTTTAAATCAAGCAAGGGAATTTATAAGAAACTCAAATATTGATTTTTTTCCTAATTTAATAAAAGAAAAAAAATTTATTGATGTTGTAGAATCTTTAACAATATTTGTTGATGAAAAAAAAGATAACGGTGAATTAACAAATATTTACTTGAAAGATAATTTAAGTTCAAATCTATCTCAAATTATTTATGCAAAAAAAGGTAAATTAATTTTTACTGGTGAAAAAAATTATCTTACTTTATTTAATGGAAGTTTTATAGATATCGAAAAAGAAAAAATAACTACTTTTTCTTTTAAAAAAACTGAATTTGATTTATCAAAGTATAAAACTAAAACTACCGTTTATCCGAAAATTCAAGAGATAAACACTAAGACTTTGTTTTTATGTCTATATAAACTAACTTTAAATAATAGCTATCTTATTCCAAAAGATAGTTTTTTAAAATGTAATGAAGAGAAATATGGAGATATTATCGAAGAGGCTTTTAAAAGAAGTATAAAACCTTTTTTTATACCAGTGATTGTCTTGCTGTCTTCATTGGTTGTTATTTACAATAAAGATAATTATTTATACACCAAATTTCAATATATTTTATTTTTTTTAGTATTTTCTGTAATAGTAATCTCTGAAGTATCTTCAAGATACATTGATGATATAGAAACTATAATTTTTTTTTCATTTTTTCCAATAATAATTTTTTTACTAGGTTATTTTTATTTGTTTATAAAATTAAGTAGGCGAATATGATTAAATTATATCAAATTTATTTAATTAAATCTTTTTGGAAAATTTTTTCATTTATATGTCTAATATTTTTTTCGCTTGCAATTATATTAAATATATTCGAGGAGGTTTCTTTTTTTAAAAATGTAGATGTAAATTCTTTTTATCCTTTGCTTCTCACACTTTTGACTGCACCTACTATTGTTTATGAGACATTTCCATTTATTTTTTTTATATCTACACAATTTTTATTTATTAGATTAATGGATAAGGAAGAATTGGATATTTTTAAAAAAATCAGTTTAAGTAATTTAAAACTGATTGGTATATTATCTTTAAGCTCTATAGTAGTATCACTTTTTTTAGTAACGCTTTTTTATAATTTAGCCTCAAATTTGAGATTTATGTATTTAGAAATGAAGAATAAATATTCTGGGGATAATAAATATTTAGCTGTAGTAACTGAAAACGGATTGTGGATCAAAGATGAGATAGACAACAAAATAAATATTATTAATGCTGAAAAAATCGATGGTACAATTTTAAAAAAAGTAACAATTAATCAATTTTCAAAAGAATATTCTATTCTTACTAATATAGTTGCAGATGAAATAAATATAGAAAACAATAATTGGATAATTTTAAAAGGTACATTTTCAAAAATAAACGAAGGTCTTAAAAGCAGAGAAAATATTATTTTTAAAAGTAATTTTGATGCAAAGCAAATAAATCAATTATTTTCAGATTTATCGTCTTTAAACATCGTCGAATTAAATAAATTAAAAAAAGACTATAATAATTTAGGATATTCAGTTACAAACATTAATATTCACATACAAAAATTAATTTCTTATCCGATTTATTTAACAGTAATGACTATATTTGCCTGTGTAGTTATGCTTAACATCAAGAGAAACAAATCAAAAATTTTTCATATTGTCCTTGGTGTTTTATTGTCAGTCTTAATTTATTACATTAATTACTTTTCAACTTTATTAGGACAAAATGGACGTCTACCTGAAATTTTATCTATTTGGTTGCCATTAATCATAATTTCATTATTTTGTGCGATCGGTTTAGTAAGAATAAACGAAAAATGAAAAAAATTTTTAAAAATATTATTTTTGCAATTATTGTTCTTTTGTTTTTTCAAACAAAGACAATTTCTGATGAGTTTTATTTTGAAGGTGATGAAATTCAAATACTAAATGAAGGAAAGAAATTAATTTCAAACAAAGGAGTTAAAATTACTAGCAATAGCAATATTAACCTTACTTCAAATAAATTTGAATACGATAAAGAAAAAATGGAACTTAAGCTTAAAGAAGATGTTTTTATAGAGGATTTAGAAAAAAATTTAAAAATAAAAGCTCAAGAAATCTATTATTTTAAAAAAGATGAGATAATAGTTACAAATGGATTTACTGAAATAAATATTGATAATAAGTTTACTATTAAATCTGAAGACATAACTTTTGAAAAAAATTTTGGAAGATTGTCATCAAATCAAAAATCATTTATTACAGATGAGGCTGGGAATATCTTAGAGTCAGAGAGTTTTAAATTTCAATTAAAAGATGAGACAATTAAAGCAAAAAATGTTGTTTTAAGAGATAATGAAGGCAATACATCATTTCTAGAAAATTTTATGGGGAATATGAATTCTAAAGTTTTTTATGGAAAAGATATTAAAATAAATTTTGATAAGAAGATATTTGGTAATAAAAATAACGATCCAAGACTATATGGAAACTCAATTCAATCAGACCAAAATTATTCTAAAATATCTAAAGGAGTTTTTACAACCTGTAAAAAAAATGATAGTTGTCCTCCATGGAAAATACAGGCTGAAGAGGTTGTTCATGATAAGAAAAAAAAAATTATTAATTATAAAAATGCCTGGCTTCAAATATATGACAAACCAGTAATTTATTTTCCAAAATTTTTCCATCCAGATCCAACAGTTAATAGACAGTCTGGTTTTTTAATACCAAATATTTCTGACTCTGGTAATACTGGGACATCAGTATCAACTCCATATTATAAAGTTCTAGCTATAAACAAAGATATTACTTTTAAGCCTAGAATTTTTGCAAACCAAAATCTATTAATTCAAAATGAATTTAGGCAAGTTGAAAAGAATTTAAATCATATCATGGATTTTGGAGTTTTTACATCAGAACTAAGTAATGAGAACGAACCAACTAAATCTCATTTTTTTTCCAATACTTTAATAAAATTCGAAAATAAATTTTTTGAAACATCTAATTTAGAGATTAATTTTGAGCAAGTTTCAAATGATACATACTTAAAGAAATTTAAACCCTCTTCAGAATTAATTAAAAATGAAAATTTAATGCACTCATTTTTAAAATTTAATGCATATGAGGATCTAAGCTCACTTTCATTATCTTTAGAAAGTTATGAAGATTTAAGCAAAACATCAAACGATAGATATGAATTCATTTACCCTAATTTAGAGTATACAAAAGAATTTTTTAATGAAAAAATCCCTGGGTCATTTGATTTAAGTTCAAGTTTATATCAGAAACATTACGAAACAAATAAGTATAAACAGAATTTGACAACAGATTTAACCTACTCCTCTGATGTTAGAATTTTTGATAAAGGTTTAGTTGAAGATTTTAAAATACTCTTAAAAAACCCCAACACAATATTAAAAACTGGATCAAGTAATGAAAGCAATACTCAAAGTAAATTATTAACTAAGGTTATGTACTCTTTAAGCTATCCTCTTAAAAAAGAGGGTCTCTTGTACAATAGTTTTTTAAAACCAAATATTTCCTTAAGATATAGTCCTAATAATACTAAAAATATCTCTAAAGAAGATAGAATGCTCAAATCTAACAATATTAATTCATTTAACAGACTATCGATGGATGATGGGGTTGAAGGTGGTCAATCATTAACAACCGGTTTAGATTACAAATTAAAAAATCAAGAGGGCATCGATAAAATATCTTTCTATGTGGCACAAGTCTATAGAGATGAAGCGAATCCAGATTTACCAATTAATAGTTCTCTTAACAATAAATATTCAGACATAATAGGAAATATAAAGTTTAATCTATTTAATAATTTAAATTTTGAATATGATTTTATGCTTGATAATAATTTTGAAAAAATGAATTATAATTTGTTAGATGCGAAGTTATCAGTTAATAATTTTGTTACAAGTTTTCAATATTTAGAAGAGGATGATAACATTGGCAGTAAGAGTTATTTAAAAAATCAAACCAAATATTCTTTTGATAAGAACAATAGTTTAAGTTTTGCGACAAGAAGAAATAGAGAATTAAATATGACAGAATTTTATAATTTAATTTATCAATATGAAAATGACTGTTTAAAGGCGGCAATTGAGTACAATAAAAATTTTTATAATGATAGTGATATAAAACCAGAAGAAGAGTTGTTTTTCACGCTTACTATAGTACCATTTTCTAAAATTAGCTCTACAAATATAAATCAATAATGAGAATTTGCAGAGTATCAATTTTAATATTTTTATTTTTTTTTATAAATATAAATGTTTACGCTGAAAAAATTTCAATTATTTATACTGTTGATAATGTTCCAATAACTAACGTAGAGATTAATAAAGAAATCACGTACCTTAAATTAATTAACAAAGATCTGAATAATATGGATGATGAGTCTTTAGTCGTATACGCATCAAAATCGATCATTAGAGAAAAGATAAAAGAAGTTGAGATTTCAAAATATTTTAAGTTTGGTGTTAACAAAGATAATGTAGACCAAAGTTTATTCGGATTAGCTAAATCACTAGGATTTGATAAAATAGAAGAGTTTTATAATTTAATAGATAATTTAAATTTGAATAAAGAATTTTTTAGTAAAAAAATTGAAATTGAATTACTTTGGAATAAACTTATTTTTGAAAAATATAAAAATAATTTGTCAATTGATTCAAATCAAATAAAGAAAGATCTAGAAAAAAACATAAAGGAGATGGAAGATATTGAGGAATATAAGTTATTTGAAATATTATATTCTCCCAGTTCAAATGAAGAATTAAAAGAGGAAACAATAAAAATTCTAAAGAGCATTGATGAAATCGGCTTTGAAAATACAGCGAGAATTTTTAGTATTTCTAATACCTCAGCAGCTGGTGGAGAGATAGGTTGGATTAAAAAATCTCAATTATCAAAAGATATTATTAAAGTTGTTGACAAGCTTCAAATTAATAGTCCCAGTGACCCTATTAATATGCCGATTGGAAAATTAATACTAATGATAAAAGAAAAGAGGCTTGTAAAAGAAGAAATTTCTTTAGATGAAGAATTAAATAAAGCTATTATATTGGAGAGAAATAAACAACTTAATCAATTTTCATCTATGTATTTTAAAAAAGTTGAATTAAATACTAGTATTAATGAAAAATAAGCCCATAGTAATTATAGCGGGAGAACCCTATAGTGTATTTTTAGAAATATTTTTTAAATCTTTAAAGGAAAAAAAAATTAAAAGAATAAAAAATCCAATCATATTAGTTGCTTCAAAAAATCTCGTTCTTAAACAAATGAAAGCTCTCAAATATAATTTTTATATAAATGAAATAAGTTTACATAATTTTTACAGTTTAAAGATGAATAATAATAAATTGAATTTAGTAAATGTTAACTTCAATTTAAGTAAAACTTTTGATCAAATTTCAAAAAAATCGGCTCCTTATATAAGAAATTCATGTGAGATCGGTTTAGAAATCCTTAAAAAAAGTTCTGCAAAAGTTTTAATAAATGGACCTATATCAAAAAAAAATTTTTTAAATAATAAATTTCCGGGTATGACAGAATATTTTGCAAACAAGGTTGGTTATAAAAACAAAGAAGTAATGTTAATTTTTAATAATAAAGTATCAGTAAGTCCTATTACGACTCATTTACCTTTAAAAAATATTTTTTCTAAAATAACAAAAAATAAGATTTTATATAACATAATAACAATAAATAATTTTTACAAAAAATATTTAAAAAAAAAAGCAAGATTTGCTATAACGAGTCTAAATCCCCACGGTGAAACTTTAAACAAATTTTCAGAGGAAGATAAGATTATAACTCCAGCAATTCGATCACTTAAAAAAAGAAAAATAAATATCAAAGGTCCATATCCCTCAGATACAATTTTTATGAAAAAAAATATACGTCAATTTGATGTTATTATTGGAATGTATCATGATCAAGTTCTAGCTCCTATGAAAACAATATTTGAATTTGATGCAATAAACATAACTTTAGGTTTACCATTTCTGAGATTAACACCAGATCACGGTCCAAACGTATCAATGCTTGGAAAAAATATATCTAATCCCAAAAGTTTAATTAAAGCACTAGAGTTTGCCAGTCAAATAAAGTGAATCTAAAACCCAAAAAAAGCCTTGGTCAAAATTATTTAGTTGACAAAAACATTATAAATAAAATTGTAAATTGTGTTGTTATAGATCATGAAAATGAAATATTAGAAATTGGCCCTGGTACAGGAAAATTGACGGAGAGTATTTTAAATAAAAAACCCAAAAAAGTTTTTTTGGTCGAAAAAGATGAAAAATTATCAAAATTACTGTCAGAAAAATTTCAAAATAAAATCAAAATTTTTAATGACGATATCTTAAATTTTTCAAATAGTAAGCTACTATCTGATAAATCAATTATATTTGGAAATCTTCCTTATAATATATCATCTCAAATACTAATTAAATTTATTTTTAATGTAAATAATTTTAAATTTAAAAATTTAGTTTTCATGTTCCAAAAAGAATTAGCTGATAGAATTATAGCAAAAGTGAACACGTCAGAATATGGAAGATTAACAATTTTGACAAATTGGAAGTTTAATGTAAAAAAAGAATTTGATATAAATCCATCTTCATTTTTTCCAAAACCTAAAATAAAAAGTAGTTTGTTAACTTTTACTAAAAAAGATAAAATATTCAAACTAAAAAACCATTCTTCTCTAGAAAAAATTACAAAGATTTTTTTTAATCAAAGAAGAAAAAAAATTAGGAAACAATTTTTCTCCATATTTGAAAATAAAAAAGAAATAGATGAAATATTAAAATTAGATCTTAATTTAAGACCACAAAATTTAAGTCCAGAAATATACTTTAAATTAGCAAGAGAATATGAAAAACTATGAAATTAATTTTCTTATATGTTTCTCTATCATTAATCTATTATAGGGTATTTTTTTTTTATAAAGTAGAAAATTATCAATTATCTTTGAAATTTGGTTATAACATTTTTGAAGATCGTCGTTAATAACTACGCTATCATAATCAATCCAGTGTTTCACATCCTTGTAAAAATCTTTCATTCGTTCTGAAGCTATAAGTTTATCTTTCATATCTCGATTTGAAAGTCTTTGATATAAAATCTCTTTACTTGGTGGTAATACAAAAAAAGATAATATATTAAAATTAATTGTTTGATCTTTAATTTGTTTGCTTCCCTGCCAATCTATGTCAAATAACACGTTTTCACCCGATTTTAACTTCTCTAAAACCAATTTTTTGGATGTTCCATAAAAGTTACTAAATACTTTTGCATATTCTAAAAATTGATCTGCTTTTATAAGGTCTTGAAATTTATTTTCGCTTACAAAATGATAATCTTTTCCATCTATTTCGTTGCTTCTTGGTTTTCTTGTTGTATGAGAAATGGAGGTGGTAAACTTTTTATTTTTAGATACTAAGTTAACCAAAGTTGTCTTACCTGCTCCCGATGGTGATGAAAATATAAATATAGTTCCATCTGTCTTTAGGGACATTCTTTAATTCTTAATTACTCTTGCTCTCAATAAATTTAATTGCATCTCCAACTGTAAGAATTTTCTCAGCTTCACTATCAGAAATTTCTGATCCAAATTCTTCCTCAAAAGCCATTACTAATTCTACAGTATCTAAACTGTCAGCTCCCAAGTCATCAATAAAACTTGACTCCTCTGTAACTTTTGCTTCTTCTATACCTAGGTGGTCTGCAACTATTTTTTTAACTTTACTTGAAACTTCCTCAGACATATAAATCCTTTTTGTTATAATTTTGTCTATAGATTATTACTCAACTTTGTCAAGCCATATACATGCCCCCGTTAACATGTATAGTCTCGCCCGTAATATATGATGCGTCTTCAGAAGATAAAAATGCAACAATATTGGAAACATCCTCACCACTACCCAAGCGATTCATTGGTATCCTTGAAATAAGGGTAGACTTCATTTCTTCCGATATTTTATCAGTCATATTAGATTTGATGAAACCTGGTGATATACAATTCACAGTAATATTTTTCTTAGCATATTCCATTGCTAAACTTTTTGACATAGCCACAACTCCTGCTTTTGATGCAGAGTAGTTTGCTTGTCCCAAATTACCTGTATGTCCAACTATTGATGTTATATTTATAATTTTACCATACTTATTTTTTAACATCTTTTTTATTGCACCCTTGCATAGATGAAACGTTGAAGTTAAATTTATATCTATTACTTTTTGCCAATCTTCATCTTTCATCCTTAATGATAGATTATCTTTTGTAATTCCAGCATTGTTAATTAAAATATCTAAGCCGCCTAAAGCTAAAGTTACTTTTTCTAAAAATTCCTCAATTTTAGAATGGTCACTTATATCAAATTTTTCAGTAATAATACTTGGAAACTCATTTTTAAGTAAACTTAGTCTGTCATCATTTGTTCCTGTTCCCAGAACTGTGGCATTTAATGATAGAAATTTTTTTACAATTGATCCACCTATTCCACCTGTTGCACCAGTAATTAAGATTTTTTTACCTTTGAAATCCATTTGTTTCCTTAAATGTATTTATATCTGCTTCTGTATTAATTGCATTAACTTTTACTGTCTTGTTTATTCTTTTTATAAGTCCAGATAATACTTTGCCTGGTCCAATTTCAATAAAGTTTTTTGTTCCATTCTCGATCATATATTCAACACTTTCTCTCCATCTAACCCTACTCTCTATTTGTTTGATTAATAAATCTTTAATTTCTGATATATTATTTGTTTTTTTTCCTGTAACATTTGAAATGATAAATCTATCCGATTGAGTAATATTTAACTTTTCAATTTCAGCTTTCATTATTTCTGTGGCCTTTGCCATTAATTTGCAATGGAAAGGAGCGCTCACAGCTAATTTTATATTTTTAATTGCTTGTTTCTTAAGATCATATGAAAATTTTTTTAAATCCCCGTTTTTTCCACTTACTACTATTTGGCCATCTGAATTATCATTGGCCACAAAACATTCGTAGTTACTTTTATTTTCAAAAATTAATTTTTCGATAATTTCAATTTTTGATCCAAGCACTGCCAACATACCACCTTCTCCTTGAGGTATAGAGGACTGCATTGCGCTTCCTCTTATTTTTAAAATTTTAATCGTATCTTCAAAATTAATATAACCTGCAGAAGCTAAAGCGGTATATTCTCCTAAAGAATGTCCAGCAAAATATAAATACTTATTAGTATCTGCTTTTAACTCTTTGGACATTACAGAGTAGATTGAGTATCCAACCAAAAAAATTGCTGGTTGGGTGTTTTCAGTCAAATCCAATTGATCTTTTGGTCCTTCTAAAATAATTTTGGAAATAGGAAATTTTAATATTTCATTAGCTTCATTAAATAATTTTTTAACAAGGTCAAAATTTTCATATAAATCTTTGCACATTCCAACTACTTGTGAACCCTGGCCTGGAAATATTAGAGAAAACATTTAGTTATTTATATATTTTTGTATTGTAATTAAAGAATTATAATAGTATATCCTCATTTTTTATTAAATAATAATATGAACTTATACGAACACACAATAGTAGCAAGACAAGACGCTTCCTCATCACAAATTAAACAATTAACAGAGAAATACTCAAATTTAGTAATAAAAAATAAAGGTGAAATTGTTCAAACTCAGATTTGGGGGTTAATGAATTTAGCATACGTTATAAAAAAAAATAAGAAGGGAAACTACATTCATTTTAAAATAAAAGCTCCCGCAAGCTTAGTAACTGATTTGGAAAAAAATGAAAGTATGGATAAAAATTTGTTAAGATACATGACGGTAAAAGTAAAAAAATTTGATCTAAAAACAAATTTTTTTTCATCCAAAGATGAAGATAACACAGGCAATTCACTAAAAAAAAAAAGTAATTAATGCAAAAAAAAAGGAATAACAAAAAAAAGTCACAAAGCAATTTTGCGAAGTTAAGCATATTTCAGCCAAATAAATATAAATTTAAAAAAAAATGCCCCTTATCAGTAAAAGGAGCTCCTGTGATAGATTATAAAAATATAAAATTGTTAAAAAGGTATGTTTCAGAAAATGGTAAAATTTTACCTTCTCGTATTACTAACGTAAGTCAAAAAAAACAAAGAGAACTCTCAATTTCAATTAAACGTGCTCGTAATTTAGGTTTATTATAATGAAAGTAATATTGCTTGAGAATATTCAAAAACTGGGATCTATAGGTGAAATAATTGATGTAAAAAGAGGGTATGGACGGAACTATCTTATCTCTAAAAAAAAAGCTCTATTTGCTTCAAAAGAAAATATTAAAGAAGTCGATAAATTAAAAAATGATTTAAATAAAAAAGACCAAGAAAAGAAAAAAAAAGCAAAAGAAATTTTAGAAAGTCTTAAAAATAAAATTTGTATTATAAAAAAGTTAAGTACAGAAAATAATGAACTTTATGGTTCTGTAAAACCAACCGAAATATCAAAAAACATTCTTGAGGAAAATAAAATAGAAATTAAACCATCAATGATACAACTTAAAGATGATATTAAGACTTTGGGTGATTTTAAAGCTGTTATAAATCTTCATGCTGAAGTTCAAGTTCAAATTAAAATTAAAGTTGTAGCCGCAGATAATATAAAATAATTATACAGTATTATCCCCAGAATTTTTTCTATATATATATATTTTATAAAATACATATACTAGAAGAATGGAAAAAAATTTATCACTTGTCAAAACAACTTTTAATGAACTTCCAAATAATATTGAGGCTGAACAATCTGTAATAGGATCAGTACTTCTATCCAATGAGATTTTTGATGAAGTAAATACAATTATATCAAATAAAAATTTTTATGATCCGATGCACCAAAAAATTTTTTCTGCAATAGAAAGTTTAATTTATAAAGGTATGTTGGCTAATCCAATTACCTTAAAGAATTATTTTGAAAACGAGAAAGATGAAATAAATGTACCAGAATATTTAGTTAAAATTACTAAATTTTCTACTTCTGCACGTCAAGCAATTGAATATTCAAAAATTATTTATGATATGTATGTAAGAAGAGAATTAATAAAAATATCTGAAACAACGATAGATATTGCTAAGTTAAATGATCTAGAAAACACTGGTCAAAAAATAATAGAAAATTCTGAAAAGTTGCTTTTTGATTTAGCAGAAAAAGGTTCTTTTAATTCTTCAATAGTAAAATTTGATGAAGCTATGAAACTTACTATAGAAATGGCATCTAATGCATACAAAAATGAAGAAGGTATCGTTGGGGTACCGACTGGATTGAGGGATATTGATGATAGGTTAGGTGGTTTACATCAATCAGATTTAATTATTATTGCAGGCAGACCTTCTATGGGTAAAACTGCTTTAGCTACAAATATTGCATTTAATGCTGCGAGTAAATTACAAGATAAACAAAAAAAATCATCAGTAGCCTTTTTTTCATTAGAAATGTCTTCGGAACAACTTTCAACAAGAATTTTAGCTGAGCAAGCAAGAATTAAATCAAATGATATTAGAAGAGGTAAAATTTCTGAAGAACAGTTTGATAAATTCATAGAGACCTCTAAAAATATTTCAGAACTTCCCTTATTTATTGATGAAACACCGGCAATAAGTGTGGCTGCTCTTAGCAATAGAGCTAGAAGAATTAAAAGAATTCATGGACTTGATTTAGTAGTAGTTGATTATATTCAGCTTATGAGAGCAGTTAATACCAAAGATGGAAGAGTTCAAGAAATATCTGAAATTACCCAAGGTTTAAAAGCTCTAGCCAAAGAACTTGCTGTTCCAGTTGTAGCGTTATCGCAATTATCAAGAGCAGTTGAGCAAAGAGATGATAAAAAGCCTCTTCTATCAGATTTAAGAGAGTCTGGATCCATTGAGCAAGATGCAGATGTTGTTATGTTTGTGTATAGAGAAGCATACTACCTAGAGAGAAAAGAGCCAAGACCAGCAACCGTAGAACATGCCGAATGGCAAGCAAAAATGAATGAGGTGTCAAATTTGGCTGAAGTGATAATTGGTAAGCAAAGACATGGGCCAACTGGCAATGTATCTCTTGAATTTGAGGCCATGTTTACCAAATTTAGAGATACTCAAAATACTTAAATTAAAATATATATAACTATTAGATGTTTTCAACGTTATATAAAAAAATAGTTCTTAATAACCCAAAATCCATATTTCTAATACTTATAGTCATGCTAATAAGTTTTGGATACTTTTCAAAGGAATTTAAGCTTGATGCCTCATCAGATACATTATTAATTGATGGAGACCCTGATTTAGAATATTTAAGAGAAGTAACCAATAGGTACGGTGCAAAAGATTTTTTAGTCTTAACTTATACACCAAATGAGCCCTTAACAAACAACAACTCTATTAACAATCTGCTAAGCTTAAAATATAAATTACAAAGCTTAAATTGGGTGCATAGTGTTATAACTGTTTTAGATGTCCCATTATTAAGTAATTCAGATAAACCATTAAAAGACAGACTAAATAATTTTGTTACATTAAAAGATGATGGTGTTGATAAGGATAGAGGTTTTCAAGAAATTTTAAATAGTCCAGTTTATAGAAATTTTGTAATTAGTGAAGATGGAAAAACAACTGGTATTATTGTAAATTTAAAAAAAGATGAGGTCTTAAGTAAATTAAAAGATAAAAAAGAGATAGAAAATTTTAAAGACAAGCTAAAAAAACAAAATCATCAAAACATTATCGAGATCAGAGCTATTATTAAAAATTATGGCCAGGATGCTAAAATTTTTTTAGGTGGAATACCAATGATTGCTGACGACATGATGACATTTATTAAAAATGATATTTTAGTTTTTGGTGTTGGTGTTTTACTATTTATTATTGCTACTTTATGGCTTGTATTCAAAAAACTGATTTGGATCATTGTGCCAATAAGCAGTTGTTTTTTCTCTGTAATAATAATGACTGGTTTATTAGGCATAATGAATTGGAAGGTAACAGTAATTTCATCAAATTTTATTGCGTTGATGCTTATACTTACAATGGCAATGAATATTCATATGAGTACAAGATATCTTCAATTAAGAAAAAAATTTCAAAACGTTAATAATTTTGAAATTTTAAAAAAAACAACTTCAAAAATGTTTTTGCCAATATTTTATACTGCGTTGACAACTATTTGTGCATTTTTATCACTGATCTTTAGTGAAATTAAACCAATTATTGATTTTGGTTGGATGATGACACTAGGTTTGATTACTTCATTTATTATTACTTTTACTCTTTTACCAACGTTACTAAGTTTCATTTCCGATAAAAAAATAGAGTTGAAGAGTCAAAAAGATTCTAAAATCACCTCTTTTTTAGGAGCTGTCTCAATAAATTATCAAAAAATTATATTTTCAATAACAACCATAATAATAATCCTTAGTGTTTATGGAATTTCGAAATTAGAAGTAGAGAATAGTTTTATAAATTATTTTAATAAAAAAACTGAAATTTATAAAGGTATGAAATTAATTGATGATAAACTTGGCGGCACAACACCGCTGGATGTAATTATAAAATTTGCCGATAATGAGATAACATCAACCGAGGAGGAGGATGATTTTGAAGACTGGGGTGACGAAGATCAGAATGATGAAAAGTACTGGTTTACAAAAGATAAGATAGACAAAATTGATGAAGTTCATAATTATTTGGATGATATTCCAGCAGTAGGTAAAGTTTTATCTTTTGCATCAATTATAGAAGTTGCTACACAACTTAACAATAACAAACCATTAGGGACTCTTGAAATGGGAGTTTTATATTCAAAAATTCCTAATACTATTAAAAAAGAAATAATTGATCCCTATATTTCTATTAAAGACAATGAAGCAAGAATAAGTTTAAGAATAAAAGACTCTTTACCTGATTTGAGACGAAATGATTTAATTAACCAAATTAATTTTGATTTACAAAATAAGTTAAATTTAAAAAAAGAAGAGTTTAAATTAGCCGGGGTATTAATACTTTTTAATAATTTACTTCAAAGTTTGTTTAAATCACAAATTTTAACACTTGGCTTTGTAATGATAGGAATTTTTATAATGTTCCTTATTTTGTTTAGGAATTTAAAAATCTCAATTCTTGGTGTTGTTCCGAACTTTATTGCAGCTTTTTTTATTTTAGGAATAATTGGAATTATGAAAATTCCTTTAGATATGATGACTATTACTATTGCGGCTATAACTATAGGTATTGCTGTGGATAATAGTATCCATTATATCTATAGATTTAAAGAGGAATTTGCTGAATTAAAAGATTATAAGAAAACAATAAGTCTTTGTCATTCAACAGTTGGTGTTGCAATTCTGAATACTTCAATAACTATAGTTTTTGGTTTCTCAATACTTGTTTTCTCTAATTTTATTCCAACTATTTATTTTGGAATATTTACTGGAATAGCAATGCTTTTAGCTATGATTTCAGTTCTTACACTTTTACCATCACTAATTTTAGTTACAAAACCGTTTGATAATAAATAATTTATTTAATGGAAATTATTAATAATATTTTTGATCAAATATCAGTTTTTGATTTGATATATATTACTATAACAATTTTTTATTTAATTCGGTGCTCTATCAAAGGTTTTGTATTAAGTTTGCTATCTGCTGCAAAATGGCTTTTGGCTTATATTTTAACTTTAGCTATGTTTCCAAAAATCAAGCCTTATGTTAAAGATGTTGTAGATAATGAGTATGTATTAGATATTCTTTTAGGAGTATCGTTATTTGTTGTAATTATTTTTTTAATTCTTTTAATCAATAAAGGAATAAAAAGAACCGTTAAGTATACTGGCATGGGCAAAGTTGATGCCTTTTTTGGATTCTTGTTTGGATTCTTTAAAGCATATGTTGTTTGTGTTTGTTTATTTGCCACCGCTGATATTGTGTATAATTCTGAGAAATGGCCATTTGATAACAAGAAATCATTTACCTTTTCATATGTTGAAAAAGGTAGTAATTATCTAATTAAGGAATTTCCAAGCAAAAAAGAATATGAAGATGCTAAAGAAAAAATTTCAGATATATGATCCAAAATTAAAAGAGGAGTGTGCTGTTTTTGGAATTAGCGATAATTCCGATGCATCAACACTTACAGCTTTAGGATTGCACGCTCTTCAACACAGGGGTCAGGAGGGATGTGGAATAGTGTCTTTTGATGGTAAGAAATATCACTCAGAAAAAAGATTTGGTTTAGTTGGAGACAATTTTAGTAAAGAAAAAGTAATTAAAACTTTACCTGGAAAATTTGCTATTGGACATAATAGATATTCTACAACAGGAGGAACAACATTAAGGAATATACAACCTTTCTTTGCAGATACAAATGCGGGGGGAATAGGTGTTTCGCATAATGGTAATCTCACAAATGCTATTAAATTAAGAACAAAAATGGTGGAGGAAGGTTCAATTTTTTATACTACATCTGATACAGAAACAATCGTCAAACTAATTGCAAGATCAAAAAGAGCAAAAACAGTTGACAGGGTAATTGATGCGCTGTTTCAAATTCAAGGAGGATATGCTTTAGTTGTTTTAACACAAAACATTTTAATAGGAGCAAGAGATCCATTTGGAATCAGACCTTTGGTTTTAGGTAAATTAAAAAGCTCTTATGTTTTAGCATCTGAAACTTGTGCTCTAGATATTATTGGAGCAAAATATATCAGAGATGTTGAGAACGGAGAAATAGTGTGTATCGAAGATAGTAAATTACAAAGTATTAAACCTTTTCCTCAAAAAAAAATTAGACCATGTGTATTTGAATATATTTATTTTTCAAGACCAGATAGTATCTTAAACGGTAAAACTGCTTATGAATATAGAAAAAATTTTGGTGCAGAATTAGCAAAAGAAGAAAAGATTAATGCAGATCTAGTTGTACCAGTACCTGACTCAGGTAATGCAGCAGCACTAGGTTATGCGCAACAAAAAAAAATTAACTTTGATCTAGGCTTAATAAGAAATCACTATGTAGGTAGAACATTTATCGAACCATCACAAAAAATTAGAAGTTTAGGTGTAAAACTAAAATTAAATGCAAATCAATCTGTTATAAAGGATAAAAAAATTATATTAGTTGATGACTCGCTTGTAAGAGGTACAACGTCATCTAAAATAGTAAAAATGCTCTATGATGCAGGCGCAAAAGAAGTTCATCTTAGAATAGCCAGCCCAGAAATAAAATTTCCTGATTTTTATGGTGTTGATATGCCAACTAAAAAAGAACTTTTGGCTGCTAATAAAAGTGTGGAAGAAATAAGAGATATAATCTCAGCAAAATCATTGAGATTTTTAAGTATTGACGGGTTGTATAAAGCAATGGGATTTGAAAATAGAAATGATAATTATCCTCAATTAACTGATCATTACTTTACTGGTGATTACCCTGTAAAAATTATTGACGAATTGGGAGAGGACAAAGTCACACAATTATCTTTATTAAGCACAGGATCAAACAACTAATGAAAAAAGTAAGTTTCACAGAGATGAAAAAAGGAACAAAAGATGATTATCTATTATTAGATAAGCATGAAAAAGATTATGCGGGTAAGACGGCAGAAAGAATTTTAAAGTTTATGTCTGGTTTAACTGATACTTTGGAGGGATATAAAGTTTCTAGATTAGAACATTCTCTTCAAAGTGCCACTAGAGCTTTAAAAGCAGGAGAAAGCGAAGAAATGATTGTAGCTACTCTTTTACATGACATAGGAGATGAACTCGCTCCCATGAATCATTCTGAATATGCTGCATCAGTGCTTAAACCTTACGTATCTGAAAAAACTCATTGGATTATTGAAAAGCATGGTGAATTTCAAACCTATTATTATGCTCATCACTTTGGAGGAGATAGAAATAAAAGAGACAAATATAAAAATCATAAGTACTATCAAGCATGCATTGATTTTTGTGAAAACTATGATCAAGCATCATTTGATCCAAATTATAAGTCTTTACCATTAAGTAAATTTGAACCAATGGTGAAAAGAATTTTTTCAAGAAAGCCTTATAGTCATTCTTAGGATTAAGATTTGGTTAATCTACTTAAAAACGAAAAAAGTCCATACCTTAAGCAACACGAAAATAATCCAGTAAATTGGATGCCGTGGAATAAAGAAACACTTAAATTAGCAAAAGTAAAAAAAAAACCAATATTTTTAAGTGTTGGATATGCTAGTTGCCATTGGTGTCATGTGATGGCACATGAGAGTTTTGAAGATGAAACAACTGCTAAAATACTAAATGAAAAATTTATTAATATCAAAGTTGATAGAGAAGAAAGACCTGACTTAGATTATATATTTCAAAGATGTTTAGGTATTCTAACAGGCACTCAAGGTGGGTGGCCGCTGTCGATGTTTTTAGATGAGAATGCTGTACCTTTTACTGGGGGTACATATTTTCCACCAAAAGAAATGCATGGTAGACCAAGTTTTACAAAAGTTTTAGAGAACGTTTCAAAAGTTTACGAAGAAAATAGAGAAAAAATTATTTCCCAAGTTGAACAGATTAAAATGGTCTTTAATGAAATTAATTCAAAAAATGCTGTACTTAACCAGGATTTAGAGCCTTTTGCAGAAAAAATTTTACAATATATGGATAATGATAATGGTGGATTTCAAGGTGCACCTAAGTTTCCTCAGTTTTATGTTTTCGATACGATATTTTATTTCTATTTGAAAAACAAAAAGAAGAAATTTTATGAGGTAACTGAAAAACTTTTAAAAAATATTTGTTCTAAAGGAATTTACGATCAATTGGGAGGTGGTATTTCAAGATATACTGTTGATGATAAATGGGTAGTCCCGCATTTTGAAAAGATGCTTTATGACAATATTTTGTTTGTTAGACTTTTGAATTTTTATGTTGAAAATACCAAAAATAAATATTTTAGATCCAAATTAATACAAAGTATAAATTTTATACATAAAGAATTTAACAATAAAGAAAATTTGTTAGGTTCAGCATACGATGCTGACAGTGAGGGTATTGAAGGTAAATATTATATTTGGAAGTACCAGGATATTAAAAATGTTTTAAAAGAAAAGTTTGAATTATTTAATAAGAAATATGAAATATCTGAAGCGGGTAATTTTGAAGGAAATAATATTCTGGTTGAAAAATCAGGAGTTGTATTAAATGATACTGAATTAGAAGCAATTAAAGAGATAGAAAGTAAACTTTTAGAGGAGAGAAACAAAAGAGTAAAACCACTTTTTGATCACAAAACTCAAACAGATTTAAATAGTTATTGGATATACACTGTTTTACATTCTTCAATAGTCCTTGAGAATAAAGCAATTTTTAAAGTAGCTATGAGTTACCTAAATAGGATCCAAAACGTTTTAAAGGATAACCTGTTTCATTGTTATGACAAAAAAAGAGAGGAAATTGATGTTTTCTTGGAGGATTATGTTTATTTTAGTTTATTGCTAGTAAGTGTTTATGAAATCACAAATGATAAAAAATCATTAGATCAATGTTGTATATTGTTGGAAAAAGCATGGGAGCTTTTTTATAATGATGAAAACCAAGTCTTGCAAAAGAATATTAAAAAATCTAATGATTTATTTGTTCAACCTATTGATCTAATAGATAACAATATACAAAACGGAAATAGTATATTTTTACTAGTTTGTAATAAACTTTTTAATATTACAGGGGAAATTTCTTGGAAAAATAAAATTGATATTCTTAAAAAATCATTTCACTCATCTATTAATAATGCTTACTCACAAATGTTTAGCTATATAAAAATTCTAGATATTTGTAATGATAACATAACATTTACTTTTTTTGGAAAGGATAAAAATTTTAAGGAAATACAAAATAAAATGTTAAAAAAATACTTTGAAAAAGCGACCTTCATTCACAAAGACAGTCCTGAAAGTTTTATTTTGATTTGTAAGAATCAAACTTGTTCTGAAAAACTCAAATCATCAAAACAAGTGGAGGAATACATAAATGCAAGATCTATCTAATCAAAAAAAGGGTTCTTTATTAGCTTTTATTGGTGTTTTATTTATTACACCAGACTCTCTACTCATAAGATTAAGCAACATAGAAACATGGGGATTATTATTTTATAGAGGCTTTATTCCATTCATTGTTGTTCTTTTTGGATTAATCTTATTTTATAAAAAAAATTTTTTTAATGCATTAATAAATATTGGGTATACAGGAATATTTTATGCAATAAGTTTTTCCGTATGCAATGTTACTTTTATTATTTCTATTCAAAATACCACTGTTGCTAATACTCTTATAATGGTAGCCATGGCTCCAATGCTTTCTGCTTTCCTTGGAGCTTTATTTTTAAATGAGGCTCCAGATAAGAAAACCTGGTTAGCGATTATAGTAACTTTTTTATCTGTAACATTTATCTTTTATGATTCAGTGAAATTGGGAAATATTTTGGGTGATGTATTTGGATTTATAACAGCGCTTGGTCTTGCAATAAATGCAAACCTTGCAAGGTTTGCCAAAAATAAAGATCTAGTCCCTGCGGCTGTAATTGGAAAACTTGGTACTGCAGCATTTGCATTTATATTCGTAAATAACTTCAACTTAATTAACACCGATATTATTATAGTTCCATTAATGTGTGTGTTATGTGTTGCAATACCATTTGTACTTGTAACTATTGCACCAAGATTCATTACTGCAGCTGAGGTAAATTTATTTTTCTTATTAGAGGTAATAATTGGTCCAATATGGGTTTGGATAGTCATAAATGAAAGGCCTAGTCCTGAAACAATTATTGGAGGGATTATAATAATTATTACAATCGCTATACACTCTTTTCTAGCCATAAAAAAAACATAAACTAAAATTAACTACTTGCTTTTTTAAATAAAAAGAATACTCACGCAGAAATGAATAAAATTATTAATAACTCTTGGGCACTATTTTTAGGTATGGGATTAATTATGCTTGCTCATGGTTATCAAGGATCTTTATTAGGTATAAGAGCAGTAAGAGAGGATTTTAGCTTAATATCAACTGGTTTTATGTTATCGGGATATTATATTGGTTATTTTGTGGGTGCAAAAACTATATCTAATTTAGTTTCACGTGTTGGCCATATAAGAGTATTTGCAGCCTTTGCATCTGTTGCATCAGTTGTAATTCTTCTTCATTCAATAATAGTAAATCCTTTTACCTGGTTTATTTTAAGAATAGTCACTGGTTTCAGTATGGTTTCTTTATACACAGTTGCTGAAAGTTGGTTAAACGACAGATCTAGTAACAAAAATAGAGGAAGTGTTCTTTCTATTTATATGATTGTCCTTTATGGATCGATGGCTCTAGGAATGTTTTTTATTAATTTTAGTAAGCCTGAAAACTTTCAACCATTTATTCTAGTATCTCTTATTATGTCGCTATCTCTAATACCTATACTGCTTACAAAAAGAAAACCTCCTACTTTCAAAAGAATTTTGGGAATGAAACTTAGAGACCTATTTGATACTTCTCCTTTTGGAATGGTAAGCTCATTATTGATCGGGTCTACACATTCAGCTTTATTTTCTATGCTAGCAGTTTATGCAGCATCAATGAATTTTAGTATTTTTGAAATATCTATAGTAACCTTCTTAGTTGCGATATCTGGTGCAATTTCGCAATGGCCAATAGGTAAACTATCTGACGCATTAGATAGGAGATTGGTGATTATTTATTGCACATTTGGATCATCTTTTTTTGCATTTTGTGCAATATTCGCTTCATCTCAAATATATATGCCTGAAGGTTTAGCAACTCCAAAATATTGGTTTTACTTTTTTGTAATGTTATTTTCATTTTGCAGTCTTCCAATGTTTGCTTTGATATTTGCACATACAAACGACTTTATTCCTAAGGAAAAATTTGTTGCTGCTGGAGCTGGTTTACAGTTTGCTTTTGGTTTAGGAGCAATGATAGGTCCATTTTTATGCTCATTTTTTATGGATTTTGTTGGTCCTAACGGTTTTTTTATATATTTAATAATTTTTCACGCATCTATAGGAATTTTTGGAGTTTACAGAATGAAAGTAAGAGCAGTTGTTGATAATCCAGACTCTCAATTTACTCCTATGCCACAAACTATTACACCTTTAGGAATGGAGTTAAACCCTGTAACAGAGCATATTGATGAACCGTATTCAGAAAAAGTTCAAAAAATGCTTAAAAGAAAGGGTGTTGTTATAAAAAAGAAAGATGAGACGGCAGTTGAAAAAGAGATTATATAAATAAAATTCTCTACTTCAAGTTGTGTATATCTTAAATTAAAAAAAATAAATCTAACTCTTGTTAATCAGGGTTTTTTTTGTTGAAATGGAAAAATTAAAAATGGTTAGAAAGAAAAAAAATTCAAAGTCAAAAAGTAAGAGCGGTTTATCAAAAATTGCCTCTTTCACTGCGCAATCATTAAGTTCGGCATACTCGAGTTATAAAAAAAATCAGGAACAAAAAAAAATTCAGGAAATTAAATTACGTAAACTTGAGGAAAATAATAATCTTATAAAAGACAAAAAAGACTTAAAAGTAAGAGAAGATCAATTAAGGAAAGATTTAGATAAATTTAAATCTAAAGAAGAGGACTTAAAAAATAAAGAGAGAGAATTAAAATTAAAAGAGGAAAAACTTAAAAATGAAAATGAAAGACTAATTAAAAGAGAAGAGGAACAAAGTTTGTTTAATAAAGAATTAAGATCGAAAGAAAAAGAACTAAAACTAAGAGAAGAAGAGCAAAATAGGAAAGACATAGATTTAAAAGTTAGAGAAGAGGAACAAAAAAACAAAGAATTAAGAGATCAAAGAAGAAAATATAAAGCTATTAAAGCTATGAAAGAAGAAGAGGAAAGAAAAAAGAAGATCGAATATATTAAAATTAAAGAATGGGAAGAAAAATTTGATAAAGAGCAAAAAATGAAAGAAGAGGAAGAAAGACTAAGGGAAGAAAGATTAAGAAGAAGAGAACTTGAGAGCTTAAAAAGGCAAGAAATAGAAGAAAAAGAGGTCAAAGAGGAATTAGCAAACAGGTTAAAAACCTTTGATATAGACAAAACAACAAAAAACTGAGTATTTGCAAAAAAAAAACTCCGCTAAGCTTTGGAAAATAATCCAGGAAGCTGGGGACTATTTAAAAGGAAAACTGCCAGAACACCCAAATCACCCAAAGGGTAGAAACCCATACGCACATATAGCTATTTGTATTAAATCTAAATTTAATAATAGTTACAAGGATATAGAGGATGAAAAATTTAACGAAGTAGTTGAATATATTGAATACTTAAAAAAAAATCCTGAATAATTATTGTTTAGGAAAATAATCTTTAAGCTCCCCTTCTCTATAAACATCAGCTGTGCAACAATGTAATCCACCACCAAATGCGTAAGCATCTCTTAGATCTACGGGTACTACTTCCATGCCAAGTTTATCTAATTGTTCAGCTTGGTAAATTTCACTTTTTTCTACACAAACAGTTTTTGGGTCTAATACTAATACATTCATAGACAACCAAACTGATGAATAGCATAAAGGTGGTGGACTGTTATGAGCTGGTTGTGCAGCATCAATAATTTTCCATCCATTATTTTCGAATAGTTTTCTTTGTTCAGTGGGTAGTCTTCTCTGTGGGTTATTAATTATTAAACCTTCTTTTATAGGTGTAAAGGTAGCATCTATATGTATTGGATATGGATCGCCTGGAAAGTTTACAGCGTGCACTCTATGATCTTTAAAATGTCTTTTTAACCAATCAATTCCTTTTAGATTAGTAGTGAAACCATGTTGAACAACTAGGTCTTTTCCAAATCTTAAAATATCTGCTGCATCAAATAATGGCTCCTCTTCGGTCGTTACAAAAAATTTATCCTCAGTCCATTTTAATCTTTTTTGAACACCAATTTTATCTGACAAATAATCTTTTCTATAGTCTGCATCTGTCAATCGTGGTTTTGGTGCAACTTCGTGTCTCATATTCGGGTCTTCATTAAAATATTTTTGTAATAATGGTCTATAATTAAGATATTCAAACCATCTGCATCTGTAACTCATTGTTGCTTCTAACATTTCACTTCCAACAGTTAAAATTATATCTCTTGCTGGCATACAACCAAACATACTCTCTGCTTCCCAGTCTGGTGTAGATATGCTTTGGTTGTGTTTCAATGGTATAGGTCTATCAACTTTAATTCCTCTTTTTTTTAGCAAAGATACAAAATTATTTAATAATTCGTTTGCTTTATCTACAGTATCTTTTGTTCTTGGGCCGTGTTGACCTTTCATGTCAGAGTCTTCAGGAACTTTTGCATCTAAAGCTGGTTCAGGGGCAGGAACACAACAACCATCAGCTCTTCCAACGATTACGTGTTTTAGGGGATCCCATTCATTCCAGCTATTTACAATTGTTTTCTCGAAGCTCATAAATTAATTTAAAGCAATAAATCTTCTGTTATGTTTAATTATTAGGCTATAATAAATAATTGCTAAAAAAATTAAAAAACCACCAATTACAGTTGTATTTGATGGAACTTCGTTTATTCCAAGTATAGGAAGCCATACCCAAAATATTCCTCCTATAACCTCTGTCAAAGATAAAAGTGTGAGCTCTGCAGCTGGTATAACTTTAGATCCTATTGAGTATAGAATTAAACCTAAACAAACTAAAGTTCCGTGAACTGCAAATAAACCTTGATTTAGGCTTGAGGATAAAAAAGATGACTGAGAGTTAATAATTATAATGGATGAAAATACTGCACAAAAAATTCCAGCAAATGCAACCGTGGTGAACTTGGGTGTTTCTTTTCTCCATCTTAAAGTTACAGAAAATACTGAAAATCCTAGCGCTGAAATTAGTCCAAATACTAAACCAAATAAAGAACCCTTTTCAAAATCACCAATTGCCATAATAAAAATGCCTATAGTCGCTATCGCTATTGATATCCAGACATTAGTTGAAATTCTCTCTTTCAGAAATAAAAAACCCAACAAAGCTGTCATAAAAGGCATTGCTGATAAACAAAGTAGAGTAATTGCAGCTGTAGTATGAGTAATTGACCAAATAAAAGTTATCATTGCTGTACCAAGACCTGCACCACCAATTACACCTGAAATACCAATTTTTAGATAATTTTTATAAAAGCTGAAACCCTCTTCAAAAAATAAATATAAATTTAATAAAATAAAAATTGTAATTCCTCTAGTAAAAAGATATTGCCAAGGTACCAGGTTAGGTTGATCCATGTAACGAACTACTAGTGGACCGAAAGACCAAAGAATTCCTGCAAATAAAACAACTGGTATTGCAATACTCTCGTTTTTTAATTTAAACATTGTGAATTTTTAATAGTAATTTAAGGATACTACAATATAATTTTCAAATAATTAAAAATATCAAAAAAAGTTTAACGATGGATTTAGAAGTAATAAAGATAGCTGAAAATACTATAAACTACAAGTGTGTAAAAAATCACTCTCATAAATATAGGCATAAAAACTCAATTTGTGGTGATGAAATTGAAATTACACTTAAAATACGAGATAGAAAAATTATTGATTTTGGATATCAGACTAAATCATGCATATATTGTCAAGCTTCAGCTAGTCTTCTATCACGTTTGTCAAAGAATAAAAAAGTAAATGAAGTAAACAGCTTTTTAAAGATTGCAGATCTTTTATTTCAAAATAATCATAAATCTACTCCAAAATATTGGAAATCATTTAATGCAATTTTTAAAAAAGAAAACCTTCAAAGAAAAGAATGTTTAATGCTTCCAGTAAACGCTTTGATGAAAATTACAAATAGTTATGATTGATAGAAAATTAATTAAACAATCAGTTTTAGCTGGTATTTTTTCAATAATCACCATAGGGATTTTGACTATTTTAACATATAAAACATCTTATGGAATTTTTTTAATAGCATCATTTGGTTCTACCATGGTTCTTCTTTATGGCTATCCAGATAGCCCCTTTGCTCAACCAAAAAATATTATATTGGGTCATTTCTTAACTGCTTTTATAGGAGTAATTTTTTTAAACTTCATTCCTTTGCCAATTTTCATTAATATACCTTTAGCTGTAGGTTTTGGAGTTATGTTTATGATCTTATTTAAGGTTACACACCCTCCAGCTGGTGGCAATCCAATAATAGTAATTATAGGATCTGTTTCTTTCGACTATTTATTGACACCAGTTTTTATTGGTTCGATCATTGTGGTTATGTTTGGTGTAATAATCAATAAATTTTTATTTAAAAAGGAATACCCAAAGTAGACATAATTTGATTGCCTGGTTATCTATTTTTATGGTAGGCTTTTGAATATAAATAATCATTAATGATTTAAATTTAGATTAGGAGATAAAATGAAAGTATTATGTATATTATATGATGACCCAAAAGGAGGTATGCCAAAATCATATCCTCTTTCGAAGTTGCCAAAATTAGAAAAATATCCAGACGGTATGACTTTACCTAATCCAAAAGGCAGAGATTATACGCCAGGTCAATTGTTAGGATGCGTGTCTGGAGAACTTGGTTTAAGAAAATTTTTAGAAAGTAATGGTCACGAATTGATTGTTACAAATAGTAAAGATGGTGATGGATGTGAAGCTGATAAACACATTGTTGATGCAGATATCGTTATTTCTCAACCATTTTTCCCTTATTATTTAACTAAAGAAAGAATTGCTAAAGCAAAAAATCTTAAAATGGCTATAACTGCAGGAATAGGATCAGATCACGTTGATCTTCAAGCAGCTATGGAGAACAAAATTGACGTCGTTGAAGTTACATTTTGTAATTCAAGATCAGTTGCAGAACACATAGTGATGATGATTGTTTCAATGGTTAGAGATTACCACAATCAACACAGAATTGTTAATGAAGGTGGTTGGAATATTGCTGATGCAGTCCAAAGATCTTATGATGTTGAAGGTATGCACATTGGTACTGTTGCTGCTGGAAGAATTGGATTAGATGCTTTAAGAAAAATGAAACCGTTTGATGTCCATCTACACTATTTTGATAGACACAAATTACCTGATAGTGTTGAAAAAGAACTTAATTTAACATTTCATGATTCAGTAGAATCAATGGTAAAGGTTTGTGATGTAGTTACTATAAATTGTCCTCTTCACCCTGAAACAGAAAACTTGTTCGATGATGCTATGATAAGTAAAATGAAAAAAGGAGCTTACATAGTTAATACTGCAAGAGGGAAAATTTGTAACAGAGATGCTATTGCAAAAGCACTTAAGAGTGGCCAGCTGAGTGGTTATGCTGGTGATGTTTGGTTTCCTCAACCTGCTCCAAATGACCATGTTTGGAGAACAATGCCAAATCATGGAATGACACCACACACATCTGGTACTTCGTTAACCGCACAAGCTAGATATGCAGATGGTGTAAGGGAAATCTTAGAATGTTTCTTTGAAAAAAGAGAGATCAGAAACCAATATTTAATTGTCAAAGATGGTCAGTTGGCAGGAATGGGAGCTCACTCTTACAGTAAAGGGTCTGCTACTAGTGGTTCTGAGGAGGCTGCAAAATATAAAAAGAAATAATATTTTTAAGAAGTTTATAAGACCATTTATTGTAACTTATATATTTTTTAGTGTTGCAATAAGTTTTTATCCTTCTTTCGATTTTTATTCTTTAAAAGGTCAGCTACTTATTATTGGTGTATCTTGTTTTAATGGCTACTTGGGTACTGTAGTTAAAAAATTATAAAACATATGGTTCAGGTCTTGCGTTTTTTTTAAAAATACGCTCAACACCGAAAACACTTATATCAATTGTTTGGTAAGATCCTGTTGTAATTAATTCAGTTAATGCTCTACCAATACCTGGGGCCTGCATTAGACCTCTACCAGTAAAACCACTAGCCATATAAACATTGTCATATTTAGGATGTTTGCCTACTACAGCGTTATTATCTAATTTATTGCAATCATAAAAACCAGCCCAGCCTCCTGTTAGCTTTAACTCTTCAAAGATTGGAACTCTTTTTGCAAGAGCTGGCCAAACAAGTTCTTCAAAATCATTCCAAGCAGGTTCTAAATCTTTTGAATCAAAAGTTGAAATAGGTGAACCAGCCAAATATTCTTTACCTTCTGGTCTCCAATAAACACCAGTAGTCAAATCCCCTGTTAATGGCATCTCAGGAATATGCTTAGGGCACTTAACTCTAAAAACAGTATGCTTTTGTGGAACGACCGGGATGTCATCTAGCAATTCTTTTGTCCAACATCCTGCAGCTGATATAATTGTTTTGGCATTTATTTCTGCTAAGTTTTTTACTTCCCCTTTAATAAAATCAGCACCAAGTTCCATTGCTTTTCCTTTTAACGCTCCATGAAACATGAAAGGATCAATCCATCCTTCTGTTCTATTGTCAGTATAAGTTGCAGTTTCTATGCCTTCAGAATTTATATATGGAAATACCTGTTTTAATTCAGATCCTTTTATATTTTTAGTTCCAGCCTCACATACTTTGTGGTTTTCAAGAGCTTTGTACTGTTCCTCAGCATGCTCAGGTCCAAACATTAATAAGTAGCCATTTGGAACCATGCTAGCAGTAGGTTTTGGATTTTTTTCAGTTTTAAGTAATTCTGGAATTTGATTTATAAACTCCCTGGCAAATTTTCCTAATAATATATTCTCTTTTTGAAAAAATTGTCTTCTAAAACCTCCGAGAGACAGAGGGAAAGACGCTTTTTTATATGTTGGATCTCTTTCGATTACTTTAACTTTTCTTCCTTCTTTAGATAAAAAATAAGCCGTAGCAGCACCAATTATACCGCCACCAACTATAACAACATCATCCATATTAATTTAATATATATAAGCTAGTATTTAGAGTTAGTGCATAAATACACCAAAGTAAATATGGAATCATTAATATAAAACTTAAATTACTTATTTTTTTATACTTAATCATTAAAATGATAATAAAACCTATTATTATTATAAGGTTGATTAGTGCGGCAAAAATATTATGAAAAACAAAAAATACAATACTCCAAGTTGTATTAAAAAACAAATGCATCAAATAAATATAAATTATATTTAAATCTTTATAATTTTTATGCCACGCAGACCAAATTGCTATAGTCATGAATAAATATAATGTTGTCCAAACAGGAGCAAATACCCAATCAGGAGGATTAAGACCTGACTTATTTAAGGAAGAATACCAAGGTTCTTTCGATGTAATTGTCGCTATACTCCCAATAAATGAAGCAGAAAATGTGACAAATCCAAAAATTAAAAAAGATAAAAATTTATTTTTAAACATTATGATATATATATCATTTCATCATGAGCAATAAAGTAATTTGGATTACAGGTGCTAGCACAGGTATTGGAAAAGCAATATCAATAAAATTTTCTAAAAATGGTTGGAATGTTGCTATTTCTGCTAGAAGACTTGAATTACTTGAGGAAATATCAAAGCAAAATCAAAATGTTTTTTCATTTCCTTTAGACGTAACAAATAAAGATGATTGCCATAAGGTATTCACTGAAATTAAAAATAAACTAGGAAAAATTGATTTATGTATTTTTTCAACTGGAACGTGGGATCCAAAAAAAGAAAAAGAAATTGATGTTGAACAAATTGAAAATGTAATGAAAGTAAATTTTTTTGGAACATTAAACTCTATCAAATCAGTAGAAAAATATTTTAAAGATTTAGGTAAAGGTCACATCTCAATTGTTTCATCAATAGCTGGTTATAGAGGTTTGCCAAATTCCACAGGTTACGGTCCATCCAAATCTGCATTAAATAACTTAACTGAAAGTTTATATTTTGATTTTAGAAGATATGGAGTAAGAGTTTCATTAATATCTCCAGGTTTTATTAAAACACCCATGACTGACAAAAATGATTTCAAAATGCCTTTTCTAAAAACAACTGAATATGCTGCAGATAAAATTTATGATGGTTTAGTAAATTCAAATGTATTTGAAATTCATTTTCCAAAACAATTAACTTTAGTTTTAAAATTTCTTAAAATATTACCAAACTGGTTATATCTTAAATTATTGAGTAAGCTTACAAAATATCAAAAACGTTAGTCTTTAACAAACATAACTGTTAGTTCAGCTACTTTTATACCAAACTTTGTCATTGTAGCTCTATTAATCGCAACTCTATCATCTTGTTTAAATATCCAATCGTCAAAAGTAATTTTAATTTCTCTACCTTTAACAGGAACTAAAAGAACATATTCAAATTTAAATGCTGGACCGTAGGAATATCCTTTTGCTTTTCCAACAACATCACTTGCTGTTCCTTCATAATTATGATCATCAATTTTATTTATTTTCCACTGTCGTGTTTGAACTTCTCCATCAGTCCAATTGAACTTTTCGTCTAAAATAAGTTGATTACCATCCCATTTCCCATTTAAATCTGCAGAAAATTGACGTGTTACTTTGCCTGATCTATTCTGAAGAATGCCCCATGCTTTAACATTTCCTGTCAAATAATCTTCAATTATAAGCCTAGGTTTTTGGTCTTTGAAATCTTCAGGTTTCATTGCACTATTTCCAGAGCAACTTGTAATAAATACAAAAAAAATTAGCAATAAAAAATTATTATATGAATTAATTTTTTTCATAAATTATTTATTCTGTAATGAAAATTGTATTAAATCTATATTTTTTGATTTAAATCCAGCTTCACAATAAGATAAATAGAAATTCCACATTCTTTTAAAAGTTACATCAAATCCCTGTTTTGAAATATTATCCCATTTTTTTAAAAATTCATCTCTCCACATCATTAAGGTATTAGAATAATGTAATCCGTATGAATTGCACTGATTAAAATTTAAATTTGTTTCGTTTGCGTATTTTATTAAGCTTTTTTTACAAGGTAAAAATCCACCTGGAAAAATATATTTTTGAATAAAATCCTGTTTAGTCTTATATCTATTATATAAGCTATCATCGATTGTGATAGCTTGTATAGCTGCACTTCCGTTTGGTTCCAAGTTTTGTTTTATTTTGTTAAAAAAACTTTTTAAATAATTTTGACCTACCGCCTCTATCATTTCTATAGAGGCTATTGAATTATATTTATTATTGACATCACGATAATCTTGCATCTTTATATTTACTTTTTCATTTAATCCATTTTTAAATATTCTTTCCTTTGCATATTCATACTGCTTTTGAGATATTGTAATACAATCTAACTTTATGTCATAATTTTTTCCCACATACTCTGCAAAACCTCCCCAACCACATCCAATCTCTAACATTCTATCGCCAGTTTTTGGTTTAACTAAAAAAGATAGTTTTTTATATTTATTAATTTGAGCAGCCTCAAGATCAGTTTTATCTTTATCAAATATTGCACTTGAGTAAGTTAGGGTTTTATCTAACCACAATGAAAAAAATTCGTTTCCAAGATCATAATGTTTAGAAATATTTTCTTTACTTCTTTTTTTTGTATTCTTAATAAATAAATATTTGAAAAAATTTATTAATGGTAAATCTAAAACTCCAGAAAATTTATGCACTTTTTTGATATTTTTAGCTGTAATTTCTATTAGATTTGTCAAATTATCAGTTTCAAATTCTCCACGCATATAAGATTCAGCTAAACCAATACTTCCTTTATTTAGAATATTTAATGTTACTCCAGGTTTATTTATTATTAAATTTGCTTTTAGAGGAGAGTTTTCGTTTCCCAATTTATATTCTTTGCCATCGTAATTTTTTAAATTTATTTGCCCATATTCAAAATTTTTAATAGATGAAAATACTATTCTATCTGCAACAGAGGCTAATTTCATTTTTTTTCAATACTTATATTATTTTTAATTTTTATTTTCTTAGGTACCAGTTTAATTCCTTTTAGCCATAACCTTAATGCCTCAAAATGTATCGCTGATATTATTTTAAATGTCATCAAAGGGTGTTTTAAATACGAAAATATAAGGTTTTTAGTATTAAGGTTTGTTCTTCTACCGTCTTGAGATGCGAATAGTAATTTTCCATCTTTATCTATTTGATCAATTATCACAGATAAATTTTCACCAGGATTCGCAATTCTAAAAAAATACTTTGAATCTAAGTCCATGAATGGAGAAACATAAAACTTTTTTATACAATCATTTTTGATGTTTTTTGTTTCTTGATTTGTTTTAAATACATATGTGTGTTGTTCCCCAAATGTATTTTTGACCTCGTAAAGTATTGCTATAAGTGACGATTTTGAATTATAAACAAAAAATATGCTTAGTGGATTAAAAACATATCCAAAAATTCTTGGATAACATAGAATTTTAATTTTAATATTTTTCTTGTTAATATCTATGTTTTTTAAATTTCTTATCACCCATTCTTTTAAAGAATTATTATTCCTATCACCGTGATCTTTGTCATGGAAACTTATTAGATTAAACTTATTATATGAAAAAAAAGGTATCTCCTTATCGATTTTGTTAATCTCATCTAAATCCAATAATAAAGAAAATACTTTGTAACTAAAAGTATGTTCTTTTGGTTTAAATCTTTTATGAATTACCCTGCCATTATAAATATAAGAATCTTCAATCATCTAAAAATTTAAGCATATCAATTGATGATTTTATTCCATCTTCATGAAAACCATAACCGAAATAACTTCCGCAAAATAAAATATTTTTTTTATTTTGAATATTACTTAAATTTTTTTGAAAACTCAAAGCTTCCAGGTTATAATAAGGATGAGTAAATTCAATTTTTTTAATTATTTTATCTTTATCAACTTGAAAAAAAGGATTAAGCGTTAAAAATATATTTTTTCTAACATTTAAATTCTGTAATAAATTTAACCAATAAGTAATAGAACTTTCTTTCAGATTGCTTGAATTAATTGAAGAGTTCCAAGATGACCATGCTTTTTTATTTAATGGCATCGCTTTTTCATCAGTATGAATCAATGCAATATTTTTTTTGTAATTGAATTTAGTGAGTAAATTTTTTTCATCGTCAGTGGGATTTTTAATTATAGAAATAGTTTGATCTGCATGCGTTGCAAATACTACTTTGTCATAATCAAAAAACTCATTGTCTTCTCCGTAAAAAACTCTCACCCCACCTGTTTTTCTTTCTACCTTAT
>CACPQG010000003.1 GCA_902636025.1 uncultured Pelagibacteraceae bacterium
AAACAGTCTTATCTTTAAAAAGTGTTATTATTAAAACGCTTGGATTTACCTATTTGAATCCACATGTTTATTCAGACACTGTTTTTTTCCTTGGAAATTTTTCAAAAAATTTTGAAATTTTTAATAAGTATTATTTTGGTTTAGGAGCAGCTATTTCATCATTTATTTTCTTTTTTTCATTAGGATATATGTCAAAATTTTTTTCAAATTATTTAAAAGGTGAAAAAATTTGGAAACATATAAATAACTTTATAATTATTTTTATGAGTAGTTTATGTATATATATTTTGAGTGATTTGTATGATTATTTTGTTTAAGAAAAGTTTATAAATCCGAGCCAAGCTAAAATAAACACTGCTAACCAAAGTAAACCCTTTATTAAAAAAAATAAAAAACTTCCAGTAACAAGATATTTGATAATTTTTTTTATTTGATTTTTCAATATATGCTAAACTTAATTTGAATATCCGTATTTTCTTAATCGAACATCACCAGTTCTTGCGTGTGCTTCCATACCTTCGTATCTTGATATTCTAGAAGCTGCGGCACCAACTTCTTTGGTAGACTCTTTAGTCATTCTTTGGAAGCTCAATGTTTTAATAAATTTTCCTACAAATAAACCACCAGTATATTTCCCAGCACCTTTAGTTGGTAAAATGTGATTTGTACCTGAGCACTTATCTCCGTAAGCAACAGTAGTTTCTTCACCAATAAATAATGACCCATAGTTTTTTAGACGATCATGAAACCATTTTAGATTTTTTGTTTGTACTTCTAAGTGTTCTGGAGCATATTCATCACTTATTTTTGCCATTTCTTCATCAGTGTCACAAAGAATTACCTCACCATAATCTTTCCAAGCTGCTTCAGCACTTGTTCTTGGTAATTCTGGAAGTTCAGAAATTAATTCGGGAACTCTTTTCATAACTTGCTCAGCAAGCTTTTTACTTGTCGTGTAAAGCCATGCTGGTGAATTATATCCATGTTCGGCTTGTCCAACTAAATCTACAGCAACAATTTCAGGGTCAGCAGTTTCATCTGCTATAATTGCAATTTCTGTTGGTCCAGCAAACAAATCAATACCAACTTTTCCAAATAAAATTCTTTTAGCTTCAGCAACAAATTGATTACCAGGTCCAACTAATATATCTGCAGGTTCATTTCCAAACAATCCATAAGTCATTGCAGCAATAGCTGGAACGCCACCAAGATTTAAAATTACATCTGCTCCACAAAGATTTGCAGTATATATAATAGCTGGATGCGCACCCATTTTTTCTTTTGGAGGACTACAAGCAATTATATTTTTTACACCAGCAACTTTTGCAGTTGTTACACTCATAACAGCTGACGCTATATGGGCATACCTTCCACCAGGTATATAACATCCTGCAGTATTAACAGGGACTAATTTTTGACCAGCATAAAGTCCTTTTGAAAGCTCTACTTCGAAATCTTGTCCGTAATTTTTTAGTTGTGCTTCTGCAAATTTTCTTACTCTTTCATAAGAGAATTGAATATCATCCTTAGTTTTTTGATCTAGCGAATTATTTATTTGATTAATTTTTTCTTTAGAAACAATTATCTCTCCGTCAAATTTGTCAAATTTTTTTGTAAGTTCTTTACAACCATCTTCTTTGGATTTTTCTAACTCAGATAACAATTTTTGAACAATATCTCTAGTTTTTGTATCATCTGTTGAGGCAGTTTTGACGGCTTTTTTTAAATATTGAATTCCCATTTTAGAAGTATTTATATTTTGATTATTAATCTAATGCAACTACTGCAGCTGCTATGGATGCCATTCTAGCAGTTGCCTCATCAGATCTACTTGTTATTACTACTGGAACTTTTCCGCCAACCACAACTCCAGCTGCACATGCACCCATAAAATATATCATCATTTTTACTAATGCATTACCTGCTTCTACGCTAGGAACCAACAAAACATCGGCTTGGCCAGCGACTGAATTTTTAATACCTTTAATTCCAGATGATTTTTTAGACACACTATTGTCAAAAGCTAATGGTCCAAAGACATCTGCTTTAAGATTTTCTTTTTTAGCAAGCTCAGTAATTTCTTTTGCATCAATAGAACTTTGAACACTGTCTAAAACTTCTTCAGTAGCTGAAAGAACAGAAACTTTTGGTTTTTCAATACCAATTCTATGACAAAAATTTATTACATTTTTTAAAATATGCATTTTTGTTTTTACATTTGGAGAAACATTTAATGCGCCATCAGTTATTATTATTGGCTGATCATTCTTTTCTAATGTCATGTGCCAAATATGGCTTAGTCTAGTTTTTCCTAACAAATTATATTCTTTCTTAATTACTTCTTTCATTAAAACATCTGTGTGAATATGACCTTTAACTATAATTTTTATTTTTCCTTCAGATGCTAATTTTGCCGCTATTTTAGCTGTTGAGTTTTCTTTAGGTTCGTGAATGATTTCATATTTTGAAATATCAAACTGCAACTCTTCAGCACATTTTTGAATTTCATCTTTATCACCAATTAAAATAGGATTTATCAAATTCTCTTTGACAGCATCTATTACTGATAGCATGGGAAGCATTTTTCCGGCATTAACAATCCCTGCTGGAATATCCTTCTTTTTATGTGCAACATCTAATAGATTAATCGGACAAATTATTTCTTTATTTGAAAGCATAAGTTATTTTTACATATATTTACGATGTGTATATAGTAAGTTAATATGGCATAAAATGGAAATTGTAACAAAAATTGCACCAATTGCGTTAGCTCTAATAATGTTAACTCTAGGATTAGGACTAACAATCAAAGATTTTACAAGAGTTATTAGTCAACCAAAGGATTTTCTTTTAGGTGTTATTTGTCAATTAATTATTCTTCCAATTGTTGCTTTTATATTAATCAAAATATTTAAAACACCTTTAGAACTAGCGCTAGGTGTAATGATTATAGCAGCTGCTCCGGGTGGGGTAACCTCAAATATACTAACAAAGTTTGCCAATGGTGATGTTGCGTTATCAGTGTCATTAACAGCAATTATTAGTTTAGTAAGTATTATTTCAGTTCCATTTATAGTTTTTAAATCAGCAGATCTCTTACAAGTAAATTATTCAACTAAAGAAATTTCAATGATTGGAATTTCAATTAAAATGTTTTTGGTTGTAACCTTACCTGTAATTATTGGTATGGTAATTAGAAAATTTGCTACAATATTTATTTCATCAAATGAAAAATTAATTCAAAGGATTTCACTTTTATTATTTGTTATTGTTTTTTTGGCAATTTGGGTCGAAGAGTGGGAAAATATTACAACTTATATAAAACAGGCAGGAATTATCACGCTAGCGCTGAATATAGTTATGATGATTATTGGATATTTTGTTGCGAAGTTATTTGCATCGGGCATGGAACAAAGAAGATGTATTTCACTTGAGTGTGGATTACAAAACGGAACATTGGCTGTATTTGTTGCATCTCAAATTTTTAATGATGTGATTTATCTTGTACCTACAGCATCATATGCACTAATAATGTTCATCACATCGATATTTTTTGTTATTTTTATTAGAAACAAAAATTAAATCCAGGACATTTTGCATCTATTTGAATGAAAAAAAGTTGCTATACACACAATCATGCAAATTGAAATAATTTTACCATCAGTCGTTTTAGGGATTATGTTGTTTTTTTCTTTTGCTGTTGCGCCTGTTATTTTTAAAGTTCTTAAGGAAAATGATGCAAGAAAATTCGTAAGAACGATTTTTCCTTATTATTATTGCATAAATTTAATACTGGTTTCTTTAGTATGTATTTTTTTATTTTATAAAGACTTTATAAATTTTGATTTTTATCTTCTCTTTTCTATAGCTATTCTTTTCGCTATATCATTATTTGTATTAATGCCGATGATTAATAATGCAAGAGATCAAAAAAAAGAGAGTAAATTTAAATATTTGCATGCAGTTTCTGTGATTATAAACTTCTTACAAATTTTTATTCTTCTTTATGTTTTACTTTAAAAAAAAAATATTTATTTTTTTTTTAGTTCTTTTCATCATTCCAAACCAATCTAAAACTGATGAAAATTTAATAAATACACTTAAAAAAGGTAAAAGTATTATTTTTATCAGACACTCCCTAGCGCCAGGCAATGGCGACCCTTCAGGATTTATTTTAAGTGATTGCTCAACTCAAAGAAATTTAAATAAAAAAGGAATAATTCAATCAAAAAAAATTGGAAATTTTTTTGAAAAAAATCAAATTCCTATAGATTTAGTTCTAAGTAGTGAATGGTGCAGATGTAAAGATACTGCATTTTATGCTTTTAGTGATTTTAAAACCTTTGATGCTCTTAATTCTTTTTATGATGAAAAGTTTGCTGCTAATGAGGATAAACAAATTAAAAATTTGAAAAAATTCATAAAAAAATGGAAAGGTGATAAAAACCTAGTCCTAGTCACTCATTATGTTGTTATAAATTCTATTTTAGGTGTGGGATCAGGCTCAGGTGAGATTGTTGTAGCGGATAAAAATTTAATTTTACAAGGAAGGATCAGCGATTATTAAACATTATGACAGTAGCTAAAAAATTTATAATTTATTTGTTTTTCTTTACTTTTTACTTTTCTCTTGCTGTAGCAGAATTTTTTAAAGATATTTCGGATATTATCGAGAACAATGAAGCAAGACTAAGTTACGGAGTGGCAGTTTCTGATGTAAACAATGATAATAAATTTGAGTTTGTAGTTACTGGGTTTGGATATAAAAACTTAGCTTTAGGTTTTGAGAATAATAATTTGGTAAATACAATAGATAATGAAATATTCAATGATGCAGAAAGAAAAACTATTGGTGTTGCAGCTTGCGATATTGATAAAGATGGATTTGAGGAAGTTTATTTTTTGAATACAGATACTTATAGTGGAGATAAAAAATATTCAGACAGGCTTCTTGACCAAAAACAAAAAAAATTCTTTGATTTGTTTGAAATAGAGGAAAATAAAACGTCATTAAATCTTACCGCCGGAAGATCTGTTGTGTGCGTTGATCGTAACGGTAACGGTGTATATGGATTTTATGTTGCAAATTATGGTGGCCCTACCAGATTTTATGAACTAAATAACAACTTACTAATTGATAAAGCTCCGAAATTAAAAATCGATAGAGTTACTGGTGGAAGAGCAGTCGTAGCTGGACATATAATTTCAGATAATACTGATATTTTTGCTGCAAACGAGAGAGGATCAAATTTTTTATACAAAAATAACAAAGGTTCTTTTACAGAATTAGCAAATGAGTATGAGGTTCAAGACAAATATGAAAATGGGAGAGGTACAACTCTTTCTGATGTTTTTTATAGAGGACAATTAGATATTGTAAGTTCAAACTGGAATGGAAATCATAGAATATTTGCTTTAGACGGAAATGAATTTAGAGATATTGCTCAACCTGATTTTAACGAACCAACTCGTATAAGAACGGTTATATCAGCGGATTTTGACAACGATGGTTTTGATGAAATATTTATGAACAATATTGGTCAACCAAATAAATTATTTAAGATTTTAGATAATGGAGTTCTAAAAAAAATAGATATTCAAGTAGGTTTAGAATATTTTGGTTTAGGCACTGGAGCAGCAGTTGCTGATATTGATAATGATGGGATATTAGAATTGTTAGTTTCTCATGGTGAAAGTGGCATGCAACCACTGAGTCTTTACAAAGCAGATATAAAAGAAAAGTTCAATTATATTAGAATTCAACCATTAAATAAATTTGGTGCACCAGCAAGAGGTGCTACAGTAACTTTAATTTCTAATTTAAGAAAACATTCCAAAACTATCGATGCTGGATCTGGATACTTATGTCAAATGGAACCTGTAGCCCATTTTGGTTTACGAAAAGGTGAGAAGATTCGAAGTATTGTCATCCAATGGACTAATGGACAGAAAAAAAATCTTAAGATATCAAAAATAAATAAAACAATTAAAGTAAAACAGTAAATAGTAAATATTTAGCTAGGACAATTGTGACCAGTACTAATTTTTAATTTTTTGATAATAAATAACCATGACTTCATGCTTATTTTCTCTTATCGTTCTTGCATTTGTTGGATTAATTGCTTTTGTATTTAGAAAACCGTCAGATAAAGAGATTAAAAAATTTAAGGATAAATCCCAGGATAAAGTAAACTGGTCAAGAATGGGTTTTTAAGTCTAAAAATAATACAATCTTATAATTTAATATGTCAAGAATTTCAAAGTCTATTACAATCATGATTTTATTAATCACTTTTCAATCATCAGTATTTGCATCTGGTAAGGAATATTATGAAAATTTAGTTTCAAATTGGTCAAAAATTTTTCCTGATCAAAATAGAAATGCTGCTGGGCCAAAGTTTTTTAAGTTTATTATTGATCAAGATATGAATTACCAAGAATTTGTTGAATATAATAAACTTTATTGTGCAGTTAGTGGATCATTAATAAGTCCAGGAAGTATGCCTGAATTTCTTTACGTAAATCAAGATAAATCAAATACAAAGATTTGTGGGTATTACTATAGATGTTGTATCCCATGTTCTTGTGATGTTATGAAATATTCGAATGTTAAAAAAATAAATTATCAATTTAAAGATGTAAAAAAAGATATTTATGTTCTTACTATAGATAATCCCTGTGGTAAAGAAGATTTTCCAAAAAGAGTAAACAAAAATTATTTTTGTGAAAATGATAAATTAGATACAAATCAAGTATTTGAAATAGATGGTAAATTAGTAATTGGTCTTTTACATAGAGCAAAACCTTGTAATGAACAAAATATAAATTACATTACTAAAAACGAAGTGACAGGTGAATATTGTGATATAAGAAATAATACACCTGTAGAAAGTTTACAGTCAGGAATGGGAGATATTTTTATTAAATTAGCTCGTTAATTTTATGTGTGGAAGATACGTCGTAACAAATCCAGTTAATAAAACAATTAAAATTGTTAAAACGTCAATTAAAGTTGAAAATGACATGAATTATAATGCACATCCTTCTCAAGAACTGCCAATAATAAAAAAATACTCTAATGGTTTTACACTTGAAAAAGCAAAATGGGGTATTATTCCATCATGGGCAAAAAAAAAAGATTTCAAAGCTTTAATCAACGCGAGATTAGAAACTATTAATGAAAAAGTCTCTTTTAAAAATTTGATAAAAAAAACTAGATGTGTATCTGTGATGGATGGATTTTATGAATGGAAGCGTGAGGGTACAATTAAAACACCTCATTATTTCACCAGAGATGATAAAGCTACAATGTATGTTGCTGGTATATTTAATAATGACGAGTTTTGCCTCATTACTGAAGAAGCACAAGATAATGTAAACCAAATTCACCATAGGCAACCAGTTTCATTATATGAACAAGATATAGAGAGATATTTGGAGAGCAATGAAGATATAACTTCATTTTTAGTAAAAAGAAATAAGCCTAATTTTGAATTTTATGAAATTTCAAAAGACGTAAATAAACCACAAAACAATAGTTCTAATTTGATAGAAAAAGTAAACCTAATATGAAAAAAAAATTTAAGTATATAATTTATTTTATAATTTATTTAATTCTAGTGTTTGCGTTAGCAATAGTATTTTACATGAATGGCATAAGTATAATTTAAATGAATAAAAGAAAATTTATTAAATCGATATTTTCAACCTTAGCTTTATTTTTTTTGTTACCGAAATCTTTATTAGCTAAAGTAGAAAAAAAAATAATTAATAACTCACTTACGGAAGAACAAAAAAAAATTATGTTTAAAGAGGGAACTGAAAGACCGTTTACGAGCAGTTTGAATTATGAGACAAGAGAGGGTTTTTATCACTGCGCAAATTGTAACGCTAAATTGTTTTCCTCTAATGCTAAGTTTGATAGTGGAACAGGGTGGCCATCATTTTCTGAGGCACTCCCAGGAGCTTTTAAAACAAAAGTTGATTATTCATTTGGCATGAAACGTATTGAATATCATTGTGCTAAATGTGGAGCACATCATGGCCACGTTTTCGATGATGGACCATCAGAAACAGGAAAAAGGTTTTGCAATAACGGTCTTTGTTTAATCTTTATTCCATCTAATTAATCGATAAAATTAAGTTTAATTAATTTTTCTTTGTTTATTTCTTTACACCAAAGCTCATAAGTTTCACACATTCTCCAAATTAAACCAAAAGCATTTTGTGAATTTGATAGTGGAAAAGAACTTTTAGCAAAATAAGTTTCATTGTTTTCTTGAAATTGCTTCATTACAGTATCCTTTTGTAAATTAAGCAAATCTATAGTTTCTTTTGGTATTTTAATTCCTGTTTCATAATTAATAAAATTATTTTCTTTTATTTTAGAAAAAAGATTATAATGGAAATTACCTTTTTTAATTTCATCAAATTCTTTGGTTGCTAAAAATCTTTCTATAAGTTCAACGTTAGTTATATCTGGTTCTAATTCTTTTATTTTAATTAATTGTAAATAAATAGATTCAGGTAAATAAAGCATTAATGGTTTAGAAGTATCTTTTTTTTTCATTTTATTTTTTGTTAATGATAATCATTACCAACTAAATTTTTTATTATCAATTTTATGCATTTTTTTTATGATAATGATTATCATTAGTTTTGAGATTTATTATCAAAAAATTTTAAAATGTTGAAAAATTTTTTTTTTTTCTTATTTTATTCATATGGAACTAGAAACACACAACTGCAGAAAATGTGGTTTAACAATATCAGCAACATGTTCAAAATGTCATAGGGTTGTTGATGTAAAAAAACTTGATGACGGATGTATCGTAAAAGTTACTAAGTGTGGTGATTGTGCTAATACTCCGGTAATTAAAGATATTTGCTCCAATCAAGTTTAAGTTAAATCAATTAAGAACTAATTCTGATCCTTTTTCAGCAATCATCAGGACCGGTGCATTCAAATTTGCACTAGGTATCTCTGGAATTACTGATGCATCGATAACTCTTAAATTTTTAATCCCTTTTACTCTTAAGTTTTCATCAACCACAGCCATATCGTCAATTCCCATCTTACAAGTTCCGCATGGATGATAAGCTGTGTCAGCTTTAGATTTTATATATTCATTTAATTCATCATCTGTTTGAGCTTCTGAGCCAGGACCTATTTCTTTACCAGCATGCTCTGAGAGAGCTGGTTGAGATAATATTTTTCTCGCAACATGAATACACTCTCTAGTTTGTTTTAAATCCTCATCCTCTTTTAAATAATTAAATAATATTTTTGGATAATCGTATGGATCAGAAGAGCTTAAAGTAATTTGTCCTCTGCTCTTTGGGTGATTAGGACTTGCATGTAATTGATAACCATGAGTATCAGGATCCACTAGCCCATGGTTTATCACAAAAGAAGGAAAGAAATGAAATTGAATATTAGCAACTTTTCTATCTGGTGAGGATTTTGCAAATCCACCAGCTTCTAAAAATGATTTAGAGCATGGTCCTGATTTAAACAGAAACCATTGTATACCTGCTAATACTTTGGGTATTAATTTTGTGTATGTATATAAAGTATTAGGCGTTTTACACTCTTGCTGTATATAAGTTTCTAAATGATCATGTAAATTTTTTCCAACTCCCTTCACATCATTTACTACCTCTATACCTTTTTCTTTAAGATGATTTGCATCACCAATCCCTGACAACATTAGCAATTGTGGTGAATTTATTGAGCCACCGCTAAGTATAACTTCTTTATTTGCGTAAACTTTTTTAACTTCATTCTTAATTTTGACCTGAACACCTATAGCCTTTTTCCCGTCAAATAATATTTTTTCTACATAAGAATTTTTTAAAATATTCAAATTTTTTCTATTTTTAACTGGATTTAAATAATATTTACCAGCACCAGCTCTTTCACCTTGATGCATTGTTGTATCAAACATACCAAAACCTTCTTGCTCTTCACCATTCATATCAATGTTTGTTTTATGACCAGCTTGTCCTGCTGCATTTATAAAAGCTTTAAATAATGGGTTTGGGTTTTTAGATAAATTTATGGGAAGGGGACCTAAAGAACCTCTATACTGATTTTCACCTTCTGACCAAGTTTCAATTTTTTTAAAATATGGCAATACTTTTTCGTAAGACCAGTTTTTTAGACCAAAACTTTCCCATCTTGAATAATCATCCTTATTTCCTCTAACAAAAACCATCCCATTATGGGAAGAACAACCTCCTATCATTTTACCTCTTGGGCAAAAAACTCTTCTATTATTTAAATATGGCTCAGGTTCTGAGTAATATTTCCAGTTATATTTTGGATCATGCATTGTATATAAAAGAGCAAGTGGCATTTTAACTTTCCACAAGTCACTTGATCCGCCTGCTTCAAAAATAGCAACCTTATTACCAGTATTTTCGGATAGTCTATTTGCAAGAACACATCCTGCGGATCCAGCACCAATAATTAAATAATCATAATTCATAGATTTATACTTTTTCCATTACCCATAAACTTTTTTTGCTTAAAAAATAGATCTTACCATTTTTAGGATGTACTTGAATATCTCTTATTCTTCCTATTTTTCTTTGAAAAATTACATCTTCTTTAACACTTTCTAAATTAGTAAAATCTAATTTTCTTAAAGACATATCTTTTAAAGAAGTTATTAAAGCATTACCATTCCATTCTTTGAATTCTTCTCCCTTATAGATAGTAATTGCACTAGTAGCTATCGACGGAACCCAGTACTGGATTGCTTTTGTGAAACCTGGCTTCCATTTTGGTCCAATTTTAGTACCACTATAATTTGTTCCTCCCCATCCCAAAATTTTCCAACCATAATTTTCACCTTTTTTTACCTCTCCAAACCAATCTCCTCCTTTTGCTCCATGGTTACTAATATAAATTTTCTTATCAAATGGTGATAAAGTAAGTCCTTGAGGATTTCTTACTCCAATTTGAAATATTTCTGGCAACCAATCTTTTTTATCTAAAAATTTTGGATTATCTTTAGGAATTTTACCATCAAGATAAATTCTAATAATACTACCAGGGTGCTTTGAAGGGTCTTGCGCAATCATCCCTTGACCTCTCTCGCCAACCGAGGCAAATAAATAATCATCGTTTATTGCTAGCCTTGATCCAAAATGATAAGGAGAGTCAATTGGTGGATAAGCTTGAAATATATTTTTAAATATAATTTTGTCTCTATTGAAATCGCCCCTGGCAATAGAAGTGCTAGTTTTGTTATTACCTCTATCCTCTGTATACGAAACCCAGACCGTATTATCTTTAAAAATAATATCTAGTAATCCTCCCTGACCATATTCAAGAACATTAAGATTATGATTAATTATTTTAGTTTTATTGTTTTTTAAACTAACAATTACAATTTTCCCAGATTTTTCTGTAATAAGTAATTCGTTTTTGTTTATAAATGTAGATCCCCATGGCTCGTCAAGATCTACAATTTTCGTAATTGTAAAATTTGAGGCATTTAAGTCTGATAATAAAAAAAAAAAAATAAAAAGGTAAATTAAATTTTTCATAGATTTTTTAAATCTTTTAAAATTTGACTTGGAATAATAATTTTTTTATTCATATTTTTTTTATAACGTCTATATTTATTTTGGCCAGGGTATAAAATCTCGCTTACCCCTTTTATTTTAGGAAGTTTTTTAACTCGCTTAATATTCTCTTTTATTCTTTTATTAAAATTTCCAACAAAAAGATTTGTTTTAAATACAATAAACAAATGTCCAATATTTTGAGGTCCTGTAAAGTTATCAAAGGGATCTTTAACTTTTCCTCCATGATTACTGCCAGTAAAAACCCCACTTAAAATATCTACCATCCATGCAAGACCAGATCCTTTAAAACCTGAAATAGGCAATTGAACACCTTCAAGTGCTCTATTTGGGTCGGTAGTAGGTCTGCCATGTTTATCTAAAGCAACATATTTAGGAATACTTTTTCCAGTCATTGCTGCCACTCTTATTTTGCCTCTGTTTATTAAAGACATAGACGTATCTAGTATGAAAGGAGCTTTAGATCCGGTAGGAGCTCCAAAACACAAGGGATTTGTCCCAAATAAACTTTTTTTAGCACCGTAGGGAGCGACTGCAGGAGGTGCATTAGTAAAACAAAGCGCAATTAAATTATTTTTTACAGCTTGCTCAACATAGTAACCTGACAAACCAAAGTGACCACTATTTTTAATACCAACAATGCTAATACCAGTCCTTTTTGCACTACTGATAGCTTTTTTAATTCCTATATCGGCTGCTACAAAACCAATACTATTATTAGCATCAATTAGAGTAATAGATTCAGAAATTTTTTTAAATTTTATTTTAGGTTTTGGATTTATTAATTTTTTTTTAATCCTTTCGCAATACATTTTTAACCTCGAAATTCCGTGTGATTTAGCCCCTACAATTTCTGCATTTATTAAAGCGTCTGCACAAATTTTTGCGTGATTTTTACTTAATCCATATTTTTTAAAAATATCGATTATTGAATTAATTAATTTTATATTTTTCATTACTAGTTTTTCTTATAAATTTCCCATTGCTCAATTTTCTTGTAAATAGAGTAATTATTTTTGATAAATTTATCCGCTGTAGGCATATTTTTTCTGTTTGCTAGCCAGTTTATTGGAGAGGAATATAAAATATAATTAGGCATGTTTTTTTTTAGTTGGTTAATAAATTTGTCTTCAGTCCATCCATTTACTATGTGTCCAGGAATATAAAATTGTGTACAGGATGGTTTATTTAAAAAAAATGGCATCGATATATCATCTGTAAAAATCTGAACACATTTATCTTTTTTGGTAATAATTGCATATTCTCTTATAAATTTAGATTGTTTACTTGTTAAGAAAGAATCATTTTTTGCAACTAACAAATTATTAATATTTGAATAAAAATTAAATATATTATTAATTTTTCTATTTTCACCCATCATTATATAAAAGCTACCAATAACAACTACAACAACTAGATAAGTAATTTTATTATTAAAAATAGGACTTTTTAAATTTTTTAAAAAATTTTTTTTTTCAGCAAAACAATATATATAAAATAAAACTGAAAAAAATACTAAGTAAGTATAAAAACCAGATGAATATTTTATGTGAGGTGTATCTGATCTCATTAGCGCTGAATTAAAAAAAAGAACTGAAGATAAAAAAAGGAGTATTATTATTATTTTTGTTTCATAAGATACGCTAATTCTATTATAAAATAATAAGTTAATAGAAAATATTCCAGCTAAAGTTATCAAAAGTAATGCTCTTGTAAACCTAGTACTTCCTTCACTAAATGGTTTTGGGTATTCAATTCCTAATAAATAATCTGAAATACTTATTATAAATTTTGTCTGAAAAAAAAATTCCTGTATCTCCTGTGAAGGAAGAAATAAAAAAAAAATCAACCAACCTAAAATTATACCCGAAAAAACAAAAAAAAATTTTGAAAACTCTTTTTCAAAAATCAAATAGACTAATATTATTACAAGCAAAGCATTAGTATAAAAACCAACATCTATAAACCATATAATTGAAACTAATGAAAAAAAACCAAGCACAAGAGACATAAATATATTTCTTTTTTGATTTAGTAACACATCAATAGCAAATAAAATAAATAGCAGATATAGAAAAGACCTTGGGGAAAAAGGACTTATCCTTGGATAGTGGTAATGTGCTAAATTAATTATTGTAAATACAAAGATTATTAAAAATATTGGTTTATAATTTGTTTCTATATTAAGAGATAATATTATTTTTCTAGCAATAAGTATTAAAAGCAATTTGTTGAGAGCTATCCAAAGAAGATGTGAAAATTTTATTGATCCAATTGTAAAATTATCAAAAAATAAATAAATAATCGAACCGATATTATTGGCTATAAAACCATAGTCATACATTGTAGATAGCCAAAGTTTACTTGTAGCAATTGTATTTATTGGGGGTACTAAAAATGTACCTTCATGGAAAAAATCAACTTGTGAAATATATTTATTAAAATCTAAAGAAAAGAAATCAATAAATACAAAAGATATTAAATAAAAAGTTACAATATTTAAATTATTACATTTATTGGAAAAATTTACCTCTCTTTTTAGGAAAAAATTTTTACTAGAAAAAAAATTTGCTGTGTTTGACTGTCTTAAGACTGCAATTAAAAAAAATAATAGCGGAAAGAAAATAAAAAATGTAAATCTCAAAAGTTCATTAGTAGGATTGTATTTTTTTGAAGAATATTCTCCATAAATTAAATTCTCTTCGTTATATGGAATCTTAATATATTCCCAAACCAGAGTTGATATTAGCAAGCATAATAATAAGATTAAGTATGGATAAATTTTTTTCATCATTAATCAAACCATTTGCTTAATTTCTCTTTATTAAAATTTAAATAATCAGGTAATAATCTTTGATCAATTTTTTTTAATTTATATTCAAAATTATGTTTATCTGTCCTTGTTTGATCTGCTTTATGATTATATGAAACTATTTTTTTTGATATTTGATCCTGAATTTTATCTATCGTTAATCCTGAAGTCTCAAATTCATTGTGGTGCCCGTAGTTAGATAGTTTATCAAATATCTGTTGTGCAGTTTTAATATTTGAGAAGTGCCACCCACCATTTTCAATAATCTTTACATTTGTAGATTTCATTTTTGAAAAATAGGCATCTAATCTCCAGTATGGATAATTCTTATTTTTTAAATTTTTTAACCAAGAAAATGATTTTAGATATTTTTTTTTACAACCTTTTGTTCCATGCCAATTTATATAATCATAAAGTAGATTAAATTTGTAATAAAAAATTAGCTGCTTAAATATTAAAATATTATTATCAATATTTTCTATTTTTAAATCTTTTAAATTTGGTATTTCATCATTATCACTAAGCAAAACCAAATCATCATCTGTTGCATCTTTTATTCCTTTAAACATATAGTTGTATGATTGCTCAATTCTCTTAATACTATTAATTCTTTTGATAGCGGAGTCATCTTTATTGTTCTTTAATTTTAAAATATCTTTTGGTTCATCTTCAATTACCAAATATATAATTTTATCTTTAAACTTTTTATAATTGTTTATTTTGAAATTTAAATTTTTTTTATTGCCACTATGAGAAAAAATAGATTCTGCTACTATAAACTTGTCCACATAATCATTTAATATGTGGAAACGGATATCCATCATTAGTTCTTCATCAAAGTAGGTAGTACAATCAAAGATTTTCATTAATAAGTATTAACCTTTTCCACGCCAAGGAATAGTCTTATCTATAATTTTTCTGAGGGTGAGATCAAACAAAAGTCCCAACATTCCCATAATAAATATAGTTATCCAAATTACTTCATATTGGAAATATTTTTTTGCAACGTTTTCAACAAATCCAATCCCAGTTGTACCTGCAAGAAATTCGGCAGCAACTAAAGTCCCCCAACACATACCAACCGCTACTCTTATACCTGTAAGAATTTCCGGAAGAGAGTTTGGAAATATTACATGTCTTAATATCTGTTTTTTCGAAGCCCCCAAGGAATGTGCGGCATGGATTTTTGATAGTTGCGTTCCAGATGCCCCAGCTCTTGCTGAAATAATCATTATTGATAATGATACCATAAATAGTAAAAAAACTTTTCCTGTATTATCAATTCCTAAAACCGAAATAATAAGTGGGGCCCATGCGAGTGGAGGAACAGGTCTGTAAAGTTCAATTAAAGGATCAAAAAATCCTTTTGCAAATCTATTTAATCCCATAAATAGACCAAGAGGTACACCAATTAATATTCCAAAAACTAATCCAAGAAAAACTCTTAAAAAAGAATCCCAAATATGTCCATAAGGCACAGGTACTTTAAACAAATTAAAATCACCAGTTACAATTTTAAGAACTCCACCTTTGAAGTTCTGTTTTACTATTCCATCTTTAGTGTGAACAGGATATTCACCCGGTAAAACGTCTGCAATCCAGTCTGGCAAAATAAAGCCAATCATTTTGCTCACATCAACCATTTGTACCCACAATAAAGGAATATCTTTGTAACCCACACTTGGTTTTGACATTAATATGAATTTATTAAAAGTATCGGATGGTTTAGGTAGCCATCTACCTGATCCTTGTTCTGAACAACTAGGACCACTAGCAACGATAGTTCCTGCAGGAAATAAGAAAATATCGATTAATCTCAATTCACCTTGTTCTTTTTTTTGAGCATTATCAAATTTGACAATTGCTGCCTGCATTTTATCTAATGAATTTGGAGGATAGATACTTGCAAATTCAATTCTTCTAGCAATCTTAACAATATTCTTTGCGTATGTTGAGGCCACTTCTTCACTATCACTTAAGTTTTTCCTATAAGATTTAATTTCCTCTTTTAGTTCTTTAATCCTGCTTTTAAATTGAGGGTTATGATTTCTTAACTTAAAAAATTCATCACTTATTAAATTTAATTCTTGGGCGGCGGTGTGAAACTTTAAACCCCTAGATGTTGCAGGCACTAAAGGTACCTCTAACGTATTTTCAATAGATCCTGACCCTGCATCTACTTTAGTGATACCCCAACCACCTTCTTCATTTACAGCTTTCAACCTTTCATTGAACTCTTGCTCGGTTTCAAAAGGGTAATCAGGTTTTTGGAAATTTTCAGTTAATAGATTAATTTTTCCAGTGATATCATCTATTTTTAGTTGGGTCTCAATTTCTAATAAATCTTCATTTGTAAGTAATGGGATGAGTTGATTAGTTTTACTTATGTAACTAATTAGTATTGTTTTTTGTTGGCTATTTAGTTCCTCAGAATTTTGAATTTCATTTTGAATTAATTTTAAATTTTTATTCTCCTTTTTGATTTGTGAAGTGCTTTTGAACTCTCTTTCCTCAATTGGGAATTGATATTTCAATCCGAGAAGAGAGTCATTCACTTTTGCAACCTGGCACAGCTCATTTGCAGATTTTGGATAAAATCCTTTAGCAATATCCCAAGAATAATAGAGCCAAATTAAAAGTAAGAAGCTACTTCCAACAATTACCCAGTGAGTACCACCTAAAGCTCTTTCTGGATTTCCAAATACTGCATCTACTTTTTCAGTTCTTATTAATCTTCGTCCATAAAGAATACAGCCAACTACAGCAAAGAATATTAGAAAAGTTAATATTTGAGTCAGCATTTAATTATCTTTCCCCATAATTTCCTCTTCCATGTTCCAGATCATTTCAAGGATTTCCTCTCGTTTTTGAGAAAAATCTTTATTTTTTTTTATTTCCCTTAGGTCCTCTTTTAATCCCATTGAGGCAAATGGTAGATTGTATTCTTTATGTATCCTTCCTGGCCTTGGAGCCATCACATATAATCTTTCACCAAGAAGTAAGGCTTCTTCAACCGAGTGAGTAATTAGAATAATTGTTTTACCAGTTTCTTTCCAAATTTTTAAAACTAGAGACTGCATTTTTTCTCTTGTAAGAGCATCAAGAGCTCCTAATGGTTCATCCATTAAAATTAAATCTGGGTTATTGATTAGACATCTTGCAAGAGCAACTCTTTGCTGCATTCCACCAGATAATTGATAAGTTGGAGTATTTCCAAAACCTTTTAATCCAACAATCTCTAACCATGCATCAACTTTTTTTTGAGTTTCAACTGGATCTTCTTTTTTCATTCTTAATCCAAAGTTCACATTTTCAGCAACTGTAAGCCATTCAAATAAAGCACCTTGCTGAAAAACCATTCCTCGTTCAACTCCTGGTCCATCTATTTCTTTATTATTAAGAGTAATACTTCCTGAAGTTGGTCTAATAAATCCTGCAGTAATGTTTAGTAGTGTGGTCTTTCCACAACCAGACGGCCCAAGAACTGTAAGAAGCTCTCCTTTTTTGAGAGTAAAGTTTAAATCTTTTAATGCATGTACAGTTTCCCCCTTAGGAGTTTTAAAAATCATGTTTAGATTTTGTGAAATTAGATCACTCATAAAGAGACTTTATATTTGAATTTTAAATAAAAAAATAGGCACCAATTTATTACAATTGGCGCCTATTAAAATTTAAATTACCCTTAGATTATAAAGGTAAAAAACTAGTATCTACGTTTCCTCTTGGTGTTCCCATTCCTTTTAGGAATGCATCAAGATTTCCACTTTCCATAGATTGTTTAGTTTCCTCAGGTGTTAGAAATTTGAAGCCACTTAAAGTTTCTTTCATATCAGCAACTTTCATTTCAGAAGCTTTTGACATTGCGTTCATATCACTTTTACCAGCTCTATATCTTGCATTTGCTTCGTGAGTTACTTCAATAAAAGTTCTAAGCATTCCAGGGTTTTCCTTCATAAACTTAGTAGTCACTGAAGTAATATCTATTCCCAAGATACCTGCATCTCTAGCTTCTTGAACAGTAAGTAATCTAGATCCAACTGCAGTTGCAGCTTTAATAGAGTTACCACCAAATAAACATGCCATTACAACATCACCGCTTACTAAAGCAGCAGCTCCTTCTTCAGGATCCATTTGTATGATATCCATTTTTTTTCTATCAGCACCGACTACCTTCATACTTTCATCAAACACATACTCAGCCATCGTTCCTAGAGGAACAGCAACTTTTTTACCTTCTAATTCAGTAGCGTTCGCTTTTGTAATACCAGATGCATTAGATGTCACACACGTTGTTCCACCCATTCCATATTCCATTGCTATATCTACAAGCTTGATTGGTGCTTTAGATTTAACAGCATTTATAAAAGGTACTAATCCCTGAGAATAAGAAATATCAATGTCACCTGCCAGCATAGCATCTGTCATAGCTCCACCATTTGTGAAGTTTGTCCATTTAACTGGTACACCTAGTGCTTTTGCAAAGTTTTTTTTCATCATGTCCTCTAAATTAGGACTTGGCCATTCTAGAAAGTAAGCTACTCTAACTTCATTAGCTGCAGAGTTTGCAGCAGAAATACTTAAGTTTAGAGCAACAAAACAACCTAGAAGAAAACTAATTATTTTTTTCATTTTTCCCCTTTTTCATTATTATTTATAAGCATATTTAAATTCAAAATTAAACTGATGTAAATGATCATTTGGTTTAATTTAAGCCTACAGATTTGATTAAACAATCTAAGGTTGTATAATTTAATCTTAGTGTTAAACTAAGAAAATTTTCTAGTGTAAAATTAATAATTAGTCTAGAAACTAAGTATCTACTAAATTTATGAGTACTGATAACAAAACTAAAATTCCTAATTCTTTGAATGAGCACTGGATGCCATTTACTTCTAATAAGGATTTTAAAGAAAGACCAAGATTAATTACAGAAGCTAAAGGTTGTTATTTGAAAAATCATGAAGGTAAAACAATGATAGATGCTAGCTCTGGATTATTTTGTAACCCATTAGGACACGGTAGAAAAGAAATTATTGATGCAATTACAAATCAACTCAAGGTTCTAGATTATTGTCAACCATTTCAACAAGGTTTTGGTGGATCTTTTGATTTAGCAACTAAAATTTCTAAACATACTCCTGGAAATTTAAATAAAATATTTTATACGATCTGTGGTTCTACAGCTGTAGAAACAGCGATAAAAATTGCAATCGCTTATCATAAAGCAAGAGGAGAGGGTCATAGATATAGATTTGTTGGTAGAGAAAGAGCTTACCACGGCATGAATATTGGTGCTACATCGGTAGGAGGAATGATTAACAACGTAAAGACTTTTGCAAGCGTTTTAATGCCTGGTGTTTTACATATGAGACATACGCATTTACCAGAACATAAATTTGTTAGTGGTCAACCAGAAACAGGTGCTGAGATGGCGGATGATTTAGAGAGAATTTGTATTAATTTTGGTGCAGAGAATATTGCTGCATGCATTGTTGAACCTGTTGCAGGATCTACTGGCACACTTGTTCCACCAAAAGGATATTTACAAAGGTTAAGAGAAATCTGTGATAAGCACGGCATACTTTTAATATTCGATGAGGTAATTACTGGCTGGGGAAGAATGGGATCAGCATTTGGTTCGCAAGAATTTGGCGTTACACCAGATATTATGACTATGGCAAAAGCAACAACTAACGGAATTAGTCCAATGGGTGTTGTGGCTTGCAAAGACGAAATTTATGATGGAATAGTAGATAACGCTCCAAAAGGAACAATCGAGTTATTTCATGGTTATACTTACTCTGGAATTCCAATATCAGTTGCTGCTGCTTTAGCAGTTCAAGATATTATTGAGAAAGATGATATATTTAAAAGAGCTAAAGAAATGTCTACTTATTTTCAAGAAGGATTATTTTCACTTCAAGATATTGATGTTGTTGATAATATTAGAGGATACGGAATGATGGGTGGAATTGATATTAAAACGGATAAAAAACCTGGTATCGCAGGCCTAACAACATTCAAGCATTGTTATGAAGCAGGAGTAAATTTTAAAGCTACAGGAGATTGTTTGATAATAGCTCCGATGTTCATTTCAGAAAAAAAACATATTGATGAAATCATAGATAAATTAAGAAAAGGGATTACAAGCTATTCAAAAAGTAAAAAAAATTAATTTTCATTTGGAGGGATATGAAAATTGGTGTTCCTAAAGAGATAAAGCCGCAAGAAAACAGAATTGGACTAACTCCTGAAAGTGTCAAAGATCTTATTAGCAATGGTCATGAGGTATTGGTTGAAAAAAATGGTGGCTATGAGGCAGGTTTCGAGAATAAACAATATGAAGACGCTGGCGCGAAAATTGTAAATAAAGCTGAGGATATTTTTAATGACTCTGAAATTATAGTTAAAGTAAAAGAACCTTTAGCAAATGAGGTAAAAATGATTAGAGAAGATCAAATTATTTTTACTTACTTACATCTTGCAGCGGCAAAAGATTTAACTAATGGTTTAATAAAGTCAAAAGGTGTTTGTATTGCATATGAAACTGTTACAGATAACAATGGAAGGCTGCCATTGTTAGCACCTATGAGTGCAGTCGCTGGTAGAATGTCGGTTCAAGCTGGTGCACATTGTTTAGAAAAAAATCAAAAAGGTAGAGGTGTTTTATTAGGTGGTGCTCCAGGTGGTGATCCTGCGGATGTTGTTATTCTTGGCGGCGGTGTTGTTGGAGAAAATGCTGCAATTATTGCTACTGGGATGAGAGCAAAAGTTCACGTTGTTGACAAGTCTCAAGACAGACTTGATCAATTAGTCAATATGTTTGGTGATAAAATTATACCTGAACTTAGTGATAAGTGCGATTTAAATAAATTAATTGCGGAGTGTGATTTGTTGGTTGGTGGAGTTTTAATACCTGGTGCAGAGGCACCAAAATTGGTAACAAAAAAAATGTTAAAAAATATGAAACGGGGTTCAGTTATTGTTGACGTTGCAATTGATCAAGGCGGATGCGTAGAAACAAGTAAACCAACAACACATGCAAATCCAACTTATATTGTAGATGATATTGTTCATTACTGTGTAGCAAATATGCCTGGCGGGGTACCAAGAACCTCCACATTTGCATTAAATAAAGCAACATTACCCTTTTTAAATAAACTTGCAAAACATGGATATAAAAAGGCTCTTAGAGAAGATAAAAATTTTCTCGCAGGATTAAATGTTTGTAAAGGCGATGTGACATATAAAGCAGTAGCAGATGTTTTTGGACACAGTTATGTTTCACCAGATAAAGCAATAAATTGATTATTAAATAGGGGTAATAAATGTATAGGCCTTTGCCAGATGGATTGACTATAAAAAACTCTCCAATTGAAGGACTTGGTTTATTTACAAATGTTGATATAAAAAAAAATACGTTCATTGGTGTTACTCATATTAGAGATGAGCAATTTGAAAATAAATATATTAGAACACCGTTGGGTGGTTTTTATAATCACTCTGATGACCCAACAGTTGTTAGAATGGTGACAGATTCATTGCCTAAGCTAAAATTTGGAGACGTATTAGATGTTGATGCAACAACTAAAAAATTCCCAGGGAATGATAATGATGGTGAAAATGTGTTTTTTAATCTTCAAGAAAAACCCGACGCAAAATATTTTTTTATGGTTGCAGCAAAAGATATTAAAGCTGGAAACGAATTGACTGCGAATTATAATCTATATACATATCCAAAAACAGGCGTTGGATTACAGATGATTTAGTTTCTTCTCCCACTTAATAGCACTATTTATTATTTTTTTAATATCATTAAATTTCGGTTTCCATTTAAATATTTTTTTAAATTTTGTAGAGTTAGCATAAACTTGACCGACGTCACCAGGTCTTCTATTTTTAAAATTTATAATAGTATTTTTTTTCATTTTTTTGAAAATTTTTGAGATTTCTAATACTGAGTAACCTTTTTCATATCCACAGTTAAAAGTGTCAGATCTAAAATGTTTATTGAGGTAATCAATGCATTTAATATGTATATCTGCAATATCCGAAACATGTATGTAATCCCTCACACATGTTCCATCCTTAGTCTTATAATTTGTACCGTGTATATTTATTTTAGGCTTAGCTTTGAAATATTGAATTGCTAAATTCTTGATTAATCGATCATTTTTATTACCTATCTCACCTATTTTAACAGAGCTGCTCGCTCCCCCCACATTAAAATATCTTAAAATAATATAATTAAATTGATATTTTTTAGAAAATTTTTTGATTAAATTTTCTGATTTATATTTTGTAAAAGCATAGAAACTTTTAGGATTAGGTTTTCTTTTTTCACTTACTTTTCCTTTAACATTTCCATATACAGAGCAAGATGATGAGTAGATAAAATTTTTTACACCCAAATTTTTACATGCTTTCAAAATACTTAAAGTCCCTTTTACATTGTTGAAATAATATTTTTTTTTGAATTTTTGTGACTCAGCAACACTCGCAAGCCCAGCTAAATGAACAATTGTATCTATATTATTTTTTAAAATAATTTGTCGTATTGCTCTAGTGTTGTTTATATCTGCCTTTACAAATTTGGTTTTTTTGTTAATTAATTTTCTGTTACCTCTTTTTAAATTGTCTACTATTATTACTTTACATTTTGTTTTCACTAGTCTTTCAACCACACTGCTTCCTATGTAGCCAGCTCCTCCAGTTATCAAAATTTTATTAGCTTTATTAGTCATTAATTTTGTATAAATATATTAATAATGAAAAAAGATCTTCCAAAAAGCACAAAAGTTGTAGTAATTGGCGGTGGTGTTGCTGGGTGTTCATGCGCATATCATTTGGCAAAATTTGGTTGGAAAGACACTATTCTTCTTGAGAGAGACCAACTTACATCAGGAACCACTTGGCATGCAGCAGGTTTGGTCGGTCAACTAGGTGCATCTCAAACTATAACTAAATTAAGAAAATACTCTCTAGATTTATATAAAGCTCTTGAGGAAACTACTGGCCTATCAACAGGTTTAAAACAAAATGGTGCAATAACAGTTGCTTCAACAAAAAATAGAATGCAAGAATTATTGAGACAAGCAACTACTGCGCAGTTGTCAAGTGTAGAAGTTCAAATCCTTAACAAACAACAAACTATAAAAATGTATCCTGTGATTGAGAATTCAGACATAGAAGGAAGTGTTTTCATGCCAAATGATGGGCAAGCTGATCCAGTTGGTGTTACAAATGTTCTTGCAAAAGCTGCAAGAATGGAAGGAGTAAAAATATTTGAAAAAACCCCAGTAAAAAAAATTTTAGTTAAAAAAAATAAAATTGTTGGAGTTGATACAATTTATGGAAAAATAGATTGCGAGTATGTAGTTCTTGCATCAGGAATGTGGTCTAGACAAATAGCAGAAGATATTAACGTAAGTGTACCTCTTTATCCTAATGAACATTTTTATATAATTACAGAACCTATCAAAGATTTACCTAAAGACTTACCTGTTTTAAGAGATTTTGATGCTTGTATATATTTAAAAGAGGACGCAGGTAAAATGCTCGTAGGAATATTTGAGCCAAATGCAAAACCTGCATTTAAAGAAACTGGTATTGTACCAGAAGATTTTTCTTTTGGGGAATTTCCTGATGACTTTGATCACTTCGAGCCATATTTAGAAAAATCTTTTCATAGATTGCCAATGCTAAAAAATGCTGGCATCAGAAAATTTTTTTCAGGTCCTGAATCCTTTACCCCCGATACGCAATATCTACTGGGTGAAACAGCAGAGGTAAAAAAATTATATACTTGCTGTGGTTTTAATAGTATTGGAATTGCAAGCGCAGGAGGCGCTGGGAAAGTAACTGCAGAATGGATGATAAATGGACATATTAATGAAGATTTATTTTCATTAGATATAAAAAGATTTCAAAAATTTCATTCTTCAAAAAAATTTATAATTGAAAGAGTTACTGAAACTTTAGGAGATTTATATGGCATGCATTGGCCTTACAAGCAACATTCTACATCAAGAAATCAAATATTACTACCATATCATGAAGAGCTTAAAAAAGCGGGAGCATGTTTTGGAGCAACAGCAGGTTTTGAAAGACCAATGTGGTATTCATTAAATGGGAAAGACCAAACTTATAAATATAGTTTTAATTATCAAAACTGGTACCCATCAGCAAAATATGAAACATTAAATGCAAGAAAAAATGTTGGTTTTTTTGATCTATCTTCCTTCTCAAAATTTGAATTAGTAGGCGCAAATGCTCACGAAGAGTTACAAAGAATATGTACTGCGAATATAAAAAATATACCTGGTAAAACAACTTACACACAAATGCTTAATGAAGATGCAGGTATAGAGACTGATCTTAGCGTTGTTTGTATGGATAAAAATTATTTTAGAATTACAAGTTCTGCTGCAACAAGACAGCGTGATAAATTTCATGTTCGAAAATACTTATCAGACAAAGTTGAATTGATAGATGTAACAGAAGAATATTGTTGTTTTGGTTTATTTGGGCCAAAAAGCAGAGAAATGATAAGTACATTATGTAATGATGATTTTTCAAATGAAGTTTTTAAATTTGGAACTGCTAAATATATACAGATTAAAGATATTAAAGTTTGGGCTCAAAGACTATCTTATGTAGGTGAGCTAGGATATGAACTATATGTAAAAAGTGAATATGCAAAAAAACTTTATGATACAATTATAGATAAAGGAAAAAATTTTCAATTATCACACTGTGGTATACACGCAATGGATATTATGCGTATGGAAAGTGGTTTTTTACACTGGGGACACGACATATCACCCGAGGATAATCAATATCAAGCAAATTTAGGTTTTGCTGTAAGTTTCAAAAAAAATATAGATTTTATAGGAAGAGAGGCATTGATTAAAATTAAAAATAAGAAGCCCTCTAAAAAATTAATAATGTTAACATTAAAGGATAGCCGTCCTGGTGAGCCACTACTTCTTCATGAAGAACCAATCTATATAAATGATAAAATCGTAGGAAGAACTACCTCTGGTAATTACTCTTTTTGTTTCAATAAAAATTTATCATTTGGTTATATAAATGGAAATGTCTCTGAAGAGGATCTTGAAAGAGCAGATATTTTTATAGAGATAGAGAAAAAGAAGCACGCAGCGTCTTTTCAAACAAAAAGCTTAAACCAAAATAATTACAAAAAAATATAAAACGAATACTCAAACTGAGCATAAAAAATTAATCTAAACCCCAAATTGAACAACCTATAGATTGTAAATTTTTTTTCATCATGATTAGTTATTATATGTCTACAGAACAATTTAACAAAAACCCTGACACACAACTTATGATAGACTCTATAGAGGCAGTTGAAGTTAAGAAAAAAAGACCACAGAGAGTAGACATTAACAATCTGATTGAAAGAGTAAGAGAAGAAAAGAAAAAAGAAAAAAAAGAAAATTTGATTTTCATTAGTTTAATAGCTTCAGCTGTTCTTATAACAGGTGCTATTGCATCATTTTAAATTTTAATTACTATAAATTCTGGCGGCATTAAACAATTTACAAGACATTTCAGAAATTTTATTTACATTTTGAAGCCTAAATTTGTCAACTTCTTTAATTTTTTGAGAATTAGATATTTTGTAAAGACCGCTATCACTTTTTAAAATAAACTTGTTTTTAACCAAAAAGTTTAATTTTCGAATAACGGTTGGTCTTGGTATTCCAGTAAGATCTGCAATGGTCATAGCATTTAATCCCAACGTCTCAGTCAATGATAGTAATTCATTTAGATAAGTATCTTTTACTTTTTCTGGATATTTAGATGTTGTTTTAATTTTTTTTGTTAAAGCTAAATTTTGATTATAAACTATCATTGCCCAAATTTGTACAGTTTCATAATCTCTAAAAAATTTTTGTTTAAATGTAGTTAACATATCAATTTGAAACTTAAGAAAATAATTCCAGCAGTGTGTATAATTATTTTTAATTAATAATTCTAAATCTAGAGATGATATTTCTTGATTAATTACATTTGATTTTTTTAAAAGTCTAGAAAGATTTGACAAAAATTTTGAAATTAAATGAATAGATGTAGTTGGTTTTTGCAAATTGTAAGCATTTCTATTTATTACTACTGCCTTTTTATTTTTTTTAATAATTCCTATTTTTTCTAACTCTAGAATTTTTCGTCTTGCAGTTTCTTTAGATATTGACAGCTCTTTTGCAACACTAACAATATTAAATTTTTTAAGCTCATACTGATCAATATTATAAAATTGATCAAAATCATATTTTATAAAATATTCCGCATAACTATCAAAAGTTTTACTCACCAAACTCATTAATATAAAATATTTGTCTAAATCCTTGAAAGTTATGTATGCGTTATTTAACCAAATTCTTTGTAATTCAAAGTAGTCAGTTATTATATCTATATAGTTTTTGGCAAGAACATTGTAGACATCAGACACTAATACTTCTGTTGAAAATTTAAATCGGTTATCTTTTAACATTATTTTAATTTTTATTTAACTTAATAATAAAAATATAGTATGTAAATTAATTTATGGAATTCATTAAGCTTGTTGGACCATTTGGTGTCTTTTTTATAATGTTTGCATTAGGTCTTAACTTAAATATTAATAGATTTGTTAGAGTATTCAGCAGACCAAGGAATTTTATAATTGGTATATTATGTCAAGTCATTATTCTTCCTATTATTGGCTTGGTAGTTATCAGTTATTTACCTATGGAGAAGGAATTTCAAATTGGAGTTTTTCTTTTGTTAATTATGCCATCTGCTGCAATGTCTAATTACGCCACAAGAATTGCCGATGGAAACGTTCCCTTATCTATTTGCCTGACATCAATCTGTGCATTAATGTCTTTTGTAACAGTCCCGTTATATTTAAATTTTTTTTCAAAATTTTTATACAATCAGAGTTTTGACTTACAATTGTTTACTTTTTCAATTAAAACATTTTTGTTTATCACATTACCGGTTTTTATTGGAATTTTTTTAAGGGAAAAATTTAATAATTTTGTAAAAAAATATACTTTCACACTTGATAGAGTAGCTTTTGTTGTTTTTTTAATAGTTGTTTTTATAGCTATTTATACCGAAAAAGATAACCTGGTAGGTTATTTTGATGATGTTGGGGTCACAATGAGTTTAATTTTAGTTTTAGTGTTTCTATCATCATTTATTATTACACAAATATTTATAGATGATGTTCAATCAAAAAGAGCAATTAGAATTGAGGCATTATTACAAAATGGTGCTATGGGATTTGTAGTTGGGGCATTAATGTTTTCTGAAATTAAATATCTAATTCCAATAACTATTTATGCGCTTCTACAATACTGTTTTCTTTTATTTTATTTAGGAAATATGAAATTAAAAAAATAATTTAAATAAAATGATTAAATTATTTTATAAACCATATCTGTATTATAACTTGTTTATCCGTCATAAAATTCAAAATAAAAGGTCAACTTATTCTCAATTTCAGGAGGATTTATTTATCAATAACTTTTTTAAAGATAAATCTAATGGCTTCTATATTGATATTGGATGTTACCACCCTGTAAAATATAGTAATACCGCGTTAATTTATAATAAGGGTTGGTCTGGAATAAATATAGACTTAAACCAGACATCAATTGATTTGTTTAATATCGCAAGAAAAAGAGACAAAAATATTTGTGCTGCAATTTCAAATAATAATCAATTAGCTGAATTTTACTTTGATCATTTATTAAGTCCAGTAAATACATTAAGTAAAGAATTTTCTGATTTAAGTTATAAAAATATATCAAGAAACAAATATATCAAAAAAAGTATTCAAAAGTTTACCTTTGAGAAACTTATTGAAAAATTCAACTTAAAAATACCTAACATTGATTTTTTAAATGTTGATGCAGAAGCACATGACTTTGAAGTTTTAGAAGGATTCAATTTTGATAAATATAAGCCAAAAATAATATGTGTTGAGCTTTATGATACCAAGTTAGAATTAAAAGAAGAAAAATTTAAAGACTATTTGACAAGTTTCAAATATTCATTAATTAAAAAAATTGGTCCAAATGGAATTTTCTGTTATAAATCTAAATTTTGAAGTTGGAATAATCATTAAATGAGCATTATTAAGTCTCTTATTAAACAGTACAAACTGAAACCTCATCCTGAGGGTGGATATTATAGAGAAGTATTTAAAAATAAAGATGTCAGCCAAATTTATTTTTTATTAGAGGGTCATCAACATTCTCATTGGCATAGAATAACTAAAAATGAAATATTACATTTTTATTTAGGTAGTCCATTAATAATATATACCTCTAAAGACGGAGAGGAATTTAAAACTAATGAAATTGGATCTAAAAATAAATTTATATTTAGTATAGATAAAAACACTTGGTTCGCTATGAAGCCAGCGGGTTCATTCAGTTTAATCGGTTGCACCGTTGCGCCAGCTTTTGAATTCGACGATTTGGAGTTAGCACCAAAAGATTGGAAACCTTCTAAATTTAATATTAATTTTTAGAATTTCTTGTTTGAATGAAAAAAAATAAGTAGCACATATCAACAAGAATTCAATCGCGGGGTAGCTCTAATTTAACTAATAAATCAAAAAAACATGTTATTAATATAAATTCTATCTTCCCACTTCTGGAAGGGAGTTTTAAAGCATTTAACAAGTCTGAAATTATTTTTTGTTAAAAAATTTTCTATTTTTTTATTATCATAATTTAGATACATGTCATGAAAAGAAAATTCAATTAAAATTATTTTAATATTCTTTATTAATTTTTCCGCTCCTAATAAAACTGACATTTCGTGACCCTCGGTGTCAATTTTTAGAAAATCAATCTTTTTTATTTTTTTTTTTAAGCAAAAACTATCAATTTTTTGAACCTCAACCTTCTCTTTCTTTAAAAAAATTTTTTCTCCTAAAATGTTTGATTTAAAAGTTAAATATTTGGAAGCATCGTTCAAGAAAGAAAATGTTGATGTTCCTTCCTGATAACTAATGTTTAAATCTAACAATGTATCTTGATCACTTATTCCAAGATTGTATATATTAATATTGTTGTAGCTTTTATAGTGATTTAATTTTTCATAAATTTTTTTTTCAGCTTCAAAAGCATAAATATTAAAATTGGATTTATAAATATTTAGACAAATATCTATGAAAGATCCCTTATAACATCCTACATCAAAAATTACATTAACACCTGAATTAAAATATTTATTTATATAATTTTCAATTCTTTTTAAGTGATATTTTTGATGAATATAGTCGAGAATTTTGGGGATAATGGCCATTGCGAATTAATACTAATTGTTTATAAAATAAATTTAAAGATAATTCTTAAAAAACTATTTAATATGTTTAAAAAAACGTTCTTTTTAATTAAAACTTTTTTCACACAAGTTATAATTTATTTTAGGCTGATAAAAAATTATAAAAAATTGGCAAGAAGAAAAAATTTAAGTTTTTATATCTTTTCAATACCACCTATTGGATTTTTTCTTTATTTAATTTCAAAAATTATTATAAAATCTAAAAATCGATATTTAGCAAACTTATTTTTTGATATATTTGTATTTAAGTCTATCATTAGATTTTTATCACCGGAGGAAAAAAAATATATTTCAGAAATATTAAAATCTTATAACTTGTTATCTCTTAATGAGATTAAAAAAATTAACCTAGATAATGTAATAAATATGAAAGTTTTAAATTTAGAAAATGATGGCTATTGTAATTTAGGTAAAATATTTTCTGACCAAGAATGCGATAATTTTATAAAAAATCTTAATGGTAAAGACTGCTATAATAGTCAAACACCAATGCAAAGCGATGGTAACTTGTTGAAATTTGACCAATCAAAAGATACTTTTTCTAAATCTAATTATTCTTACTTTTCATTTTTGCCAGAGGATACATTGTCATTTTTACCAATAAAGAAACTTTTAAATGACAAAAACTTAGTCAGTATAATAAAAAGTTATTTAAATTTTGAACCTGAGATATACAGTTGTGTTACTTGGTTTAATCCAAAAAGTAAAAAAAATCATTATGTTCATAGGCTTCATAGAGATCCTGACGACTTCAAATTTTTAACAATGATAATATATTGGAATAAAACTAATCAATCAAACGGCGGTATTTTTTATTTAAAAAAATCCCATAACTCAACCGTGAGTGAAGAAAAAAAGGATTTTCTTACTGGACCAAAAGGTCAGGTTTACCTAGCAGATTTATTTGGTCTTCATGCCGGCGGTAAAATTTTAGATAATTATAGATACGTGACTTACATTAGATTTGGTAAATTACACAATCATGCCTCAACAATTGATGCTTTTCTCACTACACCCGTTTAGAAACCTACATAAATTGTTTTTTTATAATCATTATTGCACTTAAAATTAAAACTATTATATATCAATATTAATTGAATGGCGGGGTAGCTCAGTTGGTTAGAGCGCGGGACTCATAAGCCCGAGGTCAGTGGTTCGATCCCACTTCCCGCTACCACTAATCAATCAATTTTTTTAAATAATTTGAATATTCACAATTTCCATAAAACTGTATAGCGTTCTTAACTTCTTTTTTGGAAATCCATTTATTGTTTAAAGCTATCTCCTCTAAACATGCAATCTTAAAACCTTGTCTATTCTCTATAGCTGATACAAAAGAACTAGTTTTGTAAAAATCCTCAATCGAACCTGAGTCTAGCCATGCTCCACCTCTACCTATTAAATCTGCAGTTAATTTTTTGTTTTTTTTATATTTATTTATTAAATCAACAATTTCTAATTCTTTTCTTTTTGATGGTTTAAGTTTTTTTGCATAATTTACAACATTGTTATCAAAAAAATATAAACCAGTTATAGCAAGATCTGAAAGAAATTTTTTCGGTTTTTCTTTTATATTAATAACCTTTTTTCTTTTATCTATTTTAGCAACTCCATAAAGTTCTGGTTTATTTACTTTATGTAAAATTATTTTTGCACCTTTTTTTAATTTTACAGAATTTAATAATTGTTTAGTTAAATTCTGACCATAAAAAAAATTGTCTCCAAGAATTAATGCAACATTATCCTTTCCAATAAATTTTTGTCCTAGTATGAAGGCGTCTGGCAAACCTCTAGGAGAGGATTGTTCTTTGTAGGTGATATTTACTCCAAAGTTATTACCATTTGGAATTATTTTCTTATATTGTGAGAGTTGTCCTTTGTTAACAATGATTAATATATCTTTTATTTTTGCTAACATTAAAATTGAGAGTGGGTAAAATATTAAAGGTTTATCATAAATTGGAAGCAATTGTTTATTCACTGCTTTTGTAAGTGGGCTCATCCTTGTTCCCATTCCACCTGACAATATTATACCTTTTTTAATCACTTAACTTTGTTACCCAATCTTGCAGTTATATCCTTTTTTTTTAAACTCAAATAATATCCTGGATTTCTTAAATACCAATCAAAAGTCATACCTAAACCATTAAGAATATTTATTTTTGGTTTCCATTTAAGTTTTTTAATTAATTTATTGCTATTAAGAGCATATCTAACATCATGACCTGGTCTATCTTTTACAAATTTAATATTTACATTTTTCCCAATCTTAAATTTTGATTTTGCCACTTTAATTAAAAGTTTTGAAATTTTAATATTATTTAGATTTATGTTAGATCCAATATTATAAAAATTTCCAACTTTTCCTTTCTCTAAAATTTTTATTAAAGCCTCGCAGTGATCGTCAACATAAATCCACTCTCTAGAATTTTCACCTTTTCCATAAATTGGTAAGCTTTTGTTATTAAAAATATTATAAATTAATTTAGGAATTAATTTCTCAGGGTGTTGTCTTGGACCATAATTATTTGAGCAATTAGTAATAATAGCAGGAATTTTAAATGTTCTAATATATGAATATACCAAATGATCAGATGAAGCTTTTGATGCTGCATAGGGTGAGCTAGGCTTGTATGCATCTTCTTCCTTCGATCTACCCGTCAAAACATCTCCATAAACTTCATCAGTTGAAATATGAATTAATAAAGAATTTTTGTTGCTCTCAACAAACTTCCTAAAAGCTTGCAATAATTTAAATACTCCTAAAATATTACTCTTTATAAAACTTTCTGGTCCATCAATAGATCTGTCAACATGAGTTTCAGCAGCAAGATTAAAAATTGCATTCGGTTTATATTTCTTAAAAATCTTTAAAATTTTTTTGTCATTATTAATATCTATTTTAAAAAACTTATAATTCCCATTATTTGAGAATTTTTTTACATTATAAAAATTTGAAGAATAAGAAACTTTATCAATATTAATTACAAAATATTTTTTTTTTAGAAGAATTTTAATTAAATTACTGCCTATAAAACCAAGGCCACCAGTAACTATAACTTTTTTCATTATTTTTTTTACAATAATTGTCTATTTAAGTATACTTTTTTTAATTTTAATGAAATTAAATTTAGACGATATAACATTTATAATTGTAACTTATAAAAGTGAAAATATTATTCAAAATTGTTTAAATTCACTTCCTAAGAACTCAAAAAAAATCATTATCGAAAACTCAAATAACATTAATTTAGAAAAAGATTTAAAATCAAAATATGACAATATTGAGGTAATAATCTCAGATAATATAGGAATGGGTGCAGGAAATAATTTGGGTTTAAAAGCTTGTAAAACTAATTATGCATTTGTATTAAATCCAGATACCAAATTACACGTAAATACACTAAGCAAGCTTATAGAGGCATTAAATCATGTATCTGAATTTACTTTAGCATCACCTTTAAATGATAATAAAAATTTTCCAAACTATAAAAAGGTGATCCCATCGAGGAATGCGAATAGTAATATTTTATTGGTAGAAAGTATTGATGGATTTTCAATGTTATTTAATCTTCAAAAGTTTAAAGAAAAAACTTTTTTTGATGAAAATTTTTTTCTTTTTTTAGAAAATGACGATCTCTGCTTAAGAACAAGAAAAAAAAATGAATATATATATGTCGTTACAGACTCTTTTATAAATCACAAAGGTGGCATTAATACCAACGATAAACTTGAATATTTAAGAAACTGGCATTGGATGTGGTCTAAGTTTTATTTTAACAAGAAGCATTATGGCTTCTTAATTGCTTTCATAAAAATTTCTTTAAATTTAAGCTCAGCACTCTTTAAATATTTAATTTATTTATTTCTTTTTAATTCACATAAAAAAAAAATATACAAAATGAGACTTTGTGGAATTTTTGCATCTATAATTGGGAAAAAATCTAGTTTTAGAGTAGATAATTAGTGCCCAGGAAATTCTATTAAATTCTCGACTTTGTAATTTTGTTTTCTTAAATTATCACAACCCTTCAAATCAAATAAATTTATTACAAAAATAAACCCTGCAGTTATTCCTTGAGATATATTTACAAGTTTTGCTGCCGCTTCAGCCGTTCCACCAGTAGCAATTAAATCATCGATTATTAATACTTTGTCATTTTTTTTTATAGAGTCTTTATGCACCTCAATAGTAGCTTTCCCATATTCGAGCTCAAAATCAACTGAGTGTGTATCAGATGGAAGTTTGTTTTTTTTTCTAAGCATAATAAAAGGTTTCTTGGCCAAATACGATACAGCGGAAGCGAATACAAATCCTCTAGACTCAATTGCAGCAATCTTATCGAAATGGAAATTTTGAGATTTTTCAAATATTAAATCAATACAGTGAGCAAATGCTTTTTCATCTTCGATTAAGGTAGTGATATCTCGAAATAAAATTCCCTTTTTGGGATAATCAGGTATTGATCTGATATAATCTTTTAAATCCATAAATTTTTAAGTTATAAATAATTAAAGCATTTTAAATAATATGACAAATAAATTAGCAATTATTGGTGGAAGTGGGTTGTATGATGTGGAAGAATTTAAAGATAGAGAATTTCTAGACGTAAAAACATCTTGGGGAAATCCATCAGATAAAATATTAAAAACCAAATACAAAGGTAAAGAAGTTTATTTTTTACCAAGACATGGAAGAGGGCATTATATTTCACCATCTAAAATTAATTTCAGAGCGAATATTGATGCTTTAAAACAGCTTGGTGTATCAGATATTGTATCAATTTCTGCTGTAGGATCTTTAAAAGAAAATCTGCAACCAGGAAAATTTGTAATTGTAGATCAATTTATTGATCGTACCTTTGCTAGAGATAAAACTTTTTTTGAAGACGAGATAGTCGCTCATGTCTCAATGGCTCACCCGACTTCAAATGGTCTTATGAATGCTTGTGAGGAGTCTATTAAAAAATCTGGTATTGATTACCAAAGAGGAGGAACATACCTTGTAATGGAAGGACCGCAATTTTCAACACTTGCTGAATCAAATTTATATAGAAACTGGAAAGCTGATGTTATTGGAATGACTAACATGCCTGAAGCAAAGTTAGCAAGAGAAGCAGAAATAAGATATGCATCGGTATCAATGGTTACAGATTATGATTGTTGGCATCCAGATCATGAAAATGTTGATGTTCAAAAAGTGATAAAAGTCCTATTGGAAAACGCTGCTAAGGCAAAGGACATGATTAAAAATTTAATAGATTGTTTTGAAAAGAGCATAGAGCCCAATGATCCGACTAATAATTGTTTAGATGTTGCAATTATAACTGCTCCAGAAAAAAGGACAGAAAAAACTAAAAATAAACTTAAATTTATTGCAGGGAGAGTTTTAGGTAAATGACAAAAAATAAAGAATTGAAGGGTAATTGTGGATGTGGAAATGTAAAATACACTATTAAAGATGAGCCGTTATTTACCCAAGCCTGTCATTGTAAAGATTGTAAAATTTCTACAGGATCATCCTTTGTAATTCATACCATGGTTTTAGATAAAGATTTAGAAGTCAAAGGGGATGTTGCATCTATAGAATTACCGACAGGAAGTGGAAAGGGCGTGAATGCGTATTTTTGTATTATTTGTGGTGTTTATGTTTACTGCAAATATAACATTTCTGAAGGTAGAATTGCTATCAGAACTCAAACTCTAGAAAATCCGATTACACCACAAGCTCATATTTTTGTGAAAGACAAAGATCCATGGATAGAAATAAGTAATAAAAAAATTTGTTATGATAAATATTATGACAGAGATAAAATTTGGCCTAAAAAAAGTTTAGATAGAATATAAAATGAAAATTGAGGAAAAGGAATATCGTACAATTTGGTTTGAAAATAATATTGTCAAAATAATTGATCAAACAAAACTACCACATAGATTTGTAATTAAGGATATTAAAACTATAAAGGATGCAGTTAATGCAATTAAAGTAATGGAGGTGAGGGGCGCACCATTAATAGGTGCTACAGCTGCCTATGGACTTGTGTTATCTATTTTAGAAAATAAAGATCAATCTTTTTTAAAAAACTCAGCAAACGATTTAATTAAATCAAGACCTACAGCAATAAATTTAAAATGGGCCGTCGACAGAATGATGAAAAAAATTTCAGGAGTTAATAGCGATAAAATTTTTGCAACCGCTTTAAATGAAGCTAAAGAAATTGCTGAGGAGGATGAAAAATTTTGTGAAAAGATTGGATTACATGGTTTAAAAATAATTGAGGAGATCCATAATAAAAAAAAAGATACTATTAATATTTTAACACATTGTAATGCAGGGTGGCTTGCAACAATAAATTGGGGAACAGCAACCTCTCCTATTTATCACGCACATAAGAAAGGAATTCCCTTGCATGTATGGGTGGATGAGACAAGACCAAGAAACCAAGGAGCAAATCTTACATCATTTGAGCTTAATGAAGAGCATGTCCCAAATACAGTAATTGCAGATAATACAGGAGGATTATTAATGCAAAGAGGAAAAGTTGATATGTGCATTGTTGGAACAGACAGAACTTTAGCAAATGGAGATGTTTGTAATAAAATTGGCACTTATCTAAAAGCTCTGGCAGCAAAAGATAATCATATTCCTTTTTATGTAGCACTACCCAGTTCTACAATTGATTGGAATACAAAAAATCATAAAGACATTCCTATAGAAGAGAGAAATTCTGAGGAACTATCATACATTGAAGGATTAGACGATAAAGGGAATGTTAAAAAATTACAAATTTATCCTAAAAAAAGCAAAGCTATGAACTTAGCTTTTGATGTAACTCCAGCTAAATATGTAACAGGTTTGATTACTGAAAAAGGGGTTTGCGATGCATCAACTGAGGGACTTAAAAATTTATTCAAATGAAAAAAAATTTATATTTTATACTTTTTTTGATTATAGCGTTTATTATGCTTTATATATCAAGAATTGAATACGGATCTCATAGTTTAGATAAATCAATGAAAGCATGCATTATTGCTCAAAAAAAATTAGATAAGAGTAAAAATATTGGTGATATCAAATCTTTTTGTGAAAGAGAAATTAACAAAAAACTTAAAAAATAATGTTAGAAATAAAGAAAGAGGTAATTAAGTATGCGAAAAAACTTAATACTGAAAACCTTTCACCTTTGAGATCTGGCAATATTTCAATGAGAGGAATTAATGACGGAGTAGAAGGCTTCTTCATTACACCTTCGGGCATTAAATATGAAGATTTAGTAGCCGAAAGTATAGTTTTTCTTGAATTAAACGAAACAAACAATTTAAAAAAAATTTCAGACAAAACTATAAATCCATCTTCAGAATGGCGCTTTCATCAAGATATTTATATAAAAAAAATAGACGCCGAAGCGATAGTTCATGCCCATTCAGCAAATGCTACAGCTGTTTCAGCACACGGTAAAAATATCCCAGCATTTCACTATATGGTCGCATTAGCAGGTGGAAATAATATTAAATGTGCAGAATATGCAACCTTTGGTACAAAAGAACTTTCTCAAAATATTCTAAATGCACTTAAGGAAAGAAAAGCTTGCCTTATGTCTAATCATGGCCAGGTTGCATTTGGCAAATCTCTTAATGAAGCATTTGAACTCGCCCAAGAGATTGAAAATATTTGTCATCAATATATAAATACAATAAAGTTAGGAAATCCCAAGATTCTTTCAGATGATGAAATGAAAAAAGTCTTGGAAAAAATAAAAAATTATAAAAAAAATTAAAAATTTTATGACAAAAGTTGGTGAACATATAACATTAGACATCATCGGTACTGTTAAAGAGTATGACCCAAAATTTTTTGAGAAACTGGTATATAAAATTGCAAAAAAAGCAAAGGTAACAGTTTTAGAAATATCAAAATATAAATTTGAACCTCAGGGTTTTACTCTAGTGGCTCTTTTAGCTGAAAGTCATATAAGTTTTCATACTTTTCCTGAAAAAGGAATTATAAGTTTTGATTTTTTTACATGCGGGAAGGTTAATCCTATAGTTGCTTTAGATATTATTAAAAAAGATATTAAACACAAAAAGATTGTTAAAAAAGAATTTAATAGAGATAACATTATTTATTATGATGATATTTATAGTTCGCCAGGACTAAAAAAGTATTATTTGGTTAAAGATATTTTGGAAGATTTTAATTCTAAAGTTGGCCAACACATTGAAATTTTAAATCTTGAACAGTTTGGAAAATCTTTATTTATTGATAATGAACTTCAAGTTGCTGAGAGCGATGAGCATTTGTATAGTTCAACTTTCGTTAATTCTGGTATTAAATTAAATCCCCAAAAAGAGAAATCTGCAATTATTGGTGGTGGTGATGGAGGTGTTGCTAGAGAGTGTATATCACAAGGATTTAATTTTATAGACTGGTTTGAGTTGGATCCTGAAGTGGTCGAAGTATGTGAAAAGCACTTAAGTAAAATAGGTAAAAAAGCTACAACAAAAAATTCAGTTAAGTGTGTTTGGGGCGATGCATTTGAAAGTATTAAAAAAATTGAAGATAATAAATATGATAAAATATTCGTAGATCTTAATGATGATCAGTATTGTATTGATCTTGCTGCAAAAAATATAAATTCACTTAAAAGAATTTTGAAGCCAAACGGAACAATAACTGCGCAGGTTGGAAGCCAAGATAAAAAACCTAAACAAGTTAAAAAATGGCTCAGTTTATTTGAAAAAAGCTTTGGAAATACATCCTTAGATAGAATCTATATACCAAGTTTTGATTGTTCTTGGAATTTTGCTTCTTCATTAAATAAATAATTTCTTTTTAAATCATATAATTTGTGAAATACTTATTAAAAAAAATTGGAGGCGAAATGAATATTATTAAAAGATTTGGCTTAGGAGTTTTGATTACTTTGTTTCTATCATTTTCTGCTAATGCTGATAAAATTAAAATTGGAACAGAGGGAGCATACCCACCTTGGAATTCAAAAGATGCTTCTGGTAAACTTATTGGATTTGAAGTTGAGCTTGCTTGGACACTATGCAGATATATAGGTGAACAATGCGAGATAGTTGAGCAAGATTGGGATGGAATGATACCAGCTCTTATTATGAGAAAGTTTGATGCAATAATGGCAGGTATGTCAATAACTGCAGAAAGACAGAAAGCAATTAGTTTTTCGCAAGGATATGCCGACGAAGTGGCGTCACTTGCGGTAATGAAAGGTTCAAGTTTAGAGGGTATGGATACACCGGCTGGGATTAATCTTACTAAACCAAATGCTGCAGCAAAAAAAGCTCTTAAAACCTTGACTACTGCTTTAGCAGGTAAAACAGTATGTGTGCAAACTGCAACAATTCACCAAAACTTTTTAGACTCTGGTGATGTTGGAAAAGTAAATGTGAGAACATATAAAACTCAAGACGAAGTTAACTTAGATTTAGCATCTGGAAGATGTGATGCTGCATTAGCTGCTGCTGTAGCTTTTAGTGATTATGCAGAAAAATCAGGTAAACCAGTTGTATTAGTTGGACCAACTTTTTCAGGTGGTGCATTTGGTAATGGAGTAGGTGTTGGTATAAGAAAAGATGACACAGAGCTTTTAAACGCTTTTAATAAAGCAATCGACAAAGCAAGAAAGAACGGCGACATTAGTAGAATTGCTACTAAGTGGTTCGGCTTCGATGCATCTATGTAAATAATTTTAGATTTGGCGACTATAATATATAGTCGCCGGTCTGTATGGAACTTCTTTCATTCGGAAAAACTGGTTGGGGCGATGAACTGTTAATCGCAACAATGATGACAATTGCTGTTTCAATAACAGCTATGTTGATAGGTTTTCTTTTTGCTTTAATATTTACCCCACTTAAATTATCCAAAAGTAAATTTTTAAATCTTATAGGAAACTGTTACACCACAATTATCAGAGGAGTTCCTGAATTATTGGTAATTTATTTATTTTTCTTTGGCGGAAGTGGAGCAGTTATGTATGTTGCTTCTATATTTGGATATAATGAGTATATTGAAATCAATGCATTTATCACTGGATCTTTTGCAATTGGTATTATCTCAGGAGCTTATTCCACAGAAGTTTTTAGAGGAGCAATTCAATCAATTGATAAAGGACAATTTGAGGCCTCAAAGGTTTTAGGTTTAAAAAAACCAGTTCATTTTTTTAAAGTGATTATGCCTCAAATGTTAAGACTTGCCATTCCCAATTTAAGTAATGTATGGCAAATTACTTTAAAAGATACTTCACTTATTTCAGTAACAGGTTTAGTTGAAATAATGAGGCAATCTTACATTGCGGCTGGATCGACAAGAGATCCTTTATTTTTTTATTCATTTGCAGCAATTTTATATTTATTGCTAACATTTTTAAGTATGAGGTTAATAAATAAATTAGAAATTAGATACAGTAGGGGTTACTGATGGATTTTGAACTAATGATAAATAGTTTTCCAAAACTACTGAATGCAACTTTAATAACACTAAAACTATTATCTGCATCATTAATTTTTGGATTATTTATTGGTCTTTGTTTTGCAATTCTTAGAGTCAATAAAAACCCATTTGTAAATAAATTCGCCTATGGTTATTCATATGTATTTAGAGGAACGCCACTATTGGTTCAAATATTTATTATTTATTTTGGTTTAGGTCAGATAGAGTATTTAAGATCAACAGTATTATGGGTAATTTTAAAAGAACCATATTGGTGTGCAATAATTGCTTTTTCACTTAATACTGGAGCTTACACATCTGAAATATTACGATCTGCATTTCAAACAATTAAACCTGGAATTATTGAAGCTGGTCAGAGTTTGGGAATATCTAGTAAAATTATATTTTATAAAATTCAAATTCCTATAGCTATAAGACAATCTTTACCAGCTTACGGCAATGAGATCATTTTAATGATGAAAGGTACTTCTTTAGCAAGTACCGTTACTTTGATGGATTTGACTGGAGTTGCAAAATATATAATTTCAACGACTTTTAAACCTATTGAAGTATTTATTGTTGCTGGTGGAATTTACCTATTTATAACTTTTATAATCCATAACGTGATTAAATTTTTGGAAAAAAAATACAGTTTCAATTAAAGAATAACCAAATCCAGTTTTTGATTACCAAGTCTTTCGTTACCTTTATCATTAACCAAGTATGTTTCCCCTAAATTCATCGCTAATTGATTTTCTGAGTCCATTAAAATCATATGCATAAAGAATACATTCCCAGGTTCAATGACATAAGAGTTACCAGTGTATAACATTGGCCAGTCCATCCAATTGGGAGAAAATGTAGCGCCTAAAGAGTAACCACACGCATTCATTCTTGCTTTATTGAAACCAAGATCATCCAGAGTTTTCGCATGAGCATCAAAAACTTCTCCGGTTTTACTTCCTGGTTTAAGTTTATTTTCGCAATTCTTTAATGCTTCAACACAAGCCTCATACATTTTATAATGTTTGGGATCCGGTTTGCCAATGGGAATAGTTCTAAACATTGCTGAATGATAATGTTTATATGTACCAGCCCATTCCACAGTTAATTGATCTTGGTTACCCAAAATTTGTTTTTCTGATTGATAACGACATAGCAAAGCATTTTTTCCTGATCCAATAATGAATTCATTTGCAGGATAATCCCCACCTCCCTCAAAAATAACTCTATTCATTTCAGCTAGTATTTTCGACTCACTCACGCCAGTTTTTGCGTGCTTCCAGACTTCATTCAAAGCTTTATCAGCGAGCTCTGCAGCTTTTTTAACATAAACAATTTCTTCTTTAGATTTAACAACCCTTAACTTTGTTATTAAGTCTGATTTATCTTCAACACTACAATAATTTTCTAAAGATTTATTCAGTCTTAAAGCATTTCCTCCAGTTAAGCCATAAGCTTCATATTCAACACCTAATTTTTTACCTTTAAGATCCAACTCATCTAAAATGACTTTAAGATCATTTGTTGGATTAGAACCATCTTTATCAACCCAAATTCTAATATCTTTTATGTTCGATGTATTTTGAGCCTGTCGTAGATCAGGAGCTCTAGTTAATAATATTGTATTACCATTTTTATCTAAAACTAGAGTTTGAAAAAAAACATATCCAAAAGTATCATAACCAGTCAACCAATACATAGACTCTTGTCTAAACATTAGAAGAGCATCAAGATTTTGTTCTCCCATTGACTTTAAAACTTTTTTTTGTCTATTTGAAAATTCTTCTTTTGAAAATTGTAGCCCCATTAAATAATTTAATAACCAGTATATTCTTTAATTTCCTTAATGATTGATCCGGTATGATTATTAATCTCTAATTTAATTTTTGCTCGATCGTCATTTAGAAAATGCACATCTCTTGAAAGTTTAATAAACTTCCCTGTAAAATCTTTATCTTTTTCACATTGTCTTTTTTCATCTTCAATGATCCAAAGTTTAGCATTAATCTCTTTAAGTGAGCGATAAAGTTTATTTAACCTGTCATCAGATTTTACATTTTTTTTCAACTGTTCTTTTAATATAGAGTATTCATTATTAATGAATTTTAATTTTTCAGGATCTTTAATTTTTTCTTGTTTAATCTCTAAAATAGAAATTTTGTCTAAGAGTTCTCCAATTGAAACTTCAACAAGTATTTTATTCATAAATTTTTATATTATGTTAAGTTGTTTAAAATATGTCTAATATTTTAATTATTAAACATGGATCTTTAGGTGATATAGCCCAAGCAAGCGGTGCAATTCAAGACATTTATGAAAACAATAAAGATCACAAGCTTTATGTTATGACCTCTAAGCCCTACTTAGATTTATATAAAAAAAACCCTCTTATTACTGATGTAGTTCTAGATAAAAGATTATCTAGATTCAATCTTATTTATTTATATTTATTAATGAGAAAAATAAAAAAACTTAAATTTATAAAAGTATTTGATTTACAAAATTCATCAAGAACTTCATTCTATAAAAAAGTATTATTCCCAAATTCAAATTATAATTCCTGGTCATCATCGGAAACAACATTGCCCTCAAATACCACAAAAGAAGAATTTGACAAACTTTCAGTTTTAGAGAGATTTGATCATCAATTAAAAACTTCTGGATTAAACACTAAACATACACTCAAACCAAATTTTGATTGGTCTTGTTCAGATATATCAGAAATTAATTCTAAATTTAAATTAGGAAAATATATTATTTTATTCCCATTTTGTTCACCACATCTTCATTTAAAAAAATGGCCCCATTACAATGAACTTATAAAATTAATTAAAGATGAGTTTAAAAATGAGTATAAAGTTGTAATTGCACCAGGGCCCAATGAGCTTCAAGAGGCAAAGAATTTTAATGCGGAATGCATTTTAAATAATGGAAAAGCTCTTAAAATTCCTCAACTTTCATCTCTTATTAAAAACAGTTCTTTTGTAGTAGCTAATGATACAGGACCAGCACATATGTCAGCTCATCTTGGTGTTAAAGGTATTGCCCTTTTTGGATCTCATACAACGGCTTACAAGGTAAGCATTGAAAGAGAAGAATTTAAAGCAATTCAAGTTTCTGATTTAAAAAAGTTAAGTGCAAGAAAAGTTTTTGAAAAAATAATTCTATAAAATTTTTTGATAACTTTTAATTATTTTATCCCAATAAAAGTTTTCTGAAAATTTTTTTGCCTCTTTTCCATATTCTTTATATTTATGATCTTTTAGCATTTTATCTATTGAGGAATAAATTTCCTCAAGATTATTTCCATCACAAATTAATCCTGTCTTTTCGTGTAATATTGCATCTGAAGCTCCACCATCTTTTCCGCCAATAGAAGGAATTCCATATTGCGCAGCTTCAATATATGCAATTCCAAAACCCTCGACTGATTTATTATGAATTATAGAGGGCATTATAAAAATATTTGATTTGAATATTAAGGCATTCTTAAGTTCTGTTTCAACATTCTTTAGAAAAATAACATGGTTATTTAGGTTAAGTTCATTAACTAATTTTTTCAAATTTTCTTCCTCATCTCCATAACCAATACAAATATAGATAATATTTGGATACAGTTCTTTTAAATTTCTAATTGCCATAATAACTTTTTCATGATTTTTTCTTTTGTCGAATCTAGAAACAGTAATCAATCTATTTGATTTTCCATTAAAAATTTTTTCAGCTTGATCCAAATCTTTTTTAGAAATCTCTTTTACTGCATCAACACCTGGATTAATTACATCTATTTTATTTTCATTTACCCCCATATTTATTGCTAAATTTTTTGTAAAAATTGAGTTTGATATCACATGGTCAACATTATTTAAAATATTTGTTAATCTTTTATTTTGTCTTGAGCCTTTTTCATGATTAATTTCTTTCGAATGAATTAAGCATATTTTTTTTTTCCTAGTATTTATGAGCTCCAAACTCTTCCAGTGATCAGCAATTATACAACTAACATTTTTGTTATTTTTTATAAATTCATTAATTAAATAGGATTTTCTATATTTTCTAAAAAATTTCGGCCCCCCAATTCTTTCAATAGAAAAATTAACATTATTATCAAAATTCAAATAATCTTCATGATAATCAGCAAAAACTTTTACAATATTTAATTTAGATAAAGATTTAGTTAAACCATACATTAGATTTTGCATACCACCAATTTCAGGAGGGAAATTTCTAGTTAAAATTAAATACATTTAATTTATTTAATCCACTTTATATTACAGCCCATACTTGGGTGTTGTTTCTCTGGGCCTTGACCTGTTTTTGAAATTAAAGTTAAAGCTTTAAATAACTCACTATCACCTTCATCTATAGGTTTTAAATCCTTTAACTGTTTAATTCTACCTCTGTACTGAAGTTCCAAGTTACTATTATAAGCAAAAAAGTCTGGTGTACAAACAGCATTATATGTTCTAGCTACTTTCTGTGTTTCATCATGAAGGTATGGAAAAGAAAAATTATTTTCTTTTGAAAAGATAATCATGTTTTCAAAAGAATCCTCTGGATAATTTTTTACATCGTTAGAGCATATTGCAACTGAATTAATTCCAAATTCTTTTAAATTTTTACAATCTTCAACTAAACCTTTAATTATTGCCTTAACATATGGGCAGTGGTTACAAATAAACATTATTAAAGTTCCTTTTTCACCCTTTAAATCATTTAAAGAAATTATTTTATTATCTGTAGATTTAAGTTTGAAGTTTTCAGCTTTTTTTCCGAAATCGCAAATTGGAGTTTTTGTAAGAGACATGGTACAACAATATATAATTTATGTTTTATGATTTAAAAGATAAAAAACCAAAAAACTCTGGCGAAAATTGGGTAGCACCTAATGCGGTTGTGATAGGTGATGTAACTTTAGAGAAAAATACAAGTATATGGTTTAATGCAACTTTAAGAGGTGATTTAGAAAATATTCATATAGGCGAGGGGTCAAATGTTCAAGATGGATGTGTGCTACATACTGATCCCGGTTATCCATTAAAAGTAGGAAAAAATGTTACTGTGGGTCATCTGGTTATGCTTCACGGATGTTCAATTGGAGACAACAGTTTAATTGGTATTGGTGCCGTAATATTAAACAACGCAAAAATTGGAAAAAATTGTATAATTGGTGCAAAAGCATTGATCACTGAAAATAAAGTGATCCCTGACAATTCACTTGTAATTGGCTCGCCTGGCAAAGTAGTGAGAGAGGTTACAGAAGAAGAAAAAAAAGCTGTATCTGAAAATACAAAACATTATCAGGATAATTGGAAAAAATATTCAAAATCAATATTTTAATATATGAAATTTAAATTTTATCTTAGAAAAACTAGTTTTAAAAAGGACTTAGACTCTGCAAGACTTTTATTATTAGAAATTGAAAAATACAAACCTGCTAATTTTTTAGAAGTTGGAGTTTACCAAGGCGTTACATCAAGGAATATTTGTGAAATTTTAAACAAAATTCACAAAAATAACTTTAAATTTGTTGGTATAGACTTTTTTGAGGACAGAAATTTGGATTTAGATAATAAAGAGATGACAGTTAAGCATAACAAGCTATCTAATCCATTTAAACATATATTGTTTAACTTGATACTTAGTAAAGATTTAAACTCGTTAAAGTCTGTAAAAGGATTATTAAAAAAATTTGGAACATGTGTTGAACTTCTTAAAGGATCAAGCGATGTTCAACTGTCAAAAGTAGACTTGCAAAATATTGATTTTGTTTTTTTAGATGGAGGCCATTCATACGAAACTGTTAGTAATGATTTAAAAATAATAACCTCAAAATTAAAGAAAAATAAAATAATTATTTGTGATGATTATGATCAGGTTAAATATGGTGTTAAAAAAGCTGTGGACGAGCTTAAAGGAAAAGTTTCAGAAATCATAAATTTAAACAACAGATTAGTAAAAATTGTAGTTTAATCTTAAATTACTTGAATAAATTAACCTTTAAGAGATAAAATCTTAAAATTTACTTTTAAATTAGGAAATTTTTTACTTAAAATTTTTTTTATCTTTTTAAAAGATTCTTTATGTATTTTATTTTCAATAGAGTGATTGAATTCCTTTTTACAATTTACTATTTTTGCTGCACCACAATCACTATGATTTATTACAATAAGTTTTTTAATATTATGTAATTTTATTGAAGTTGATAAATTATCTAAAAAAGTAGATTGCCATTTTTTGAATTTTTTATGGGTTACTCCAATAGCTGCACCCGCAATGGTAAATGAACTATATTTTCCAGTTAATTTTTTAGTTTTTAAATATTTAAATACTTTTTGTTGAAATCTAGGATCGATACAAGAAAGAACCATTGCCTCATATTTTTTCATTATGGTACAAGCCAACTTTCTTTTTTGTTTACTAAATCAAACTTAGCTCTACGATGTCCTTTAGCAGCCAAGTAAAGCCATTCAATTGATTTAATTTTACATTTGATAACAGTAAAATTTTTATAACCATCTTCACTTTGCTTCATTGTATAGTCAAAATCTTCCAATTTAGATATCATTCCTGATGTAGGATTTCCTGAAATAGTTCCGGGAGGGCTATCAGTTAAATAACATCTTCTACTTATGTGTTGAGTTTTTTTCCAAGATTCTTCAGTAGTAGAGTTTTTATTATTAACCTCACACTCAACTTTCACTCTTAATTGTATCTTTTCCTCTTTATCGTAGAAAACTAGAGAAGCATTTTTATTTTTTTTTAAAATATCCACCTTTGGTGATCTTAAATCAGTATGAAATTGTAATATATTATTAGCTCTATCAGATTTTCTTAAAACAACAATTCTACCATCAACTTCATCTTGATGAGCACAGATAAAGACTGGAATTCTGAATGATGAGCCTCTGTTAGTCACAGCATCATCTAACATAGACCAATACTTATTTTGAATTTTCTCCAAGTTTTCGTAGTATGCTGGTTGCATACGATATTACTTTCTAAATCTTTTGATTAAACTTGAAGTGTCCCAACGATTACCGCCTAGGCCCTGAACTTCTCCATAATATTTATCTACAAGCTCTGTAACGGGTAATAATGAACCATTATTTTTTGCTTCATCCATAGCAATTTTTAAATCCTTTCTCATCCAATCTACTGCAAAACCAAAATCAAATTTATCATCAATCATTGTTTTAAATCTATTTTCCATTTGCCAAGATTGTGCAGCACCTTTTGAAATAACTTCAATAACATCTTCCATGTTTAATCCAGCTTTCATTCCAAAATTAATTCCCTCTGACAAGCCCTGAACTAATCCTGCAATACAAATTTGATTAACCATCTTGGCTAATTGTCCACTTCCTGCTTTACCAAGTAATTTCATTTTTTTGCTGTAGCAGTCAATTTTATCTTTTGCTTTATTAAAGTCTGCTTGATCTCCACCAATCATAACAGTTAACGCTCCATTTTCTGCACCAGCTTGTCCACCAGATACAGGAGCGTCTAAAGCACCAAATCCATTTTTTTTTGCATATTCATATATCTCCCTTGCAATTGTTGCTGAAGCTGTTGTGTTATCGATATAAATTGATCCTTTTTTAATTGCCTTAAAAGCACCATTGTCTCCGAAAGTAACTTCTCTTAAATCATTATCATTCCCAACACATGTAAAGACGTATTCAGCACCCTTTGCTGCTTCTGCTGGTGTTTCTGCTAATTTTCCTTTGTGTTCACTAATCCATTTTTCTGCTTTTGATTTTGTTCGATTAAAAACAGTTACATTGTGTCCACCTTTTGATATATAACCAGCCATTGGATAACCCATTACACCAAGACCTATGAAAGCAACATTACAAGTCATAATTTTTTATGTTTAATAATTTAAATTTTAAAGTAATTTTATTTGGTTTTATTTTTACATTTTTTTCAAGTTTTGGACAGAGTTTTTTTCTTGGCTTATTTAATTCAAGTATAAGAGATGCTCTTTCAATTTCTCATGGACAATTTGGCTCAATTTATGCATCAGCAACTTTATTTAGTAGCTTAATTTTAGTTTGGTTTGGGAAAAAAATTGATGATATAAATATTCTCAAGTTTTCTTACTTGGTAATTATTTTATTGGCATCTTCTTGTTTTTTCTTTTCAAAGATATCATCAGTCTATTACCTTTTTTTGGCAATACTTTTTATGAGATTTTCGGGTCAAGGTATGATGTCTCATACCGCAACTACAACGATTTCAAGATTTTTTAATAGATCGAGAGGTAAAGCTTTAAGCACTTCTTGGTTTGGTTTGTCTACATCTGAATTTATTTTACCAGTGCTAATAATTTATCTTTTAACTATTTATGAATGGAGAGACATCTGGATTGTAATTTCATTAATTGTAATATTATTTTTACCGGCAGCTTCATTTCTTTTAGTAAAGAACTTAAACTTAGAGTCTAGAGAAACTAACAATTTAGAAAATAGAGGTAAAAATAAGATTAAAGATTGGAAAAGAATCGAGGTTTTAAAAGATTACAGATTTTATATTATTAGCGCAAATATGCTTGCTATGCCATGGATTGCGACAGGGACATTTGTATATCAATCCTTCATATTAGAGTCCAAAAATTGGGGACCCTATATTATAGCTCAATCTTTTATGGTTTATTCGATTATGTCAGTTATCACATTATTTGTATCTGGATTTTTAATAGATAAGTTTACCAGCAGAAAAATATTGGTTTACATGAATTTACCTCTTTTACTTGCAACAATAGTAATAATTTATTTTAATAATCCTTTTACAGCATTTATTTTTTTGGGTTTAATCGGTATTTCGAATGGCTTTGCAAACGTTCTAGGATCTTCTACTTGGGCAGAGATATATGGTGTTAAATATATTGGATCGATTAAAGCTTTAACAACAGCATTGATGGTATTCTCAACAGCTTTTGGAACAGCTTTTTTTGGAATATTAATCGACCGTGGTTTTTCTGTTGAGAAAATTGCAGTAATATCTAGCGTTTATATATCAATATCTTTAATCATGCTTTTTACTGTCAGATCTAAACTTAATCCTGTTAAGTTATAAAAATATCTTGATTTTATGTATAAGCAGGTATAAATACCCCGCATGGCAAGAGTAACAGTTGAGGATTGTGTTGATAAAGTAGAAAGCCCCTACGAATTAGTTTTAGTTGCTAAAGAGAGAACTACACAATTAAATTCGGGTGTTGAACCAACGGTCAGTATTGACAAAGATAAAAATACGGTAATTTCTTTGAGGGAAATTGCAAATGAGAATATCAAAGTTTCAGATTTAATTGATAGTGGAGTTTATAAACTTAGAAAACATGTTGAACAAGTTGATGACTCATTAACAGAAGATGAAGAGGTAGGTGATGATTTTGAAAACTTGTATAAGGGTGAAATATCTAAGAGTGGAACACCAATATTACCGTCAAAAAGAGCTAGAAAGATACCAGAAAAAACACAAGCTTTTTCTAAAGAGGACATTGCTCAAAGTGCTCCTATGCAATCTACGGAACAAGCTGAGCCGTCTGGAGAAACAGAAGATGCATCTGTTGAAGATTTAAAAGACCAAGAGATTAAAGAACCAAGTGAAGACGCAAATCAAGACTAATTACAAAACTCCTCAATAATTTTTTTTCTATGTTCATCTAAATCTGGGATGTCTCCTCTTTTTGTCTCGTCTTTATAGGAGGACATTTTGATTGGATTACCTGCTGTTTTAAAATCACCAACATCTTTGTGAAAAGTATCAACTATCATATTTCTTGATTTTATTTGCGGATTTTCTACAGCATCTTTAATATTAAAAATAGGACCACACGGAATTTTTTCATTCTCCATTTTTTTTATCCAATCCTTAGTATTTAAAGATTTAAGTTTTTCCTCCATAATTAATTTAAGATTATCCATATTTTCACAACGTGATAAATTATTTTTAAATTTTTTATTATTAGGCAGATCATTTAACCCAAGAACTTTGCATAATTTTTCAAAAAGTTTATCATTTCCTGCTGCAATAATTATGTAACTATCTTTTGTTTTAAAAGCCTCAAATGGTGCAATAGATGGGTGTCTTGATCCCATTGGTTTTGGTATTTCATTTTTAGATAAATAACGTGCTATAGCATTTTCAAGAATTGCAATTTGACAATCAAGCATTGAAACATCAATAAACATGCCTCGACCAGTTTTTTCTCTATCATATAGAGCTGCATTAATTCCAATTGTCGTGAATAAAGCAGCAGTAATATCTCCTATAGAAGTTCCAACTCTTGTTGGTTCTGAGTTTGGTTGTCCAGTAACGCTCATTAAACCGCCCATTCCTTGAACAACCATATCGTAGGCAGGTAATTCTTTTAATGGTCCGGTTTGACCAAAACCAGATGCAGAAGCATAAATTAATTTGGGAAATTTTTTACAAATATCTTTCCAGCCTAAGCCCCATTTCTCTAATGTTCCAGGTTTAAAATTTTCAACAAGAATATCTGCTTTACTTAATATATTTAAAAATATTTTTTTATCTTCTTCATCTTTTAAGTTTAAGGCAATACTTTCTTTCCCTCTATTTAATGACATGAAGTATGCTGAATTATCTTTGACAAAAGGACCAAATTTTCGAGAGTCATCACCTATACCTGGTGCTTCTACTTTTATTACTCTTGCACCCATGTCTGAGAGCATCATTGTACAATAAGGGCCCACTAATACTCTTGTTAAATCAACAACCAGTAAGTTTTTTAAAGGTCCATCCATAAATTAATAACGTTATATATGAGTTAATAGCGAACTTGACTCTTAATCATATCTTATCTTTAATACACTTTTTTTAATAACTAAAGAAGGGGAAAAAATGTTTAAAAAAATATCTTTATTTTTAACTTCATTAGTATTTATCCTAACTACAATTGGATCGGCTTATGCAATCACTCTAAAGGCGAGTCATCAATGGCCAGGCACACCTAGAGCTGATGGTTCTTATGATCCAAGACATGAAATGGTACAGATAATTGCTGATGAAATGAAAAAAGCAAATGTAGGAGTTGATATCAGAATTTATCCTGCAAAATCGCTTTATAAACCAAAAGAACAGTGGAAACCAATGACAACAGGTCAATTGGATATTTCTGCTTTTCCATTAGCGTATGCATCTAAGTTTCATCCAGAATTTGATGCAACTTTAATGCCAGGAACAGTAAAAAATCACGATCATGCATTGAGATTTAATAAAGGTCCAATGATGACTGAGATTAAAAAAATTATTAATGATGCTGGTGTAGTTGTATTATCTGACGCTTGGTTAGGTGGAGGTTTTGCATCTAAAACAAAATGCATTAAAAATCCTAGTGACGCTAAAGGACAAGTTATGAGAGCAGCTGGTAAAGCATTTAACCAAATGTTAGAGGCAGCTGGCGCAGGTATACAAAGTATGCCATCATCTGAAATTTATACTGGTCTTCAAACTGGAGTACTTACTGGTGCAAATACTAGTTCAGGAAGTTTTGTAAGTTATAAGATTTATGAACAAGTAACTTGTGCAACTCCTCCAGGTAAGTTTGGATTATGGTTTATGTACGAGCCAATTTTAATGTCAAAAATGAGTTTTGATAAATTAAACTCTAAACAACAAGATGCTTTAATGAAAGCTGGAAAAGTTGCAGAAAAATATATGACTGCTCAAGTCGAAAATTTAGATAAAAAATTTGAAGACGCTTACAAAGCAGCAGGTGTAAAATTAGTATATATGAATGCAAAAGATCATGCAGCTTGGGTTGAGATTGCTAAAAAATCTTCTCACAAAGCATTTGCTGAAAAAGTTCCAGGTGGCGATAAGCTAATGGAAATGGCTTTATCAGTTAAATAAAAAAATATATAAAGAAGAACCCCTATTTAATTTCAAATAGGGGTTTTTTTTATGAAAAAAAAGTATTTAAAGTTTTGTAATCTTGTTGCCCAGGCTTGCGGGGCTTTTGCTGTTTTAGCATTATTGTTATCAATCTTAGTCATTGTAGAATTAGTATTCGAAAGATACTTTTTTCAAAGAGCGATTACTTGGCAAACAGAATTAGTAACAATGCTTTTGGTTGCATCAACATTTATTGGAAGTGCATATGTGTTAAGTGAAAAAGCACATGTCAGTATGGAATGGATATATGATTTTTTATCTAATAAAAATATTATTAGATTAAAAATCTTTACATCGTTTTTAAGCCTACTTTTCTTCTTAATTCTATTTTATTTTGGATTTTTAATGGTTGAGGAAGCATTTACAAAAAATTACTCAACAGGAACTGTTTGGGATCCGCCACTTTGGATTCCGTATTCTTCAATGATGATTGGAGCTATTTTAATGATACTTCAATACATAGCAGAAATTATAAAATTAGTTGATGATAAGGATTATAAGTAATGGATCCACTAATAATAGCATTGATTGTTGCAGTTTTTACTTTGATTGTTCTATTTTCAGGAATCCCAATTGCTTTTGGTTTGAGTTTCGTGTCGATAGCATTACTTGTTTTTTTTGAAGGTTTTCAAATGTTAGATGTTTTTGCTGAAACATTCTATGCAGGACTAAATTCTTTTGTTCTACTTTCAATTCCAATGTTTATTTTAATGGGGATGGCAGTAGCCAATTCACCAGCAGGCAAGGATTTATATATTGGTTTAGATAGATGGTTATGGAGAGTTCCAGGTGGATTAGTTATTTCTAATATAGGTGCATGCTCAATTTTTGCGGCCTTAAGTGGTTCAAGCCCAGCTACCTGTGCAGCAATTGGTACTATGGGTATACCTGAAATGAGAAAGAGAGGGTATTCAGATCAAATAGCTACAGGAACTATTGCTGCTGGAGGAACTTTAGGGGTTTTAATTCCACCAAGTATAGTTTTAATTGTTTATGGTATTGCAACTGGTACTTCTATCGGAAGATTATTTTTATGTGGCTTAATACCTGGATTCATGCTTGCAGGTATGTTTGCAATATGGGCATTAATTCATAGTTACTTTATTGATAAAGATGCTGCGAAAGCTCTGAAGAACAGAAAACGACCAACATTAAAAGAAAAACTTGAGGTTTTGCCAAGAATTTTTCCTTTTTTAGCAATCATTGCTGGAGTTCTATATGTTTTGTACGGAGGGGTTGCAACTCCATCTGAAGCTTCTGGTGTTGGGGCATTTTTAGTTTTTGTTATGATAGCAGTTGTTTATAAAATTTATCAACCAAAAAAAATATGGAATATAGTTAAAGTTTCAATGAAAGAAAGTGTAATGATAATGTTCATCATTGCAGCATCATACCTTTTTGCATTTACTCTTTCACAACTTTATGTAACACAATCTTTAGCTCAGAGTATGGTAGAGCTCAGCTCAAACAAATGGGTTATATTTATTTTAATAAATATATTTCTATTAATCGCTGGTTTCTTTTTACCTCCAGTTGCAGTAATTGTTATGACTTCAGCGATTCTATTACCAGTTATTACCACTCTCGGTTTCGACCCTTATTGGTTCGCTATTGTATTTACAATTAATATGGAGATTGGATTGATTACTCCACCTGTAGGTCTAAATCTTTATATAATTAAAGGTATAACACCTGATGTTAGTTTAAAGGAAATTCTAAAAGGATCTGTACCTTTTATGATAATAATGGCATTAGCAATCCTAATACTATGTATTTTTCCAGAAATTGTTACATGGTTACCTGATAAAGTAATGGGTAAAGCTCTTGGATATTAAAAAAAAAATTAATAGAAAAATTTCAGTTGCTCCCATGATGGATTGTACCGACCGTCATGATAGATATTTCTTAAGACTTATAAGTAAAAATGTAATGCTTTACTCAGAAATGGTTGTTACTAAAGCAGTATTACGTGGTGATAGGCATAAATTACTTATGTTTAATGACTTAGAAAACCCTTTAGCTTTACAAGTGGGTGGTTCTGATAAAAAAGAACTAGCGGAAGTGGCTAAAATTGCTGAAGATTATGGTTATGATGAGATTAATATCAATTTAGGCTGTCCTAGTAAAAAGGTTCAAAAAAATTCTTTTGGGGCTTGTTTAATGAAAGAACCAGATCTTGTATCTGAATGTTTGGCTGAAATGAAAAAATCTTGCAGTATTCCAGTCACAGCTAAAACAAGAATAGGGTTTGATGATACAGAGGAATTTGACTATTTAAATATGTTTGTCAATAAAATGAAACAAACTGGTTGTAAAACTATTATTTTACATGCCAGAAAGGCAATTTTAAAAGGTCTTACCCCAAAGCAAAACTTAAATATTCCAAAATTAAACTATGGAATGGTTTATGAGATTAAGAAATCTAATCCAGATTTAGAAATTATAATTAATGGAGGAATTACTACCACAGATCAGATTAAAAACCATTTAAATTATTGTGATGGTGTGATGATAGGTAGGGCAATTTATCAAAATCCGTATTTTTTAAAAGATATTGAGAAAGAAATATTTAATAATTCAAATGTATCATCAAGAGAAGATATTGTTAAACAAATTCTAGAATATCTTGAAAAAGAACTTAAAACTGGAACTAAAGTAAATCAAGTAATGAGACATACAGTTGGACTTTATTATGGTCAACCAGGTTCGAAAGAGTGGAAAAAATATTTAAGTGATAATATGATGGCAAGAGATTCTGATTTCCAAAAAGCAAAACATATTATGGATATTGCTCAAAATAATGAAAAAGCAAATCAATTAACTGCCTGATGGAAAATATAGATTCAGGGGTCATAATAAATCTTTTAACAGTATTAGCTATTGCTGCAGCTGTTGCGGGTTTTATGGCAGGATTACTTGGAGTAGGGGGAGGAATAATAATGGTACCTGCTCTTTATTATGCATTTAGTGTTCTTGACTTTGATATTGTTACAAGAATGCATTTGTCTGTTGGAACATCTCTTGCAATAATTATTCCAACTTCAATAATTTCAACAAAAACTCATATGGAATATGATGCGGTAGATTTTAAAATGGTAAAGACTTTTGGTGTTTTAATTGTCTTGGGTGTTTTGGCTGGAACGTTTTTAGCAGTAAATTTAAAAACTCCAGCTCTAGTTTTATTCTTTGCAATCTTTTCATGTTTTGTAGGATTATTTTTTATTTTTTTAAGAGAAAAACTCGTTGAAAGCCCAAAAAAAATTTCAAATACAATTAAAAATATTTCAGGTTTATTAATTGGTTTTATTTCTGTACCTCTAGGAATTGGTGGCGGTTCATTAATGGTGCCATTTATGAGAACCTTTGGATATGATATCAGAAAATCCATAGGAACTGCGGCTGCAGTTGGATTTTTAATTGCAGTGACAGGAACCACCACAATGATAATAGGTGGAAATATAATTGATAATGTTAATACACCATATAGCGTTGGTTATATAAATCTTTTAGGGTTTGCTGTATTTGTACCAGTAACAATGGTCATGGCAAGAATAGGCGCAAAGGTTGTGTATAAAATTAACAAAAAAATATTAAGTAGAATATTTGGCTGTTTTTTATTAATTGTATCTGCTAGATCGTTCTTTGAATACTTTAGTATAACTTAATCAAAAGGTTTTTTTGTCACTAACATATTTAATAAACGAATATTGGTATTTCTTACTACTAATAATATTTGCAGCAATTGCTGTTGGTTTTTTTGCAGGTTTATTTGGTATCGGTGGTGGTTTAATTTCTGTTCCTTGCCTTTTTTTTATCTTTGAAACGTTAAATTTCGATAAAAATTATTTGATGCATTTAACTGTGGGAACAGCATTTACTATTACTATTTTTACATCAACAGTTTCTGTCATAACTCACCACAAAAACAAACTAGTAGATTTAAGCGTGGTTAAGACTTTTGGTATATTTGTGGTTATTGGAGTGCTGATAGGCACTTTTTTTGCATCTATCATGAAAACTAAGATGTTAGTTCTGTTCTTTTCTATAGTTGTATATGTTTTTGGAGCTTATTTAATGTTAGCACAGGAAAAAATTAAAAAAATTAAACCTAATCCATCACTTTCCCCACGTATTATTTTTGGAACTTTGTCTGGATTTATTTCAGCACCAATGGGTATTACTGGTGCAATGATGAATGTGCCAATATTAAGATATTTGGGATATCCGATTAGCAAATGTATTGGAAGCGCTGCCGCTATTGGTTTTTTTATATCATTTACTGGATCAATAGGCTTTTTAATTTCTGGATTTTATTTTGATGTAAATTTACCTTTTAGCATTGGTTTTATTAACATTCCTGCTTTTATTGTCTTTGTACCGATTACAAGTTTTATGGCAAGAGTAGGAGCGAATACAGTTTATAAAATGGATAAATTAAAAGCTCAAAGATTGTTTGGAGTTTTTTTATATACTGTAGGAACAATATTTATTTATAGATATTTTAATATTTAATTAAATTTTTTGATCGTATTTACCAATCTTACCAGTTTGTTGTAAAAGATTATCAATAAAATCAAAAATTTCTTTTTTAATTTTATCCGAAGTCGGACTTTCAGTAACTATAACTAGTGAAGGTTTATTTGATGAAGCTCTAATTAATCCCCAAGACCCATCTTTTAGAGTAAATCTTATACCGTTTACTGTCAAAATATCTATTATCTCTTGGCCCTCAATTTTTATATTTTTATTTTTTAAATCTTTAATTTTAAAAGTTATATCATCTATAACATCATATTTTTCATTATCTTTACAAAAGGGACCCATAGTAGGACTTTGAAATGTTTTTGGTAGAGCATTGATTAAAACATCTAAATATTCATTTTGATTGTCTAATAATTTACATACTTGAATGGCGGAGTTAATACCATCATCATATCCATATCCTAGTGGTTTATTAAAAAAGAAATGACCACTTTTTTCAAATCCTGCTATTGCATTGTCTTCATTTACCTTTCTTTTAATATATGAATGGCCGGTCTTCCAATAAATAGTTTCACAGTTATTTTTTTTTAAAATTTCATCTTTCATAAATAATCCTGTTGATTTAACATCTACAACAAACTTTGAATTTTTATGAGAGTTAGAAATATCTCTTGCAATTAATAAACCAATTTTATCTGCAAATATTTCATTTCCCTTATTGTCTATTACACCAACTCTATCACCGTCCCCATCAAACCCAAAACCAACATCTGCTTTGTTTTCTCTAACACATTTAGCGATTTCATGAAGCATCTCCATATCCTCTGGATTAGGGTTATACCTTGGAAAAGTATAATCTAAATTACAATCTAATTCTATTACATCACAACCTATACCTCTTAAAATATCTGGGGCAAAAATACCAGCAGTGCCGTTTCCACAAGCTGCTACTACCTTTAGTTTTTTTTTAATTTTATTTTGTGATAGTTCATGAATGTAAGTTTTATTAAAATCTTTCACTTCTTCATATTTTCCAGATCCTTTTGAAAATTTTTCATTTAATACAATATCTTTTAGATCTGACATTTCATCCTTGCAATGAGTTAGGCCTTTTTCAATTCCCATTTTTATTCCTGTCCATCCGTTTTCATTATGACTTGCAGTTATCATTGCTACTGCATCAGAATTTAATTTAAATTGAGAAAAATATACTGTAGGTGAGAGACACAAACCTATATCTTTTACGTTGCAACCTGTTGATAATAGTCCTTTAACAAAATTTTTTTTTACATTTTCACTATATGATCTATAATCATGCCCAACTATTACTGTTGGATTTTTTATTTTAGAAATAACTTGAGTCCCAAATCCCTTTCCAACTGAATCGATTCCCTCCTCATTAATGCTTTCTGGAAATAACCACCTTGCGTCATATTCCCTAAAGCCTAAGGGATCTATTTTTTTAAGATTAGACATGTTGATATTTGTATATTTTTTTTAATTTTTTATTGCTAAATTTTTTATTATGTTCTATAAATGTTCTGTTGATTTTTAATTCATATAGTGTATTAAAGATATCTTCGTACAACATATAGTTGTTTAACAAATTTTAAGGGATTTATGAATAAATTAGTATCTCAGGCAATAAAGAAAGCTGTCTCAGAATACAGCAATAACAACCAAGAGTTGATTAATAAGGATAAAAGACCAGATTTATTCTCCTTAAATAATAATACTGAACTATTCCAAAACTCTAGAGGAATAACTATCAAAATAGACAGATCAAGAGATAGTAATTTAACAGATTTTGGTAAAGCAACTTTAAGCGATAGATACTTAGGAGAAAATGAGTCATTCCAAGATCTATTTGCAAGGGTTGCTAGTCATTATGCAGATGACAATTTACATGCACAAAGACTTTACAATTATATAAGTCAACTTTGGTTCATGCCAGCAACGCCAGTTTTATCTAACGGAGGAACAACAAGGGGTCTTCCTATCTCGTGTTTTCTCAACGAGGCAGGAGATAGCCTAAACGGAATTTTAGATTTATGGAGTGAAAATGTTTGGCTAGCAGCTAGAGGAGGAGGAATTGGAAGTTACTGGGGTAACCTTAGATCTATTGGTGAAAAAATTGGAAGAGTAGGTAAGACTTCTGGAATAATTCCATTTATTAAAGTTATGGACTCTTTGACAATGGCAATAAGCCAGGGTTCTTTGAGAAGAGGATCGGCAGCATGTTATCTACCAATTGATCATCCAGAAATTGAAGAGTTTATTGAAATGAGAAGACCTACAGGAGGTGACCCAAACAGAAAAGCTTTAAACTTACATCATGGAGTTTTGGTATCAGATGCGTTTATGCGAGCAGTAGAGATGGATGAACAGTGGGCGTTAAAAAGTCCAAAAGATGGAGCTGTTCAAGCAACCGTATCAGCAAGAAATTTATGGATTAGACTTCTAACAGCTAGAATCGAAACTGGTGAGCCATATATAATTTATATAGACACAGTTAATAGAATGATCCCACAACATCATAAGCTTGCGGGTTTAACTGTTAAGACATCAAATCTTTGTAGCGAAATTACTTTACCGACTGGTGTTGATAAAGAGGGTAGAGATAGAACTGCAGTATGTTGTTTGTCCTCTTTAAACGTAGAAAAATATGATGAATGGAAAGATGATGAAAATTTTATTGGTGATGTAATGAGATTTTTAGACAATGTTCTTACTGATTTTATTGAAAATGCACCAGAACAATTTAGTGATGCAACATACTCTGCGTTAAAAGAAAGAAGTGTTGGATTGGGTGTAATGGGACTCCATTCATTTTTTCAAAAGAAAATGATTCCGTTAGAATCTGTTATGAGTAAAGCTTGGAATAAAAAGATTTTTGAACACATTCATAGACATGTCGATAAAGCATCAAAAGATTTAGCTGAAGAAAGAGGGCCTTGTCCTGATGCAGCTGAGTATGGAATTAATGAAAGATTTTCAAATAAAACCGCTATTGCTCCAACAGCATCTATTTCTATTATTTGTGGTGGAACATCACCAGGTGTTGAACCTATAGCCGCTAATAGTTATACGCATAAAACTTTATCTGGATCATTTAATGTAAGGAATAGACATTTAAAACAAATCCTTGCTAAATACGATAGAGATAACGATGAAGTTTGGTCAAGCATTACAACTAATCAAGGATCTGTTTCACATTTAGATTTCTTAAATCAAAATGAAAAAGATGTATTTAAAACAGCTTTTGAGCTAGATCAAAAATGGATAATAGAATTGAGCGCTGATAGAACACCTCATATATCTCAAGCTCAATCAATAAACATATTTTTACCTGCAGATGTGCATAAAAAAGAGCTACATCAAATTCACTTTCAAGCCTGGAAAAAAGGATTGAAAAGCCTGTATTATTGTAGGTCAAAATCAATTCAACGTGCTGAAAATGTTAATGATGCGAAATCAACAGATATTACAGCTAACGTTTACAAATCTAACAAACAACAAGACAGTCAACCAGAATACGAGGAGTGTTTATCATGTCAGTAATAAAACAAGAAAAAAAAGAAATTATTCAACCAAAAAAAATGGGTCTATTAGTAGAAAACCCAGTTTATAAACCGTTCAGATATCCTTGGTGTTATGATGCATGGTTAACACAACAAAGAATTCACTGGCTTCCAGAAGAGGTGCCTTTAGGAGATGATGTAAGAGATTGGCAAAAAAACTTGTCTCAAGCTGAAAAAAATTTATTAACGCAGATTTTTAGATTTTTTACTCAAGCGGATGTTGAAGTAAATAACTGTTATTTGAGACACTACACAACAGTTTTTAAACCTACAGAAGTATTAATGATGATGACTGCTTTTGCAGCAATGGAGACAGTTCACATCGCTGCTTACTCACATTTATTAGATACAATTGGAATGCCGGAGTCAGAATACTCTGCATTTATGAAATATAAAGAGATGAAAGATAAATACGATTATATGCAAAATTTTAATGTAAACTCAAAAGAAGACATTGCAAAAACCGTTGCAGTATTTAGTGCTTTTACAGAGGGACTTCAGCTTTTCGCAAG
>CACPQG010000004.1 GCA_902636025.1 uncultured Pelagibacteraceae bacterium
CTAAATTCATAAGCTTCATTTTTTTTGCTCTTTCTTAAATAATGAAATTCCTTCTTTAATTTTGTTGTCATAAGATCTTTTGAAGCTCTCCAACTGCCAACCTGAAAGTCTACTTTTTATTTCTTCCAAATTTTTGATTTTCCATTCATCAGAGGTTTTTTCATCTTTCCATATTCTTTTTTCTTCATTGTTTCTAGCGCAGCCATAACATAATCCAGTGACAGGATCTGTTTTACAAATACTAATACATGGTGAAATAATCATATTTTTTTAAATTTAGATACTTTTACACAAATATTCGGATTGGACAAATTAGTTCTATAATATATAAAGCAGCAATAATTTGGGCGAGTGGCGGAATTGGTAGACGCGTTGGTCTTAGGAACCAATATGGCAACATGTGAAGGTTCGAGTCCTTTCTCGCCTACCATTATAATATTATGAAAGTAACAGTTCAAAATAAAAAAGGCTTGAGCAAAGATTTAAAAATCTTTGTTGAAAAAAAAATTATAGATAATCATTTAAACGAAAGATATGAAGAAGCATCAAAGACTGTTCAGCTTAAAGGTTTTAGGCCTGGAAAGGTTCCAAAAGAAGTTTTAAAAAGACAATTTGGTAAAGCTATATTTGGAGAAGTATTAGATAAAGTTCTTAAAGAAACAAGCGCAAAAGCTTTAAGCGATAATAAAATAAAACCAGCGGGCCAACCAAAAATAGATCTTAAAACTTATGGTGAAGATAAGGATTTAGAATATATAATTTCAGTTACCGAACTGCCTAAAATAGATCTAAAACCTTTAGAAAATATTAAAGTTGATGAGTATGAAGTTACTATTGATAAAAAAGAAATTGATAAAAGAATAGATGAGATTGCAAAAAACCAAAAGAGTTTTAAAGAAAATGAAAGTGCTATTTCAAAAAATGGTGATTTAGTATCTTTCGACTTTAAAGCTACAGTTGATGGAAAAGATTTTAAAGGGAATGAAGGAAAAAATACACAATTAGAACTTGGTAAAGATTTGTTTATTAAAGGCTTTGATAAACAATTAGTAGGCGTAAAAAAAAACGAAGAAAAAAAAATACAAATTAATTTACCTGAAAACTTTCCTGAAAAAGAAGTAGCAAATAAAAATGCAGAATTTTTGTGTAAAATATTATCCGTTAAAAATCCAGAAAAAGTTTCTATTAACGACGAGTTCGCTAAAAACTTAGGAGCAAAAGATTTAAGTGATCTTAAATTAATGTTAGAAAAACAAATTAACCAAGAATATAAAAATTCCCTAAACATGCTTTCCAAAAAACAGATCCTGGATCAGATCGAAAAATATAAAGTCAGTGAAATACCTCAAAATTTAGTAGATCAAGAAGTGAAGATAATTTCTGAGGGTCTAAAAGAAGACGAAGTAAAGAAAAAGGCAAAGGAGTTTGAAAAAAAAGCAATACAAAGAATTAAAGTTGGATTAGTACTTAATGAATTTGGAGAAGTTAATAAAATAAAAATTGAAGAAAAAGAAATACAAGCAGAAATACAAAAACAATTGAGAATGATGCCTGGTCAAGAAAAGTTTTTAATGGAATATTATCAAAAAAATCCATCTGCAGTAGCAAGCCTAAGAGGAAATATTTACGAGGAAAAAATCATTGAGGCAATAAAATCTAAAGCAAAAACTAATAAAAAAACAATTAATAAAGAGGAAGCTGAGAAAATTTTAAAAGCTGAAAATGAAAAGCAAATGAAAGCTCAAAATCAAGGTGTTTTAGACAAAAACGAAAATGAATCAATTGAAAAAAAAGTAACCAAGAAAAAAACAAAATCTGTTAACAAGAAGCCTGTCAAAGTAAAAAAAGTTAGCAAAAAGTAATCACAAGTTGTATAAGTATAACGAATCATTAAATGAATAAAATAGATGAACATATGAATACCCTGATACCTATGGTAGTTGAGCAATCTAGTCGTGGAGAACGTGCCTATGATATTTATTCCAGATTACTAAAAGAGAGAATTGTTTTTTTAACAGGTCCAATCAATGACCAAGTTGCGTCATTGGCAACTGCGCAACTTCTGTTTTTAGAGTCTGAAAACCCAAAAAAAGATATTTTTTTTTATATCAATAGCCCTGGTGGACTTGTTACAGCTGGTCTAGGTATTTACGATACAATGCAATTTATTAAACCGGACGTTTCAACACTATGTATTGGTCAAGCTGCATCAATGGGTTCTTTTTTATTAGCCGCAGGAACAAAAGGAAAAAGATTTTCTTTACCGAATGCAAGAGTAATGGTTCATCAACCTTCAGCAGGCTTTCAAGGTCAAGCAACAGACATTGAAATTCATGCAAATGAAGTTCTTTCTCTAAAAAAACGACTTAATGAAATTTATTCTAAACATACTGGGAAGTCAGTAGAAGAAATAAAAACTGCATTGGAAAGAGATAATTTCATGACCCCCCAGTCTGCAAAAGATTTTGGTCTGATAGACAAAGTTGTGGAAAAAAGAGATTAATTCACAACATATAGTTTTTATTTCAAGCTATACTTGATTAGTTAATCTTATTTGTAATAAAGTATCTTTATTGATTCGTTTTTTAAATTATGAGCACAAATAATAAAAATATTCTTTATTGTTCTTTTTGTGGAAAAAGTCAGCACGAGGTTCGTAAATTAATTGCAGGACCTACGGTTTTCATTTGTGATGAATGTGTTGAATTATGTATGGATATTATTAAAGAGGAAAGTAAAGATACTCTTGTCAAGCATCAGGATGGTTTACCATCACCAAAAGAAATTTGTTCTATATTGGATGATTATGTTATTGGTCAAAAGCATGCTAAAGAAGTTTTATCAGTAGCAGTTCATAATCATTACAAGCGTCTCAATTATGAGAATAAAACAAGTAAAAATGTTGAACTAGCAAAATCTAATATTCTATTAGTTGGACCCACAGGATGTGGAAAAACACTTTTGGCACAAACACTTGCAAGAATTTTAGATGTGCCATTTACGATGGCTGATGCAACAACTCTTACTGAAGCCGGTTATGTAGGTGAAGACGTAGAAAATATAATTTTAAAATTGTTACAAGCAGCCGATTATAATGTTGAAAAAGCTCAAAGAGGTATCGTTTATATAGACGAGGTAGATAAAATAAGTAGAAAATCAGAGAATCCATCTATAACGAGAGATGTTTCGGGAGAAGGTGTTCAACAAGCTTTACTAAAAATAATGGAAGGTACAATTGCAAGTGTTCCTCCTCAAGGTGGCAGAAAGCATCCTCAACAAGAATTTTTACAAGTTGATACCACAAATATTTTATTTGTGTGTGGAGGTGCATTTGCTGGTTTAGATAAAATTATATCACAAAGAGATAAAGGAACTGCAATTGGATTTGGGGCAGAGGTAAAAAGTATTGATGATAAGAAAACTGGAGAACTTATGAAAACTTTAGAACCAGAAGATCTATTGAAATATGGATTAATACCAGAGTTTATAGGAAGATTACCAATAGTTGCTACACTTGAAGACTTGGATGAAAAATCTTTAGTAAAAATTTTAATGGAACCAAAAAATTCATTGATAAAACAATATCAAGAATTATTTAAACTCGAAGGTGCTAAGCTGACATTTAAAGATACTGCAACTAAGGAAATTGCAATGAAAGCAATTTCAAAAAAAACAGGAGCTAGAGGTTTAAGATCAATTCTTGAAAATATATTATTAAAAACAATGTTTGAATTACCTAGCTTAGATAACGTAGAGGAAGTCATAGTAGATTCGGGTGCGGCCAAAGGACAGTCTCAACCGATTATTGTACATTCTAAAGACATACAAAGTAAAAACAAAACAGCAAAAACTACCGCAGCATAATAAATATTTAACAAAGTCTAAATATCTATTGCAATATTCATAATTATATCCATATTAATACGATGGAAATTAAACGTCAGTCACCTCTTTTGCCCTTAAGGGATATAGTTGTTTTTCCAAGCATGGTAATCCCACTATTTGTTGGTAGAGATAAATCTATATCAGCTCTTAACGAAGTGATGCAGCAAGATAAAAAAATAATTTTAGTAACTCAAAAAAATTCTGAAGTCGATGATCCGAAAAAAAATGATATTTTTAATTATGGCTGTGAAAGTAATATCTTGCAACTTTTAAAATTACCAGACGGCACAGTCAAAGTTTTAGTTGAAGGAAGTAAAAGAGTTAAGATAACAGATTTTAAAGATGGTGACAAATTCATAAGTTGTAATTATGAAAATTTTGAGGACGAAGTAGATAAAATTGACGATTTAAATATATTGGCTGCTACTGCCTTAAAAAGACTAGAAAAATTATCTTCAATAAACAAAAAAATTTCTAATGAGACAATTACAAGTATTAAAGAATTAAAAGATCCTTCAAAAATTGCTGATAATATTGCTTCGCATTTAAATACCACTATATCTGAAAAACAACAAATTTTCGAAACATCTAACGTTAAGAAAAGATTAAACACAGTTATCAAAATAATGGAAAATGAAACTAGTATAATAGGTGTTGAAAAAAGAATTAGAGGAAGAGTTAAAACTCAAATGGAGAAAACTCAAAGAGAGTATTATTTAAATGAACAGTTAAAAGCAATTCAAAAAGAGTTAGGTGAGATAGAGGATGGTAAAGACGAAACTTCAAATCTTAGCAAGGCAATATTAAAGGCTAAAATGCCAAAAGATGTGCAAAAAAAATGTATGGCTGAACTTAAAAAATTAAGGAACATGAGCCCCATGTCTGCGGAAGCAACAGTTGTTAGAAATTATTTAGATTGGATGATTGATCTTCCTTGGCATAAAAAAGATAAAGTTGATATTGATTTGAATAAAGCTTTAAAAATTTTAGATGAAGATCATTTTGGATTAGATAAAGTAAAAGAAAGAATAATCGAATTCCTTGCAGTTCAAAAGAGAATGGAAAAGATTAAAGGACCAATTCTTTGTTTGGTTGGACCCCCAGGTGTTGGAAAAACTTCATTAGGTAAATCTATTGCCAAAGCTACAAATAGGCAATTTGTGAGAATTTCTCTAGGGGGCATTAGAGATGAAGCAGAAGTAAGAGGGCATAGAAGAACTTACATCGGATCACTGCCTGGTAAAATAATTCAAATGATGAAAAAAGCTGGAACAAAAAATCCATTATTTCTTCTTGATGAAATTGATAAAGTAGGAAATGATTATAGAGGGGATCCTTCTTCAGCATTATTAGAGGCTTTGGATCCTGAACAAAATACTACTTTTAATGATCACTACTTAGAAGTAGATTATGATTTGTCAGATGTAATGTTTGTAACAACTGCTAATACTCTAAATATTTTACCACCTTTACTTGACAGAATGGAAGTAATTAGAATTCCTGGTTATACGGAGGATGAAAAAATTAATATTGCTGACAAGTTTCTTTTACCAAAGGCCATAAAAGAAAATGGTGTGCAAAATGGTGAAATGGAAATAACAGATGGAACGTTAAAAGAAATTATACGAAACTACACAAGAGAATCTGGTGTCAGAAATTTAGAAAGAGAAATTTTCAAAGTTTCAAGGAAGGTTGTAAAGAAAATTGTTAATTCTGAAGAAACCACTGTAAAAATAAATATCGATAATTTAAATGAGTTTTTAGGTATCAAAAAGTTTAAATTTGGTGAATTAGAAAGCAAAGATAAAGTTGGTGTTGTTACTGGACTTGCTTGGACAGAATTTGGTGGAGAAATATTAAAAATCGAGACAGTAAATATGGTAGGAAAAGGAAGAATGCAAATCACTGGTAAATTAGGTGATGTTATGCAAGAATCTGTTAAAGCAGCTAAGTCATATGTTAGATCTAAAAGCTTAGATTTTGGAATTATTCCTCCAACTTTTGAAAAAAAAGATTTTCATATTCATGTACCAGAAGGAGCAACTCCTAAAGATGGACCGTCTGCAGGTATAGCTATGGTTACGTCAATTGTATCTTCAATAACAAAAATACCTGTCAGAAGAGACTTAGCTATGACCGGTGAAGTAACAATTACAGGACAAGTACTTCCTATTGGTGGATTAAAGGAAAAACTTTTGGCGGCTCATAGAGCAGGAATTAAAGAAGTTTTGATACCGAAAGAAAACGAAAAAGATTTAACCGATATACCCAAAAAAGTTAAAGAAGATATTAAAATAACATCTGTTGAGGTTGTAGAAGATGTTTTAAAAATAGCCTTAACTAAGGAACTCAAACGAGTTGAGTGGGTTGAGGTAGAAAAGATTTCTTCTGAAAAGAAAAAAGACGAATCCCAAGCAAGTATTCAATAAATAATAATTTACTTTAATTTAACCTTAATGTAATAGTAGCTCTAAATTTGGGCGGTTAGCTCAGTTGGTAGAGCATCTCGTTTACACCGAGGGGGTCAAAGGTTCGAGTCCTTTACTGCCCACCAAATGGGGGTGTAGCTCAGTTGGTTAGAGCGATCGCCTGTCACGCGATAGGTCGCGGGTTCGAGTCCCGTCACTCCCGCCATTTAATTGATAATTATTATCAATAAATAAAATAATCCCCATAAATCTAACTTTAAAATGTGACTTAAACATCTCTTACAATTACACTAAAAAAAACTATATATATGAAGTATGAGCTCTGAATTTTTAAAAGAATATTTACCGATAATGCTTTTCCTTTTTTTAGCTTTAGGACTAAGTGTTGGTTTTATATTACTAAATTATATTTTTTCTCCGAAAAATCCTGATCCAGAAAAACTATCTGCTTATGAGTGTGGATTTGAACCATTTAATGATTCAAGAATGGAATTTGATGTACGATTTTATTTAGTTGCAATCCTATTTATAATCTTCGACTTGGAAATAGCTTTTTTATTTCCATGGGCCATATCATTAGGAACAATTGGATTATATGGTTATGCTTCTATGTTAATTTTTTTATTTATATTAACAATAGGATTTATCTACGAATGGAAAAAGGGCGCTCTTGATTGGGAATAAAAACCAGATGAACATTTTAGAAAAAGAAAAACAAATACCTGATGAGTTTAAACAATTAGCTAAGGATTTTGCTGATAAAGGTTTTATAACAACTTCATTTGATAATCTCGTTAATTGGGCAAGAACTGGATCTCTCCATTGGATGACTTTTGGTTTGGCCTGCTGTGCAGTTGAAATGATGCAAACATCAATGCCTAGATATGACTTAGAGAGATTTGGTGCTGCACCTAGAGGGTCACCAAGACAGTCAGACGTTATGATTGTAGCCGGGACTCTTACTAATAAGATGGCACCTGCTTTAAGGAAAGTTTATGATCAAATGCCTGAACCAAGATATGTAATCTCCATGGGTAGTTGCGCTAATGGAGGGGGATATTATCATTATTCATACTCTGTAGTTAGAGGATGTGATAAAATTGTTCCAGTTGATATATATGTGCCCGGGTGTCCACCTTCAGCAGAAGCTTTATTGTACGGTATTATGCAATTACAAAAAAAAATTCGAAATAATGGATCTTTAGAAAGATAATCTAATGTTTTCACTACAAGATTTAGAAAAAAAAATTAATTCTGAATTAACAACTAAAATTAATTCATCAAAAATTCATCATTCTCAAATCTACATTTCAATAGATGGTGAAGACTTACTTGAAGTTATACTTTTTTTAAAAAATAATGAAAATACAAAATTTAGACAATTAATAGATATAACAGCAGTTGATTATCCCCAAAATGATAAAAGATTTAAGTTAGTATATCTATTATTAAGTCATGAATATAATAAGCGAACAATAATTGAATGTTTTATTAATGAGGATGAAATAATTAATTCCATAACATCAATCTTCCCAGCAGCTAATTGGATGGAAAGGGAAGTTTTCGATATGTATGGTATTAAATTTAAAGATCACCCTGACTTAAGAAGAATTCTAACAGATTATGGATTCGAGGGTTTTCCATTAAGAAAAGACTTTCCACTTACTGGACATAATGAGGTTCGGTATAGCGAGGATCAAAAAAAAGTAATTTATGAACCAGTTAAATTAGAACAAAATTACAGAAATTTTGATTATTCGAGTCCATGGGAAGGTACAAAATATATGAATAAAATTAATAAAGATAAATAATGACAAAACAATCAAAAACTTTAAATCTTAATTTTGGACCACAACATCCTGCGGCCCACGGTGTTCTTAGATTGATATTAGAACTAGATGGAGAGGTAGTAGAAAAAGCAGATCCCCACATCGGTTTACTCCACAGAGGCACTGAAAAATTAATCGAGCATAAAACTTATACTCAAGCAGTACCATATTTTGACAGACTTGATTATGTGGCTCCAATGAATCAAGAACACGCATTTGCTTTAGCAATTGAAAAAATATTAAAAATTGAAGTCCCGATAAGAGCTCAATACATAAGAGTTCTTTTTTGTGAAATCGGAAGAATTCTGAGTCATATTTTAAATATAACTACACAAGCTCTTGATGTAGGTGCTTTAACGCCTTCTTTATGGGGTTTTGAAGAAAGAGAAACTCTGATGACATTTTATGAGAGAGCATCAGGATCAAGACTTCATGCAAATTATTTCAGAGCTGGAGGCGTTCACAAAGACTTACCTAGAGGTTTAGAAAGTGATATTTCTGAATTTGCCAAGAAGTTTCCGAGAATTATTGATGATTTAGAATCATTGCTCACAGACAATAGAATTTTTAAACAAAGAAATGTTGATATTGGAGTAGTCACAAAGCAGGACGCATTAGATTATTCATTTTCAGGAGTAATGTTAAGGGGTTCGAATATTGCATGGGACTTAAGGAAATCTCAACCTTATGACTGCTATGACCAGATGGAATTTAACATTCCTGTAGGAAAAAATGGCGATTGTTATGACAGATACCTATGTAGAGTAGAGGAAATGAGGGAAAGTTTAAAAATTATTGATCAATGTTTAAAAAATATGCCAAAAGGACCTGTCAAAGCAATGGATGGAAAAATTACTCCCCCACCAAAAAAGGTACTTAAAGAGTCAATGGAAGCTCTTATTCATCATTTTAAATTATTTACAGAGGGATATAGGGTTGATAAGGATGAAATATATACGGCAGTTGAGGCACCTAAAGGTGAATTTGGTGTATATTTAATTTCTGATGGATCAAGTAAACCTTATAAATGTAAAATAAGAGCACCTGGCTTTTCTCACCTGCAAGCAATGGATTATTTAATCAAAGGTCACATGCTAGCAGATGTTCCTGCAGTTTTAGGATCTTTAGATATAGTGTTTGGAGAAATTGATCGATGAGTATAAAAAAAATTGCAAAGGAACAACCTGAAAAATTTGAGTTTACCAAAGAAAATCTGGAGGTTTCAAAAAAAATTATAACTAAATATCCAGAGGGAAAGCAAAGTAGCGCTGTAATGGCACTTTTATACTTAGCCCAAAAACAAAACCAGAATTGGATACCACTTGTTGCTATGAAATATATAGGTAAATTATTAAAAATGCCTTATATAAAAGTTTACGAGGTTGCGACTTTTTACTCAATGTATAACTTATCACCTGTAGGAAAATATTTTTATCAGGTTTGTACTACTACACCTTGTATGTTAAGGGGCGCATATAAACTTGTAGATGCATGTAAAGAAAAAATATCTAATGAACAAAATAAAATTTCTGAAGATGGACAATGCTCTTGGGTTGAAGTTGAATGTTTAGGTGCTTGCGTAAACGCTCCAATGATTCAAATAAATGATGATTACTATGAGGATTTAAATAAAGATAAACTGATACAAATAATCGAACAAACTAAAAAAGACATTAAACCAAAACCCGGCTCTTATAAGGGAAGGATGAACTCTGCTCCTGAAAACAACAGACTAACTTTAAATAATACAAAAAATGCTTGAGGATAAAGATAGAATTTTCCAAAACCTGTATGGAGATAAAGGCGTCGACGTAGAATCTTCTATAAATAGGGGTGATTGGAAAAATACAAAAGATATTTGTTCAAAAGGTAGAGAATGGATAATAAGCGAAATTAAATCATCTGAACTTAGAGGTAGAGGTGGAGCAGGGTTCCCAACAGGTTTAAAATGGTCATTTGCTCCTAAAGAAGTTGGATCAAAACCTCACTATTTAGTAATAAACGCTGACGAGTCCGAGCCTGGTACTTGTAAAGACAGAGATATTTTAAGATTTGAACCACAAAAATTAATTGAAGGATGTCTAATAGCCTCTTATGCGATTGGTGCACATAAATGTTATATTTATGTTAGGGGTGAATATTTCAACGAAGGTGAAAATTTACAAAAATCTATTGACGAGGCTTATAGAAAGAAATTAATAGGCAAAAATGCTTGTGAAACTGGATGGGACCTAGATATTTATATCCATTATGGCGCAGGAGCATATATTTGCGGAGAGGAGACTGCTCTATTAGAAAGTTTAGAGGGAAAAAAAGGTCAGCCCCGGTTAAAACCTCCATTTCCTGCACTTGTAGGTTTATACGGTTGTCCTACAATTGTTAATAATGTCGAGACAATTGCAGTAGTGCCTACAATATTAAGAAAAGGCTCGAAGTGGTTTTCTAGCTTGGGTAAACCAAAAAATACAGGAACAAAAATTTTTTGTATCTCAGGCAATGTAAATAACCCCTGCAATGTGGAAGAGGAGATGGGGATATCTTTAAAGGAACTTATAGAAAAACATGCCGGAGGAGTTATTGGGGGTTGGGAAAATCTTAAAGCTGTAATTCCAGGTGGTTCTTCAATGCCTATGCTCCCAAAAGATATATGTGAAAATATAAAAATGGATTTTGACTCCCTTGTAGAACACAAGAGTGGATTAGGTACAGCTGGAATTGTAGTGATCAATAAAGATCAGGATATAATTGCTTGTATGGCACGTATTGCAAGATTTTATAAACACGAAAGTTGTGGTCAATGTACACCATGTAGAGAAGGATCAGGTTGGATGTGGAGAATGTTAGAGAGAATGAGAAAAAATGAGGCGTCAAGAGAAGAAATTGAAATGTTAGAGGATGTTACAAAACAAATAGAAGGTCATACAATCTGTGCTTTTGGTGAAGGTTCATCTTGGCCTGTTCAAGGACTATTAAGGCATTTTAAAAAAGAAATTATAAAAAGAAACAATTTCAATCCTCTTGTAAACACAAACAAAAACATACCGTATTTAATCGATCAACATTTGTTGGATAAGGACAATGCTTAAACTTAAAATAAATGAAAAAGAGATAGAGATTGAGGAGGGTTTAACAGTCCTTCAAGCGTGTGAATTAGCTGGGGTAGAAATTCCAAGATTCTGTTATCATGAGAGATTATCAATAGCAGGCAACTGTCGAATGTGTTTGGTTGAGATGGAAAAATCACCAAAACCCATAGCATCTTGTGCCATGCCAGCAACAGATGGTATGAATATAAAAACCAACACACCACTTGTCGAAAAGGCAAGAAAAGGTGTAATGGAATTTTTGTTAGTTAACCATCCACTTGATTGTCCAGTATGCGACCAAGGTGGAGAATGTGATTTGCAAGATCAATCAATGTATTACGGTATAGATAAATCAAGGTTTAAGGAAAATAAAAGATATGTCCCTGAAAAGTATATGGGACCACTTATTAAAACCCAAATGACAAGATGTATTCATTGTACAAGATGCGTAAGATTTGCAACTGAAGTAGCTGGCGTAACAGAACTTGGAGCTATTGGTAGAGGTGAAGACATGCAAATAACAACTTATCTTGAAAAAGCAATGCAATCTGAGTTGTCAGCAAATGTTGTTGATCTGTGCCCTGTTGGAGCATTAACTTCCAAACCTTATGTTTTTGAGGCTAGGCCATGGGAACTCAAAAAAACTGAGTCAGTTGATGTTATGGATGCTGTAGGATCAAGTATACGTATTGATACTTACGGATGGGAGGTAAAAAGAATTTTGCCAAGTAACAATGATGATATTAATGAAGAATGGATATCAGATAAAACCAGATACGCTTGTGATGGATTAAAAAATCAAAGATTAGACACACCTTTAAAAAAAGTAAATGGAAAATTTGAAAAAATAAGTTGGCATGATGCATATAAAATATTAACTCAAAAAATCGAAAAAACGCCACCTGAGAAAATAGCAGGTTTAACTGGAGATTTAACAGATATGGAGACCCAGTATACAGCAAAAGAGTTTTTTGAAAAAACAATTAAATCAAAAAACCTAGATAGCAGATCAGAATATTTATACGTTGATAATAGTCATAGCTCAAATTATATATTTAATCCCTCAATAAATGGAATCGAGGATAGTGATTTACTAATTTTAATTGGTACAAACCCTAGGTACGAAGCAACAATGTTAAATGCAAGAATACGAAAAGCTTTTTTAAAAAATAAAATTGAAATTTTTTGTTATGGAGATGTTGGAGATCTTACTTATCCTTACACAAACCTTGGAAATGATTTAACATCAGTTAATTCAATGATTGATGATAACAATAATATTACAAAAAAAATAATTAATGCAAAAAAACCGATAATTGCTTTTGGCCAATCTTTTTTAAAAATAAAATCAGCAAAAATTTTATTACAAAAAATAAAAAATTTTTTAAAAGAAAATAAAAAAATAGATGCCTCATGGAACCCTATTGGTATTATTTCAAATCATGCATCTACCGTTGGTGGATATGAATTAGATTTAATTAGCTCTAATGATGGCTCTAATAAAGTATTAGATAGTATTAAAGAAAATAAAAATGAAATAATTTTTTTATTTGGGCAAGATGATCTTAATTTTGAAAAAAAAAACGAGTTTATAGTTTATTTAGGTAGTCATGGAGATAGGGGTGCAGAAATGTCAGATCTAATTTTGCCAGGTGCAGCGTATACAGAAAAAGAAAGTCATTATACAAATCTTGAAGGAAAATTACAAAAATCTTATCTTGCTTCATACCCTCCCGGTGATGCTAAAGATGATTGGTCAATAATAAATGAAATATCTGAATTAATTAAAAGAAGAAAACTTTTTAATAATAAATCTGAAGTTGTAGATAAAATCGAGAATTATCTTAAAATTAAAAAGGAAATGAAATTATTAGACTCAAGCCAAGATAAAATGAACTATGAGAATGAAAAAATTAATATTGATAATATTGACTATTATTATAGCAATGTAATTGCTAGAGCTTCAAAAACCATGTCAGATTGTAGAAATAATTTTATAAAAACCAAGAAGACTGGAACTGATGGATAAAAATGGAATACCTTAATATTTTATTTTCTGAAACTTATAAAATTTTATTTTTGCTTCTGCCTTTGCTAACTGCTGTAGCAATGATTGTCTGGCTTGATAGAAGAGTATGGGCGTTTGTACAAAAAAGAAAAGGCCCTAATGTGGTTGGACCTTTTGGATTGTTTCAATCCCTTGCCGATGCCTTAAAATATATATTTAAAGAAATTATTATTCCTGCAAGTTCTAACAAAATAGTTTTCATACTAGCACCTATAATTACAATGACATTAGCTTTAATCTCCTGGGCAGTTATCCCTTTTAGTGAAAACTATGTGTTGGCTGATATAAATGTTGGTATCCTTTATTTGTTTGCTGTCTCGTCATTAGGTGTTTATGGAATAATAATGGGAGGCTGGTCATCAAATTCAAAATATCCTTTTTTGGGTGCAATAAGATCTGCAGCCCAAATGGTATCATATGAAGTATCTATTGGGGTTATTATTATAAATGTTTTACTTTGTGTTGGTTCATTAAATCTTACAGATATTGTTATGGCTCAAAAAAAAATATGGTTTATAATTCCACTTTTCCCAATGTTTGTAATATTTTTTATATCCGCTTTAGCTGAAACAAACAGACCACCATTTGATTTACCAGAAGCAGAAGCTGAATTGGTAGCAGGTTATCAAACAGAGTATTCGGGAATGATGTATGCAATGTTTTGGCTAGGTGAATATGCAAACATTTTATTAATGTGTGCAATGGGATCAATTTTATTTTTAGGAGGGTGGTTGTCTCCAATAAATATTTATCCCTTCGATTTAGTTCCTGCGCCAATGTGGTTTATTATCAAAATACTATTATTGTTTCTGCTTTTTGCGTTAGTAAAAGCCGTTGTGCCACGTTACAGATATGATCAATTAATGAAACTTGGATGGAAAATATTTTTACCTTTTTCTTTAATTTGGGTAGTTTTAACTGCAGGATATCTGCTTTATTTTGATTTATTACCAAAGGTTTAATTTATGAAAATAGTAAGAATTTTGAAAACAGTTTTTTTAATTGATTTTTTGACAGGACTGTTAATTGCAATTAGAGAAATTTTCAAACCAAAAAAAACATTAAACTATCCTTTTGAAAAGGGTAAGATAAGTCCACGTGCTAGAGGTGAGCATGCTTTAAGACGATACCCTAATGGAGAGGAGAGATGTATTGCTTGTAAATTATGTGAAGCTGTCTGTCCAGCTCAAGCAATAACCATTGAGTCGAAGCAAAGGGAGGACGGAAGTAGAAAAACTACGAGATACGACATTGACATGCTCAAATGTATATACTGTGGTCTATGTGAAGAATCTTGTCCTGTTGATGCTATAGTACAAGGACCAAACTTTGAATTTGCAACAGAAACAAGAGAAGAATTATATTATAATAAAGAGAAACTATTAGAAAATGGTGATCGATGGGAGAATGTATTGGCTGCAAATATTAAAGCAGACAACCCATACAGATAAAAATGATAGCACATGCATTTTTCTTTTATTTTTTTTCCTTTATAGCAGTTGTTTCAGCAATAATGGTTACAGTATCTAAAAACACAGTTCATTCTGTATTCTTCCTAATTTTAGATTTTATAAGCATTTCAAGTTTATTCATAATGATAGGTGCTGAGTTTATAGGAATGATAATGCTGATTGTTTATGTTGGTGCTGTTGCAGTGTTATTCTTATTTGTAGTGATGATGCTTAATGTAGCAAAACAAAAAAATACTTGGTTTAAATCTTCTACTAATTCAGCTCACATTCCTATAGGTATTTTAGTAAGTATTATTATTTTTTTTGAAGTAATTATAGTCATCGGAGGATGGAAGTATAAACCTGAATTAACTAAACAAATTGTTATATCAGATATAACTAACACTCATTCAATAGGAAATGTTTTATACACCGATTATATTCACCTTTTTCAATTGTCAGGAATGGTTTTGCTAGTTGCAATGATTGGAGCAATAGTTTTAACATTTAGAAAAAGAGAAGGGTTAAAAAGACAAAGTTATTTTAAACAAATATCAAGAGAACGAAATGAAGGCGTTTCAATTTTAAATGTAAAATCTAATCAGGGAGTAAAAATAGATGATTGAAATAGCTATAGGTCATTACTTAACTTTAGGGGCAATAATTTTTCTTATTGGGATTGTAGGGATCTTTCTTAATAGAAAAAATGTAATTGTAATTTTAATGAGCATTGAATTAATTCTCCTTGCAGTAAATATTAATCTGGTGTCATTCTCAATATTTATGAATGATATTAGTGGACAAATTTTTACATTATTTATTTTAACAGTTGCGGCCGCAGAAGCAGCAATAGGTTTAGCAATTATTGTAGTATATTATAGAAACTCAGGAACCATCCGAGTAGAGGAAATTGATAAATTAAAAGGATAAATGGAATATTTTATTTTATTTTTACCATTAACTGCATCTATTATATCTGGTTTCTTTAATAAAATCATTGGTGAAAAATTTTGTAATTATATAACTTGTCTATTTACAACGATAAGTGCAATTTTATCCATAATTATTTTTTATAATGTAATTTTTTATGGTTATGAAAATAATTTACTTATAGCTAAGTGGATAAACTCAGGAAATTTAGAAGTAAATTGGTCTATCAGAATAGACTCTCTATCATCCGTAATGTTGGTTGTGGTAAATTTAATTTCGTCTTTAGTTCATGTTTATTCTATTGGATATATGTCCAATGATCCTCATAAGCCTAGATTTATGGCGTATTTGTCCCTGTTCACTTTTGCAATGCTAACTTTGGTTACTTCTGACAATTTTTTACAATTATTTTTCGGCTGGGAAGGAGTGGGTCTTTGTTCATATTTTTTAATTGGTTTTTGGTTTAAAAAAAATTCTGCAAATTCTGCAGCAATTAAAGCCTTTTTAGTAAATAGAGTTGGGGATTTCGGGTTTGCTTTAGGGATTTTTTTAATATTTTATTTATTTGGAACTGTTAATTATGAAGAGGTTTTCCAAAATGTTATATTATATAAAAATACTGAACTAAATTTTTTAGGTTTAAAATTAAATAGTATAGATTTAATTTGTATCTTATTATTTATAGGTGCCATGGGTAAGTCAGCACAGTTTCTTTTACATACTTGGCTTCCTGATGCAATGGAGGGGCCAACACCTGTATCTGCATTAATTCATGCTGCTACAATGGTTACTGCAGGCGTTTTTTTAGTTGTTAGATGTTCACCAATATATGAGTACTCAGAATTTGCATTATCATTTGTTACTTCTATTGGAATGATAACTGCTTTATTTGCAGCTAGTATAGCATTAGTTCAAGATGATATAAAAAAAATTATCGCTTATTCAACTTGTAGTCAACTTGGTTATATGTTTTTTGCTGCAGGAGTAGGAGCTTACAATGTTGCAATGTTTCATTTGTTTACTCATGCTTTTTTTAAAGCTTTACTATTTTTGGGCGCAGGATCAGTAATTCATTCATTTAATAACGAACAAAATATTAACAATATGGGTGGCGTAAAAAATAAACTTCCAATTACATATTTTTTAATGCTTATTGGTACACTCGCTTTAACTGGTTTTCCATTATTGTCTGGCTTTTATTCTAAAGATGCGATAATAGAATTTGCTTATTTAAAAAGCAGTCCATTAGGTTATTATGCTGCATCCATTGGAATATTTACCGCTTTTCTAACATCTATATATTCTTGGAGACTTTTTTTTAAGACTTTCCATGGAGATTATAATAATCAATCAATAAAGATTGAAAAAATTCATGACTCTCCTATGGTTATGATTATTCCTCTTATAATTTTAGCTATTGGTTCAGTTTTTTCAGGTTATTTTTTTAAAGATTTATTTATAGATTTAGACAAAAATAGTCAATTCTGGGAGTCTTCAATTTTCTTTTTAGAACCCTTAAGCACAGATCATCCACCAAAATGGTTTTTATTTCTTACGCCTACACTAGTTATATTTTCTATACCATTATCATATTTCTTTTTTGTTAGACGAAAAGATATACTAAATCACATAGTTGATGGTAATCGACCACTATATAATTTTTTAAAAAAGAAATGGTATTTTGATGAAATTTATGAAATAATTTTTGTAAAATCTATTAAAAGTATTGGTCTTTACTTTTGGAAAAAAATTGATGGTCTTGTTATCGACCGCTTTGGACCAGATGGTATATCTAGTTTAATAAAAATTTTATCAAATAAAGCAGTTAAATTTCAAAGTGGATATATTTATCAGTATGCTTTTATAATGCTAGTTGGCTTTTCTGCTTTACTTACATACTTAATTATTAAATAATGGATATACCAATTTTAAGTTTATTAATTTTAATTCCAACTATAGGGGCGTTTTTCATACTTCTCACAAAGGCAAAGTCAGAAAAGTATAATAGCCATAAATATATATCTGTTTTTATAAGTGTAATTAATTTTATTTTATCTATATATCTCTGGTACAAATTTGATAACTCAAATCCAGATTTTCAATTTGTTGAAAATAGAGATTGGATTTATGGTTTTATAAATTATAAAATAGGGGTAGATGGCATATCAATTCTATTTATAATTCTTACAGCTTTTATTACCCCTTTATGCATATTGTCAGTAAATAGCACTATTAAAAATCGTCTGAAAGATTTTTTAATTGCAATATTGATAATGGAAAGTTTAATGATTGGAGTTTTTTGCTCTTTGGATTTAGTAATATTTTACTTATTTTTTGAGGGGGGTCTGATCCCCATGTTTTTAATTATCGGTATATGGGGTGGAGAAAGACGAGTTTATTCTGCTTTTAAATTTTTTTTATATACTCTTCTGGGTTCTGTTTTAATGCTAATCGCAATAATTTATATTTATTGGATTACTGGTACAACTGATGTAGAAAAACTTTATCAAATTGGCATTGAGGCCAAATATCAAAAAATATTGTGGTTAGCTTTTTTTAGCTCTTTCGCGGTCAAAACACCAATGTGGCCAGTACATACATGGCTTCCTGACGCTCATGTCGAGGCACCAACCGCAGGATCAGTTCTTCTGGCAGCAATACTACTTAAGATGGCTGGGTATGGCTTTATAAGATTTTCAATAGGCCTTTTTCCAATTGGTTCAGAATACTTTGTTTCTTTAATATATGGGTTAAGCCTTGTTGCAATTATTTACACCTCTTTAGTTGCACTTATGCAAGAAGATATGAAGAAGTTGATAGCATATTCATCTGTTGCACATATGGGTTTTGTAACTCTTGGAATATTTACTCTGACACAGCAAGGTTTAGAAGGAAGTATTTTTCAAATGATAAGTCATGGAATAATTTCAGCTGCATTATTTTTATGTGTAGGAGTCATCTATGAAAGAATGCATACAAGAGAGATTAAAAAATACGGTGGTATTATTCTTGTAATGCCCAAATATTCAATAATTTTTATGATTTTTACATTAGGTGCTCTTGGTCTTCCCGGAACAACAGGATTTGTTGGTGAATTTTTAATATTGATGGGAGCGTTTATTGATAATTTTTTAATTGCTGTAATCGCAAGTTTTGGTGTTATTTTAGGTGCCGCATATATGCTGTGGTTATACAAAAGAGTTGTTTTTGGAGAAATTATTAATAAAGATTTAAAAAATTTAATAGATCTTAATAAATCGGAGTTATTTATTTTGACATTGTTGGCAATTCCAAGTCTATTTTTTGGTTTTTATCCAGAACCATTAATAAATACTGTTGAGACATCGGTTAGTTACCTGATAAATAATTATAATGCTAGTTTAGAAATATATCTTGCAAATAACAAATGATGTCAGAAATTTATTACGTAATACCTGAAATATTCTTATCTTTAAGTTTAATGTTTTTATTACTTATAGGTGTATTTAAAAAGAATGGATCAACAATTGTCCATAATTTAAGTTTATTAATTTTGATAATTGAAATTCCATTAATATTAAATGTGCCATCAAGTAGTGAGTATTTAATTTTTAATGAAAGCTATAAAATTGATTATTTATCAAATTTTATAAAAATTTTAATTGTTATTTCAACTTTATTTGTTCTATTAACCTCGTCAGAGTATCTCAAGTCAATTAAAATATTCAATATAGAGTACCCTATACTAATACTGAGCTCTATTCTTGGAATGATGGTAATGGTCAGCTCAAATGACTTAATAGTATTTTATATTGGTCTGGAGCTACAATCTCTTGCATTATATGTTTTGGCATCTTTTAATAGAGATAATATTTTATCATCCGAGTCAGGTTTAAAATATTTTGTTTTGAGCGCACTATCATCTGGATTGTTGTTGTATGGATGCTCTTTGATTTATGGTTTCTCTTCATCAACTAATTTTTTACAAATCTCTTATAATTACAATGAATCTACGCAAGGTATAATATTTGGAATGGTATTTATCTTAGTTGGTTTAGCGTTCAAAATTTCAGCTGTTCCATTCCATATGTGGGCTCCTGACGTTTACCAGGGATCACCAACTTCAGTAACATTATTCTTTGCAATATTACCTAAAATTGCTGCTCTAACTGCTTTTATCAGATTTTTATATACACCATTTGTTAATTTAATTGATCAATGGCAAACAATAATTATTTTTTTGTCTATAGCATCAATGCTTTTTGGAGCCGTAGCAGCAATTGGTCAAAAAAACTTGAAAAGATTGATAGCATACAGTTCAATCAGTCATATGGGTTATGCTTTAGCAGGCTTATCAACTGGAACTAATCAAGGTATTCAAAGCTCTGTATCTTATATTTCTATATATTTAATAATGAACCTTGCTTTTTTCAGTAGCATTTTTATGCTTAAAAAAGATCAAAGATATTATGAAAGTATTGATGATTTATCGGGATTATCTAAAAATCATCCAATTTTATCTTTATCATTGTTAATTGTTTTATTTTCTTTAGCTGGAATACCACCTTTAGCAGGTTTTTTTGCAAAATTTTATGTGTTCATGGCAGTGATCGAGCAGTCAATGTTTTTCCTTGCAATAATTGGATTATTATCCACGGTTATTGCTGCATTTTATTATCTAAGAATTATCAAGATTATTTACTTTGATAAAGATATAGGGAAATATGATACCGATCATAATATAGGATTAAAAATATCATTAATTTTCACAACAATTTTAATCTTAATCTACTTTGTATATCCAAGTAGTCTTATTTATTTTGTATCAAAAATTAATTTAGTTTAATGATACTTAAACAATTCTATTATAAAAAAATTAAAAGTACTAATGATACTGCTTTGAAATATATATCAAAAGGAGTTGAAAATGGTATCATTATAACTGATGTTCAAACTAAAGGAAAAGGACAAATTGGAAAAAAATGGATTTCATTAAAGGGTAATTTGTTTATGTCAGTATTTTTTCAATTAAGAAATAAGGTCAGCATAAAAAAAATAACAAAAGTAAACTGTTTATTAATCAGGAATTGTTTGCAAAATTATACAAATTATGAAATTAAAGTAAAACAACCGAACGATTTATTAATCAATAATCAAAAAATTTGTGGTATTTTGCAGGAAACTATTTATAGAAATAAAAAAAAATTTTTAGTCGTAGGAATAGGTGTAAATATCAACAAAAGTCCAAGAATAGACAGATATCAAACAAACTTTCTAAACTTTTTTACGAAAAAAAAAGTTAAAAGGCTAGAAGTATTCGATCAATTATCCAATATTTATGAAAAAAAAATTAATCAATTTAGCTAAAATGTATCTAGTTGGAGACATAGGTAATACAGATATAAAGATATTTGTAGTTAACGAAAAACACATTAAAAAAAAAAAAATACTTTTAAAAACAAGTTTAATATCAAATAACTATATAAATAAAAAATTAAAATTTCTTAGAAATCAAAAAGTCAAAATTGCACTATTTAGCAGTGTTGTTCCATCAGCTTACAAAATTATAAAAAATTTACTAAAAAATAAATTCAATATCTCTTGTAAAGAAATAAAAGATTTGAATTTTACTAATTTAGTTAAACTCAAGGTTAATAGATCACAAGTTGGCTCAGATAGAATTGCTAACGCAATAAGTATTATAGATAATAAAAATAATTATATAGTTGTTGATTTTGGAACAGCTACGACTTTTGATGTTATAATTAAAAATGTATATCATGGAGGTGTTATAGCGCCTGGTGTATCTTTATCTCTAAATACACTAATAAAAAAAGCTTCTTTAATACCTATAATTAATTTATCTAAAATTTCAAAAGTTGTTGGCACTAACACTAATTACGCTGTAAAATCTGGTTTTTATTGGGGATATGTAGGTTTAATTGACAACATTATTTTAATGATTAAAAAACAAACAAAAAAACCTTTTAAATTAATATTTACTGGTGGTTTAGCTAATATGTTTAAAAGTTTTAAAAAAAATAAAGTCACTATTAGAAAAGATTTGACAATAGATGGTCTTTTAAAAGTAATTAAAAATATTTAAATGAAAGAAGAATTATTATTTTGTCCTTTGGGTGGATCTGGTGAAATAGGAATGAATATGAACCTTTTTGCTTACGGAAAACCAGGACAGCAAAAATGGATTATAGTTGATATTGGCGTTACATTTGCTGATGACACAGTGCCGGGTGTAGATTTGATATATCCAGATCCAGGTTTTATTGTAGATAAAAAAGATGATTTACTTGGTATAGTTTTAACTCATGCTCACGAGGATCATATAGGAGCAATTGCACATATTTGGCCTAAACTTAAATGTAAAATTTATGCAACGCCTTTTACGGCAGTTTTAATTTCAGAGAAATTTAAAGAGAAAAAAATAGATATAACTCCTTTTATAAACATCGTTCAGTTAAATAGCACCTTAGAGCTATCACCATTTAAGATTGAATTTATTACACTTACACATTCGATATTAGAACCAAATGGATTAAGAATTCAAACACCAGCTGGAAATATACTTCATACTGGTGATTGGAAAGTTGATCCTAATCCACTTATTGGGGGGGACATTAATGCAAAAAGATTAAAAGAGATTGGCAAGGATGGTGTTTTAGCAATGATTTGCGACTCAACGAATGTTTTTAGTGAGGGAAAATCTGGATCAGAAGGCGATGTAAGAAAAAGCTTAATAAACATAATGAGTAGATACAAAAAAAGAGTAATAGTAACTTCATTCGCTTCAAATGTTGCAAGAATGGAAACTATTTTTCATTGCGCAAAACAAACTGGAAGAAATATCTCTTTAGTTGGCAGATCAATGCATAGAATTTTTAAGGCAGCTAGAAAATGTGGCTACTTAAAAAATGTAATTGAACCAATCGATCCAAGAGAAGCAAAAAGTTTACCACGCGAAAAAATAGTTTACCTATGTACTGGTAGTCAAGGTGAACCATTAGGAGCAATGATGAGAATTGCTAAATTTACACATCCAGATGTATTAATTGAAAAAGGTGATGCAGTTATATTTTCTTCAAAAATAATACCTGGGAATGAAAAGAAACTATACAAACTACACAATCAATTAGTTAAAGAAGGTATTGAAGTAATTTCCGAGGAAAATGAATTCGTTCATGTTTCAGGACATCCAAACAGGGAAGATTTAAAAGAAATGTATAATTGGATAAAACCAAAATGTATTATACCTGTACATGGAGAGCATCGTCACATGATAGAGCATATAAATTTTGCAAAAGAAATGCAGGTTCCTGATACCGTGTTGGTTGAGAATGGTGATATAGTGAAATTATATCCTGGAATAAAACCAGAGGTTTACGATAGAGCACCTTCAGGAAAACTTTTTTTAGATGGAAGTATAAGTGTAGATGAAGATTCCAAGTCAATTAAAGAAAGAAAAAATTTATCATCTAATGGTTTTCTAGATGTAACAATTTTAATTAATTCTAATGGAGATCTTCATGACAGACCTGTACTAACTTTTGTTGGACTACCAGTTATAGAAAATGATGAATTTAAATTCGGTCTTGAAGAAGAAATTGACAAAACAGCAAGAACTTTTTCTTTTAATAATAAAAAACAGCAGAATAATATAATAGATACTATCAAATTAGTTTGTAAAAAATATTCAAAAGAAAAAACTGGAAAAAAGCCGATAACCAACGTAAATTTAGTAAGAATTTAATTGATTATTTAAATTATAAGAATTAAATAAATTTATGTTCTTTTCAAAATCTTTTATTCCAATATTAAAAAATAACCCAGCAGAAGCCAAAATTAAATCCCACCAATTAATGCTCAGAACAGGAATGATTAAACAATCATCAGCAGGTATTTACTCATGGCTACCTCTTGGATTTAAAGTTATGAAAAAAATTGAACAAATAGTTCGTGAAGAACAAGATAACATTGGAGTTCAAGAAATTTTAATGCCAACAATACAATCTTCTGAAATTTGGAAAGAAAGCGGAAGATATAAAGATTATGGTGAAGAAATGTTAAGAATTAAAGATAGACAAGGTAGAGATATGCTTTATGGACCTACAAATGAAGAACTAGTGACAGATATTTTTAGATCAAGTATAAAATCTTACAAGTCGCTTCCCCAACTTTTATATCATATACAATGGAAGTTTAGAGATGAATTAAGACCAAGGTTTGGAATTATGAGATGTAGAGAATTTTATATGAAAGATGCTTATTCTTTTGACTTAAATGATGAAGAGGCATTATTCTCATATAACAAATTTTTTCTTTCTTACTTAAAAACATTTAAAAGACTTGATTTATCTGCAATACCAATGGCTGCAGATACTGGCCCAATCGGAGGTAATCTTTCACATGAATTTATTATTTTAGCTGATACTGGTGAGAGTAAAATTTATACTGATAAAAGGATCTTTGATGTAAACAGCGACCAAACTAAAATTGAAAAAAGTTCACTAGGAAATTTACGAAAAGAATTTGAAAAATTTTATTCTGTAACGGATGAAAAATTTAATGAAAAAGAATTTAATAATAAAGTACCTGAGGAATTCAGGTTGAAAACAAAAGGTATAGAGGTAGGTCATATCTTTTACTTTGGAGATAAATATTCTAAACCAATGAATTCAAGTGTTGATTATAACGGAAAAAAGGAATTTGTTAAAATGGGTTCATACGGTGTTGGGGTCTCAAGGCTAGTGGGGGCAATAATTGAAGCTAAATATGATGAAAAAAAAGAAATAATGAAATGGCCACAATCAGTATCACCATATGATTGTGTAATTATACCATTTTTAAATAAAGACGATAAGAAGAACTTAGACAAAGCAATTAATATATCAAAAAAATTAAGAGAAAATAATATTGATTATATTATTGATGATACAGAGGAAAATTTTTCAGCAAAATTAAAAAAATTTAATTTAATTGGCATTCCATCTCAAATTATAATAGGCAACAAAACTGACGGTGATAATTTTGAGTTTAACAATATTGGTGAAGATCCAAAAATTTTAAACCTGGATCAAATAATTAAATTTATAAATCAAAGTAAAAAAAATTGATTTCAAAACTTGAGAATAAAATAGCTTTAAGATACTTAAGAACCAGAAAAAAAGATGGTTTTTTAAATGTTATATCAACATTTTCTTTTATTGGAATATCACTAGGTGTAGCTGTTTTAATAATAGTAATGTCTGTAATGAATGGATTTAGGTCTGAGCTTATAAATAAAATAGTAGGTTTTAATTCTCATATTATCGTGCACTCATTTGGAAAAGCTACAAAGGATATTTTTGGAAAGGACATAGATGCTCTATTGGATGTATATCTTGAAACCAATTCTGGAGAAGTAGTTTTAATCAAAGAAAACTTTACAAAAGGTCTTTCTATTAGAGGATACAAATCAACAGAAATAAATAATTTACCTATATTTAAAAATAATTTTACTAATATTAAATTCAATAAAGAAAAAAATATAATCATCGGAAAAGAATTAGGTTTTGATCTAGACATAAAAGTTGGTGACAAAATCCTAATAATGTCACCAAAAGGAGAAGAAACAATTATAGGTAACTTGCCTAAGCAAGAAATTTTTCAAATTTCGGGTTTTTTTGAAAGTGGTTTAGTCGATTTTGATCGAAATGTAGCCTTTATGAGCATTGATAATTTAGAGAATTTACTTAATTTAAATCAAGAACAAAGAAATCTGGAAATTTTCTTAAAGAATCCAATTAATATTAAAAATGCCAAAAAATTCTTTGAAAGAAAATTTAACAATAATTTAATTTATACATGGGCCGACCTTAACAAACCATTATTTTCAGCTCTTAAAGTTGAGAGAAATGTTATGTTTATTATTCTCTCACTAATAATAATTGTAGCTACATTTAATATAATTTCAGGACTAACTATTTTGGTTAAAAATAAAACTAAAGAAATTGCTGTTTTAAAATCTATAGGTGTATTAAATAAGTCTATTACAAAAATTTTTTTTCTTGTAGGTTTTTATATAGGTTTGACGGCAACGATATTTGGAGTTTTAATTGGCGTTGCGTTTTCTATATATGTTGAAAATATTCGTAACTTTTTAAGCAAAATATTCAATATATCACTATTTCCAGAGGAAATTTATTTTTTAAGCAAAATGCCATCTGAAATAGATGTTAATTCTATAATTTTGATTTCAATATGCTCTGTTGCTGCAACTGTTGTAGTGTCAATATTTCCAGCCATTAAAGCTTCTAAACTAGATCCTATAAAATCTCTTAAATATGAATAATTTTATTTCATTAAAAAAAGTATCTAAAGTTTTTTTTAAAAAAAATAAAATTAGAGCTTTAAGCAATATCAATCTTGAATTAAGTTTAGGAAAAGTTTATTCGTTAATTGGTCCGTCAGGATCAGGAAAATCTACTTTGTTAAATTTAATATCTTTAATAGACAAACCTTCCTCAGGGTCGATTGAAATAGAGAAGAAAATTGTTAGTTTTGATAGACAAGACAAAAATGATTTATATAGGTCATCATCAATAGGAATAATATATCAAAATTATAATTTACTAAGCGATTTTACAGCATTAGAGAACGTAAGTTTAGCTCAACTTGCTCTTAATAATAATAATAGAACATCAGAGTTAAATGCTAAAAAAGTGCTATCTAATTTTGGACTTTCTAAAAGGATTAATCATTTTCCGTCAGAACTATCAGGCGGCGAGAATCAAAGAGTTGCAATAGCAAGGGCGATTATAAACAAACCTAAAATTATTTTAGCAGATGAACCAACAGGAAATCTCGATTTAAAAAATGCAAAAAGTGTATTTAAAACTTTATTAAAATTAAGAGACAAAAATAGGTTAATAATTTTTGCAACTCACAATAGAGAATTTGCTGAAATGTCAGATTGTAAAATTGAAATGATTGATGGTAATATTAAATCAATCAATGGAAAGTTATAATAAATTTAATCATATTAAAGTTCATTCTCAATATTCAATATGTGAAGGTGCATTGAAAATTGATGAGCTATCTGAATTTTGTAAGAAAAATAAGATTAAAGCTTTAGGGCTATCTGATTCATTCAATTTATGTGGAGCTTTAGAATTCTCGGAAAATATTTCAAAAAGTGGCACCCAACCAATACTTGGTACTCAAATAAATTTTAAATATAATGATGTAATAGGAAAAATTCCAATAATTGCAAAATCAGAATCCGGCTATAAATCTATTATACAATTGTCATCAAAATCATTTTTAGAAAATAATGAATTAAACGAACCTCATTGCGAATTTGATGATCTATTAAAAGTTTCTGGAGATATTATAGTATTGTCTGGTTCTTTAAATAGTCTTATTGGGCGATTATTTGAAAAAGACAAAATTTTTGAGATTAAAAATATATATAATTTACTAAAAAAAAAATATAAAGATGACTTTTATATTGAGATACAAAGACATAATGATCTAAATGAAAAAAATCTAGAAAAATTTAATCTTAAACAATCTTTTGACCAAAAAATCCCAATTATAGCTACAAACGAAGTATTCTATTTAAACAAAGATATGCACGAGGCACATGATGCTCTAATTTGCATAGGAAACAAGACTAATATTAATGATCAAAATAGAACAAAACTATCAGATCAACATTACTTGAAAAGTGATAAAGAAATTCAGGAATTGTTTAATGATTTACCTGAGGCCTTAGAAAATAACCATAATTTAGTTTATAAAATTAATTTCAGGCCCATGGCCTCAAAACCAGTACTTCCAAATATTGGATCTGAAAAAGGTTTTAATCCTGACAAACTTTTAATTGAAAATTCAACAAAAGGTTTAAAAGAAAAATTTAAAGAAGTTTTTAATATTGAAGAAAATAATTGTGACTCAAATACGAAATATCATAAATATTTAAATAGATTGAAGCATGAAATAAAAATTATTACTGCAATGAAGTATTCAAGTTATTTTTTAATTGTTTCTGATTATATCAAATGGGCTAAAAAAAAAAATATACCAGTAGGACCCGGTAGAGGATCAGGAGCTGGCTCATTAGTAGCATGGTGTTTAGAAATAACCGATGTCGATCCAATTAAATTTAATTTAATTTTCGAGAGATTTTTAAATCCAGATAGAATCTCTATGCCTGATTTTGATATTGATTTTTGTGAGGAAAAAAGAGATTTAGTTTTTGAATATCTGAAATCTAAATATATGGATAGTGTGGCCCACATAATTACTTTTGGTAAACTTAAAGCAAGAATGGTTGTAAGGGATGTTGGTAGAGTGTTAGGTTTTTCATATGGTTTTGTAGATAGCATTTCGAAGATGATACCATTTGATCCATCAAGGCCTCAAAATTTAACCGAATGTATTAATAATGAACCAAGACTTCAAAGGCTTATTAAAGACGATACCAGGGTTCAAAAATTGATTGAACTATCTTTAAAACTTGAAGGCCTAAATAGAAATTTCGCAACTCATGCAGCAGGCGTAGTAATAGCAGACAAAAAATTAACAGATACTGTTCCTCTTTATAAAGATAATACTTCAAATCTTCTTCTTCCTTCTACTCAATTTGACATGTATTCCGCTGAAAATGCTGGTTTAATAAAATTTGATTTTCTAGGTCTTAAAACGTTAACTGTAATTAACAATACCTCAAAAAAGATAAAAAATATCGATAAAAATTTCGACATAAAAAAAATTAATTACAATGACCAAAAAGTTTTTGACTTATTATCTGCGGGACATACAGTTGGATTATTTCAATTAGAGAGCTCTGGAATGAAAGAGGCTTTAATGCAAATGAAGCCAAATCATCTTGAAGATATTATTGCCTTAGTTGCTTTATACAGACCAGGACCAATGGCAAACATATCAGTTTACAATGATTGCAAGCATGGAAAACAAAAACCAGATTATTTGCACCCTTTGCTAGAAGAAATACTTAAACCAACATATGGAGTTATTATTTATCAAGAACAAGTAATGCAAATCGCACAGAAGTTATCTGGTTTTACAGCAGGTGAGGCGGATATTTTAAGAAGAGCAATGGGTAAAAAGAAAAGATTAGAACTAGAAAAACAAAAAATGAGATTTATTGAAGGAGCATTAAAAAATGGTATAGATAGGGAAACCGCTGCAGGTATATTTTTAAAAATTGAACCTTTCGCAGAATATGGTTTTAATAAAAGTCATGCAGCTGCATACGCTATAATTGCATACCAAACCGCTTATCTCAAAACATATTTTCAAAAGGAGTTTTTTTCAGCTTCAATGACAATGGATATTTCCAATCAAAATAAATTAAGTGAATTTTTTGAAGAACTTAAAAGATTAAATATTGATGTGCAAAGACCAAATATTAACCAGAGTTATGCAGACTTTCAATCTAAAGAAGAAATTTTTTACTACGCATTGGGAGCGATTAAAAATGTAGGCTTTGATGCAGTATCTAACATTGTAAAAGAAAGAGAAAATAATGGAAGGTTTAAATCACTAAATAATTTTATTAATAGGGTTAACCCAAAAGATATTAACAAACTTCAGCTTGAGGGTTTAGTAAAATCAGGCGCTTTTGATGTTTTCAATGTAAATAGAAAGGCTTTATATGATGCAATACCCAAAATTATACTAAAGTCAAAACATAATCATGAAAATAAAATAGCAAATCAATTTAATTTATTTAAAATTGACGATGAGAATGATGATGCTATTCTTTCAAGTAAAGATTGGATTCAAGACGAAAGATTGTCTAAAGAATTTGAAGCTTTAGGTTTTTTTATATCTGATCACCCTTTAAACCAGTTTTCAGAGATTTTAAAAGATTATGAAATTTTAAGTTATAGTGATTTTATTAATAACCCAAATATTAACGAATCTAATATTGCTGGGACTGTGCTTAAAATTCAAGAAAAAAAAACACAAAAAGGAAATTCTTATGCGATTATTAAGTTTAGTGATCTAAATTCAGTTTATGAATTATTTTTATTTTCAGATTTGTTAGAAAATAATAGGCAATTTATAAAGGAGGGACAATCATTATTATTAACATTAAATAAAAACTTATCTGAGGAGAAAAATAGGTTCAAAAAAATAAATATAAAAAAATTATCACCTTTAAAAACTTTAGTAAACAAACCTATAAAAAGTCTTGAAATATCTATCGACAAAAATGAAAATATTAAGGAAATTAATAAAATTTTAAGTAAACCTGGTGAAACGTTAGTAAAGATTAAAATTATTATGGATCAAAAAAGGTATATATTTAATCTTAAAAATAAGCGATACATAGATAAAACTCAATTAGATATGTTAAAAAACCAAGGTATTGTTACAAATATTCTTTAAAAAAAGACTTGAGAATTTTCACGATTAGATGTATTTACTGGCGAAATACTCACACAATTTTTGGTGTAATGCCTCCGGTCCTTAAATGGAAGTAATTGTGGCGGTAAAACCGGGAAAAAATATGAAGATACCAAGTTTAACTATTCAACAACTTTTAGATGCTGGAGTGCATCTTGGTCATAAAACCTTGAGGTGGAATCCAAAAATGAAAAGATATATTTTTGGAAAAAGAGACTCTATTCATATTATTGATCTTACACAAACCCTTGAACTTTTTAATCTAGCTTTAGAAAAAATCTTTGAAACAATAAAAAATAATGGAAAAATATTATTTATTTCAACAAAAAAACAAGCATCAGAAGCAATTTCAGATTTAGCGAAGGATACTAATCAATATTATGTTAATTACAGATGGCTAGGAGGTATGCTTACAAATTGGGGAACAATTTCTAATTCAATTAAAAAGTTAGAGAAAATAAATTTAGATTTAGCTTCTGAAAATAGAGGGTTTACAAAAAAGGAACTGCTTAAAATGAGCATTCAAAGAGATAAACTTCAACGATCTTTAGGCGGAATTAGCAAAATGAAAAAAATTCCAGATATTGTCTTTATTATCGATACCAATTATGAGTCTTTAGCTATAAAAGAGGCAATAAAATTAAATATACCTATTATCGCAATATTAGATACAAATTCAAATCCAGATGGTATTGATTTTCCAGTACCTGGTAACGATGATGCGAGAAGATCAATTGATTTGTATTGCAGCCTTATAAAACAAACAATTGAAAATGCTAAAAAAGAAGTTCCTTCTAAAGAGGAAATTCAAGATCAAAAAGAAAAAAAAAGTTCAGTCAATTAAAGTAAAATACTTTATTTCAAATGAGTGATATTAAAAAAATAAAAGAACTTAGACAAACTACTGGAGCCGGTTTTAAAGATTGTAGTGCTGCTTTGGAAGAGGCAAAAAATGATATTCAAAAAGCTATTGAAATTTTAAGAGTTAAAGGAATCTCTAAAGCATCTAAAAAGATGTCTAGAGACGCAACAGAGGGTGTAATTGCATTATCTGGAAATGATGAGAAAACATCCGTTATTGAGGTAAATTGTGAAACAGATTTTGTAGCTAAAAATGATGATTTTATAAAATTCGTAAAAGAATTAAGTGAGATAAATAACTCCTGCTATTCAGATCTAGAGAAGGTTAAAAAAACTGTAATGAAAAATTCACAGACAGTTGAAGAGAATTTAATTGCTATTATTGCTAAAATTGGTGAAAAAATAACTTTAGGAAGATCAAAAACAATTAAAAATGAAAATAAACTTAATTTTAGTTATTTACATACTGTGGTTAAAGACAATTTATCTAAATTAGCAGTAGTTGTTTCTCTCGAAGGAAATGATAGCGATGATCAAATAAAAATCTTTGGTAAACAACTTGCTATGCATATTGCAGCATCAAATCCTCTTGCTCTAGATGTTAATGATATTGATAATAAAATAATTAAAAAAGAGGAAGAGCTCATATCTGAGGAATTAAAAAATACAGGTAAACCTGATAATATAATTAAAAAAATCAGTATTGGGAAATTAAATAAATTTAAGGAAGATAATAGTTTACTTAATCAACCCTGGGTTATGGAACCTAAAAAAAAAGTGAGAGACATAGTTCAAAGTTTAAATATAGAAGGCTTAAAGATTAAAGAATTTTACAGAATAAAAATAGGTGAATAATGTTTGAAACAAATCTTTACGATAATAAAATGAATAAAACAATTGAGGTTTTTAATAAAGAATTAAATTCTTTAAGAACAGGTAGAGCCAATATTAACATGTTGGATCTGATCAAAGTTGATGTTTATGGACAAAAAATGCCAATAAATCAAATTGCTACTATTAGTACCCCTGAGGCAAGACTTATTAGTATTCAGGTTTGGGACTTAAATAATGTAAATTTAATTGACTCAGCTATTAAAAAGTCAGAATTAGGTTTAAATCCACAAATAGATGGACAGCTAATTCGATTACCGATACCAAATTTAAGTGAGGAAAGAAGAACTGAAATGAGGAAAATGATCAAAACGATGGGTGAGAAATGTAAAATCTCTATAAGAAATATACGAAGAGAGGCAAATGAAAATTTAAAAAATTTATTAAAAAATAAAAAAATTAGTGAAGATGAAGAAAATAAATTTGAGAAAACTATTCAAACAGTAACCGATAATCATATTAAAATTGTCGATGAAAAGGTTATTTCTAAAGAGAAAGAAATAATGACAATATGAATTCTATTAACCATGTTGCCATTATTATGGATGGAAATGGGAGATGGGGTCTTAAAAGAAATAAATCAAGAAATTTTGGCCACAGAGCAGGCTTAGTAACAGTAGAAAATATTATTAAACATACAATAAAGAAAAAAATTAAATATTTAACTCTTTTTGCATTCTCAACAGAAAATTGGAAAAGACCAAAAAAAGAAATAAAATTTTTATTTTCACTTTTAGAGGAATTTATTATTAAAAAATTAGATGTATTTCAAAAAGAAGATATTAAACTAAAAATAATTGGATCTAAAATTAAATTAAAAAAAATAGAAAGTATATTGAACAAAGCCCAAAAAAAAACCAATAATAATAAAAGACTTCAAATAAACTTAGCTTTAAATTATGGGTCAAAAAATGAAATTATAGACTCAGTAAAAAAGTTGATAAAAAATAAAGAAATTATAAATATCAAAAATATAGATAAAAACCTGTATACAAAATTTATCCCAAAACCCGATATATTGATAAGAACAGGTAATACACACAGAGTAAGTAATTTTTTACTTTGGCAAATTGCATATACAGAAATCTATTTTGAAAAAAAATTGTGGCCAGATTTTAAAGTAAAAGATTATGATAGAATTATAAATGACTTTAAAAATGTGAAAAGAAACTATGGTAATATTTAATGAAAAATGAATTGTCAAAGAGAGTTTTAAGCTCAATAATAATTATACCCATTACTATTTTTTTAACTTTAAAAGGTTCATTTTACTTTGTTTCAATGTTGTATATTTTTTTTATATTAGCTTTTATAGAATGGCAAAAAATTGCAAATAATAAAAATTATTTTTTACCTGGTCTATTATTTTTAAAAATATCCTTTATTTTGACGTATATTTTAAGAGAAAAATTTGGTGTTGATTTCTTCTTATTTCTCATTCTTATATGTATCTCCACAGATGTTGGGGGATATTTTTTTGGAAAAATTTTAAAAGGACCAAAGTTAACAAGGATTAGTCCAAATAAAACATATGCTGGCCTAATAGGAGGATATACGCTAGCTTTTTTTGCTTCTTATTTATTTTCAAATAACATAGATGTTTTTTTTAATATTTTTGATTATAAATTTAAAGACGTTGTCGTTATTACTTTCCTAATATCATCTATCAGCCAAATCGGAGATATTATTGTTTCTTACTTTAAAAGGTTAACTAATTTTAAAAATACTGGAAATATTATACCAGGCCATGGTGGTATTTTAGATAGGATAGATGGTATGATCTTCGTTATACCTTTAATTACTTTAATTTTATTATTTGTATAAATGAAAAAAAAAATTGCTATAATTGGCTCCACAGGATCAATTGGAAAACAAACATTAAAAATTATAAAAAAAAATAAGAAAAACTTTGAAGTAATACTTTTATCTACAAATAAAAATATTCCTGAAATATCAAAACAATTAAAAATATTTAAACCAAAAAACTTAATAATTACTGATTTAGAAAAGTATAAAAAATTTAAAAAAAGAAAGAGGAATATAAAAATATTTAATAATTTTAATTGTTTTAAAAAAATATTTAAAAAAAAAATAGATTATGTAATGAGTTCAATAAGTGGGTTCAGTGGATTACAACCTACAATAGATATTATTAAACATACTAAATTAATAGCTATTGCAAATAAGGAGTCCATTATATGTGGCTGGAATTTAATTAATAAGGAAATTAAAAAAAATAAAACTAACTTTATTCCTGTTGACTCAGAACATTTTTCAATTTGGTCCTTAATTGAAAAAAAAAAATTAAATATTGAAGAGATCTTTATAACAGCATCTGGAGGACCATTTTTAAATAGAACCAGAGAATCTTTACATAAAATTAAACCAAGGCAGGCAATAAATCATCCAAACTGGAATATGGGAAAAAAAATATCTGTTGACTCCGCAACAATGGTAAACAAAGTTTTTGAAGCCTTAGAGGCTAAAAAAATATTTGGTATCAGTCTAAAAAATATTACAATCCTATCTCATCCCGACTCCTATGTACATGCTATAGTAAAATTTAGAAACGGTTTAACAAAAATCCTAATTCATGATACAAGTATGAAAATTCCAATATTTAATACAATTTACCCTAACAACAATCTAGTACTTCAATCTGAAAAATTGAATTTAAAAAAGTTAAACAATTTAAATTTTAATACATTTAACAAAATAAAATTTCCTTCATTAAAAATTCTTAGAGAATTTGAAAATATTGAACATAGTTTATACGAGACTGTACTTGTTAGTGCAAATGATGAATTGGTTGAACTTTTTTTAAATAGAAAAATTAAATTTTTAGATATATCTAAAAAACTCATAATGATAATGAAAATGAAAGAATTTAAAATTTTTAAATCCAAAAAACCTAATAATTTAGGTCAAATAATAAGCCTCAATAGATATGTAAGATTGAAAACTAAAACTTTATGTGTAAGATCCAACGACAATGCTTAAAATATTATATTTTATTTTCATTTCTTTTCTATTAGCTACAAAATGCTTTTCAGATGTAGTAAATGAGATAAATGTTAAAAACAATAATAGAATTACAAAAGAGACAATTTTAATTTTCTCAGATATAAAAATTGGTAATAATTATGAGCCTAATGATTTAGATCAAGTAATTAAAGATCTATATAATACAAATTTTTTTTCAAATATTACTCTTGATTTAACAAATGGTGTATTAACAATAGATGTAACAGAAAATAAAATAATCCAAGAAGTAGAAATTAAAGGTATAAAAAAAAAAGAACTTGTTGATATATTAAAAAAACAACTCTTATCAAAGGATAAAAATCCATTTGTTGAAAGTTTTATAAGTAAGGACGTCTCAAGAATTCAAAAAATATTAAAAAATTCGGGTTATTATTTTTCAAGTGTAACAGACAGTATAATTGAAAATGAAAATGAAACTGTTGATGTCATGTTTAATATAGAATTAGGTGAAAAAGCATATATTAAATCAATAGAATTTATAGGAGATAAATTTTACAAGGATAGACTTTTAAGGAATATTATAGTCAGTGAAGAAAATAGATTTTGGAAATTTATAACAAATAGAAAGTTTATAAATCCTGATAATATTGAATTAGATAAAAGGCTTTTAAAAAACTATTTTTTAAATAAAGGCCATTATCAAGTTATCGTAAACGATAGCCTTGTTGAATTCACTGAAAATAATAATTTTAAATTAGTGTATAATATTAATGCAGGACCAAAATTTACAATATCAAAAAGTTTGCTTAAACTTCCTTCAGATTATAATGAAAAGGATTTTGTAAAAATCAAAGAAAAACTTCTAAAATTAGAGGGTGAACATTATTCTCTTAATAAATTAAATAAAATTGCACAAGAAGTTGATAAGCTTACATTGAGAAATGATTATGAATTTATTAATGCTACTTTTAAAGAAAAAATTGTAAAAGAAAATAAAATAGAGCTCACATTTGAAATAAAAGAATTCGAAAAAAGATATCTTAAAAAAGTAAATATATTTGGAAATAATATAACTGAGGAAAGAGTAATTAGAGATAATCTTGAAGTAGATGAAGGAGATCCTTTTAACGAATTACTTTTAGCAAAATCTATTAATAATTTAAAAGCATTAAATATATTTGGAAAAGTTCAATATGATTTAAAAACTGATGAAAATAACAAAAAAACTTTAAATATAAATATCGAGGAAAAACCAACAGGAGAAATATTTGCATCAGCTGGCACCGGAACACAAGGAAGCACAGTAGGTTTTGGTGTTAAAGAAAATAATTTTATAGGAAAAAATATAAAATTAGACACTAATATAAGAGTAAATGAAGAAACTATCAAAGGAGCCTTCTCGGTGGTAAATCCAAATTGGAATTACTCAGATAAAACTTTAATTGCTCAAGTGGAAAGTAGTGTTACGGATAGATTTGATGATTATGGATATGAAACAGGTAAGACAGGTTTTACTTTTGGATCCTCTTGGGAACAATACGATGAAATATTTTTCTCACCAAAATTTTCTTTGTATCATGAAAAACTTGATACAAATCAATCTGCAACTGCAAATCTAAAAAAACAAGAGGGCGAGTATTTTGAGACAGCATTTTTATATGGTTTGGATTTGGACAAAAGAAATCAAAGATTCCAAACTACAGATGGTTATAGAAGTAGATTTAATCAAACTTTGCCTCTTATATCTGATGATAATGCTTTTTTTAACAGTTACGAATTTACCACTTTTAATCAATTTGCTGATTTAGTAACTAGATTATCAATTCAAGGTTCTGCGATTCATTCATTAGGAAATGAAGATGTAAGGATATCAAAAAGATTATACATTCCATCAAAAAAACTCAGAGGATTTGAAAGAGGTAAAATTGGACCTGTTGACTCAGGTGATTTCATCGGTGGAAATTATACTGCAGTTTTGAATGCATCAACAACATTACCTGAGTTTGGAACAAATATGGAAACTGTTGATTTTCAATTATTTTTTGATGCAGCTAATGTATGGGGAGTAGATTATGATACCTCACTTGATAATTCTCACTTAAGATCTTCAATAGGATTAGGTATAGATTGGTTTACAATGGTAGGTCCGCTAAATTTTTCAATAGCGCACCCAATTTCAAAAGCAGATACTGATAGAACTGAGACTGTGAGATTTAATATTGGTACAACTTTTTAATGTCAAAAAAAGTGAAATTTTTATTAATTTTTATTTTAGCGTTTCTTATTTCTAATAAAGTTTTATCTGAGCAAATTGTTTATATAAATATAGAAAAAATCATGAAAGAGTCTAAAGCTGGAAAAAAGATTATAGAAAAAATATCCAAATCAAATGAAGATAATATTAATAAATTTAAAAAAATTGAGGAAGATTTAAAAAAACAAGAGCAAGACCTTATCTCAAAAAAGAATGTTATAAGTGAGAATGAATTTCAAACGAAACTTGAAAGTCTAAAAAAACAAATCTCTGAATATAGAAATAAGAGACAAAACATTATTCAGGAAACAACTAAAAAAAGAATGCAGGCTAGTATTGAGTTTTCAAATAAAATTAAACCAATATTAACCGACTATGCCTCAAAAAATGATATTTCTATCATAGTTCAAAAAAAAAATATTCTTATGGGCAAAAAAGAACTTGATATAACTGATGATGTTTTAATTATTGTTGATGAAAAAATTTCAAAAATAAAATTCGATTAACATGACAATAAAATTATCCAAAAATGACATCATAGATCTACTTCCACATAGAGAGCCTATGCTACTAATTGATGAACTAATTGATATTGTAAAACTTAAGTCTGCAAAAGCAATTGTTAATGTTAAAAAAAGTAGTTTTTATGTTCAAGGACATTTTCCAGATCAACCAGTTATGCCTGGTGTTCTGATTGTTGAGGCCTTTGGTCAAGCCGCCGCCGCACTTACTGCACATGGTATCGATAAATCTGTATATGAAAATAAATTGGTTTTTTTGATGAGTGTAGAAAAAGCAAGATTCAGAAACCCTGTTATTCCTGATTGTAAACTTGAATTGCAAATTGAAGCAATTAGATCCCATGGTAGAGTATGGAAATATAAAGGCGAAGCATTTGTTGGTGGAAAAAAAATGGCTGATGCTCAGTGGTCTGCTACCATTGTTGATAGGAAATAATTAGCAATAAATCTTGATAAGCTTTTAAATTTTTTTTTGATATTAACTTATTAATGGAAAATCCTTTTTTTAAAAATACTGGTCCTTATAAAATAAACTACTTAACTAATATTATAAAATTAAATCAAACAAATTTTGATAATGAAAATGTAAATGATGTAAAAGATCTAAATTCATCAAAAAGTGGGGATATAACTTTTTTTCACTCTAAAAAATATAAAGACTTAGCAAAATCTACTAAGGCTTCATATTGTATTACAACTACAAACTTGAGGTCATTTTTACCAAATAATTGTAAGGCTATTATTTCAAACAAAGTTTTATTACATACTGCTCAAATAACAAAAATTTTTTATCCAGACTCTATTACAGATAATTATGATAACACTGTAAAAGATATAGAAGAGACTGAATTTAAAGACAAAATTAAATTTGGAAAAAATATTCTTATTGGTGAAAATGTAAAAGTTGGTGCCAATTGTTTAATCGGTCATAATTCAATCATTGAAAAAAATGTAAACATAGGTGATAATTGTTCTATTGGATCAAATGTAATTATTAGAAATTCGTTAATTAAAAATAACGTTCATATTTTAGATGGTTGTGTAATTGGAAAAAAAGGATTTGGTTTTTTTCCAAATAAAGACTCAAATATTAGGTATCCTCAAATAGGTATTGTAATAATTGAGGATAATGTAGAAATTGGCTGTGGATCTACCATTGATAGAGGTTCTCTTTCGAACACAATTATAGGCAAAAATACATACTTAGATAATCAAATTCATATAGCTCACAATGTAAAAATAGGTGAGAATTGTATTATTGCTGGACAAGTAGGTTTTGCTGGAAGTTCTACTTTAGGAAGTAATGTTATGATTGGAGGTCAGGCAGGTATTTCAGGTCATCTAAAGATTGGTAACAACGTACAAATAGGTGGTGGTAGCGGTGTTATAAAGAATATTCCTGATAATTCTAAAGTAATGGGTTACCCAGCAAAAGATTTAAAAAATTTTATAAGAGAAAATAAATGATAGATAAAACAGCCATAATTAATAAAGATGCAAAAGTTCATTCGAGTGTTAAAGTTGGAGCATATTCTATCATCGGTCCTAATGTAGAAATTGGAGAGAATACAGAAATTCAATCACATGTAAGCATTACTGGAAATACTAAAATCGGAAAAGGGAACAAGATTTATCCATTTGTTTCAATAAATGACCCACAAGACTTGAAATATAATGGTGAAGAAACAAGTTTAGTTATCGGAGATAATAATAAAATAAGGGAATATGTAACTATAAATCCTGGAACAATTGGTGGTGGAGGTAAAACTATAATTGGAAATAATTGCTTGTTTATGATTTCATCTCATATAGCCCATGATTGCCAGGTCGGTAATAATGTCATTATAGCAAATAATGTACCTTTAGGGGGTCATGCCGTTATTGAAGATAATGTAGTTATAGGTGGAAATTCTGCTGTTCAACAGTTTACAAGAATTGGTAAAATGGCAATGATTGGAGGAATGACAGGAGTTCTACACGATGTTATTCCATATGGTTTATCAACAGGAAATAGAAATTCATTACAAGGATTAAATTTAATAGGGTTGAGAAGAGCAAAATTTGAAAACAAAGATATTTTAGGTTTAAGCGAGGCGTATAAGGAGATTTTTGCTTCTAAAAATATTAATGAAAACATAAGTAAATTAAATGGCTCATTTAAGGAGAATTTATTAGTTAAAGAGGTAATAGAATTTATAACTAAGGATAAAAAAAGATCTATTTGTACCCCATTTTCATAAAATGATAGGATTAATTTTTGGTGATACTGATTTTCCAAATAAAATACTTAAAACAATTAAGAAAAAAAAAATAAAGTACTTAATAATAGATTTGTCAAAATCGAAGAAATTTAAAAAAGATAGTAAATCTTATTTAGTTTCTATAGGTCAATTTGGTAAAATAATTAATATTCTTAAGGAAAACAGCTGTAAAAAAGTTTTATTTGCAGGGAAAGTCAATAAGCCTAACTTTTCTAAATTAAAGTTAGATTTTAAAGGAATTTATTATATCCCAAGAATTATCAAAGCATCCAGGCTTGGTGATGCAGCTATATTGAAAGAAATTATAAAAATATTAGCTCAAAATAAAATAAAAACTGAAAATTCACTTAAATTTAATCCAGAGCTTACTCTTAAAAAGGGTAATTATTCAAATCTTAAACCGAATCATATGGATCAATTAAATATTAATAAGGCTATTAAAACGCTAAAAAGTTTAAAACAGTATAGTTATAGCCAAGGCGTAGTAGTTAGAAATAAAAAAGTAATCTTAATAGAAGGAAAAGGTGGAACAAAAAAATTACTTGAAAAAAGCAAAAGTAACAAATTTCGAAACCATGGTGTTTTAGTTAAGTTTCCGAAAATGAAGCAAGATCTTAGAGTTGACTTACCTACAATTGGTTTAAAAACGTTAAAACAAAGTAAGACAGCTGGATTAAAAGGAATTGTTGTAAAGAGTAAACAACATGTATTTTTAGACAAAAATAAATGTATTAGCTTTGCTAATAAAAATAAGATGTTTATCTCGGTGAAATGAAAAAAATCTTTATATTAACTGGTGAACCGTCAGGAGATAAATTAGCTTCAAAAGTAATTAATAAACTTCAACAAAAACATTCAAACATAGAATATCTAAGTGTTGGAGGTACACATTTAAACAAACTTGGGATCAAATCAATATATGATCTTAAGGAGATAACTTATATTGGTTTTACTAGTGTTATTTTAAATTTATTTAAAATCAGTAGCAAAATAAATGAAACTGTAAACAAAATAATTGAATTTAATCCTGATATTCTATTTAGTGTAGATAGCCCAGATTTTACCTTGAGAGTTGCTGAAAAAGTAAAAAGTATAAATCCTAATATTAAAACAATACATTATGTTGCACCACAAGTATGGGTATGGAGAGAGGGAAGGGTTAAGAATTTTAAAAAGTTTTTAGACCATGTTTTATTATTGTTTAATTTTGAAAAAAAGTACTTTGATAAAGAAAATATCAATAATACTTTCGTTGGCCATCCATTACTTGAAAATAAAAATAATATTAAGACAAATTTATCAAATATAATTGATGACAATAAAAAAATTATATCTTTATTTGCTGGAAGCCGAACATCTGAAACTAGTATTCTTTTGCCAATTTTAATAGATTTTATTAAATTAATGAATGAAAAATTTAACGAATTTAATTTTATTTTTCATGCAACTGATCAAAATAAAGATTCAATAAAATATGAGATTCAAAAAACAAACTTCAATAATGTTGATGTCATATCTGACGAGAATATAAAATCAAAAATACTATCAAACTCCATTTTTGCTGTGGCTAAATCTGGAACTGTTTCTCTTGAAATCTGTAATGCAAAAGTACCATCTATTATAATTTATAAAATGAATTTTATTAATTTTTTAATTGTAAAATTTTTAGTAAAAACAAAATTTGCTAATATAATTAATATAATTAACCAAAAAGAGATAATTCCAGAATTAATTCAAAAAGAATGCAATTCAAAAGAAATTTTTAGATCTGTGGCATATTTTTTAAAAAATCCGGAGCTGATGGAAAAACAAATTCTTGATGTAAATCATACGTTAAATGAAATTAAATCTAAAACATCTTCATCTTCAGAAGCCTCAGCAGTAGTCTCAAGCTATCTTAGCATTTAATCTTTTTTGAACTTCTTCTTTTCCTAAGGATAAAATAATATCATATATACCAGGTCCGAACTTCGATCCAGTTAGAGCAATCCTTAACGGTTGTCCTACTCCCTTAAAATTAGTGTCATGAGATTTTATAAGCTCATTTACTATTGGTTCTAAAATTTCTCTAGAAGGAAGATCTATTTTTTCAAATTGGGAATTAAAATCAGAAATTACTTTTCTTGCTTTATCGTCAATTAATTTGACATCATCCTTATTAAAATTAACCTCATCTCTAATAATATATTGACCATTATTAAATATATCTTCCAAAGTTTTTGCTTTATTCTTTAAGAAAGTAAGTGATTTTCTGATCCTTTCTTTTTTATCAGGCTTAATTTCACTTTTATATAATTTGCAATATTCAGTTAATTGAATAAACAAATCATTCTCATCAATATTCTTAATATAGTACTCATTCATCGACAAAATTCTACTCATATCAAGTTTAGAAGGAGATTTTCCGATACCGTCTAAATTAAAAAATTTTACACTTTCGTCTAGTGTAAATATTTCTTTATCTTTGTAAGACCAACCTAATCTTAAAAGATAATTTCTAAGAGCATCAGGCATAATTCCAATTTTGGAGTAATCATCTAATGTAGAAGCCTGATCTCGTTTTGATAGTTTTTTTCCTTCTATTGTATGTATCAATGGTATGTGAGCAAATGAGGGCAACTCCCATTTCAAAGCTTGATAAATTTGTATTTGTTTGAAAGTGTTAATTTTATGGTCATCACCTCTAATAATATGTGTCATATTCATTTGGTGGTCATCTACAGATGCTGATAAATTATATGTTGGAGTTCCATCATTTCTTAAAATAATAAAATCTTCAATTGTATTATTTTCAATTTTAACATCACCTTGAACCAAATCTTTCAATACTGATGTCCCATCAATCTTACTTTTAAATCTTATAACAGGCTTGATGTTTTCTGGAGCATCAGATTCTTTTTTATCTCTCCATTTTCTATCATAAATATAGGGAATTTTTTTTTGTCTTGCTCTTTTTTTTTGTTCTTCAATTTCTTCGTTTGAACAATAACATTTATATGCATGACCATTTTTAAGAAGCTCATTTGCAATTTTAATGTGATATTCGACTTTTTCTGATTGAATATATTCTTCTCCATCATAATTTATTCCAATCCATTTAAGCGATTGTATTATTTGATCTTTATATTCTTCTTTAGATCTTTCTTTGTCTGTATCTTCTACTCTTAAATAGAATTTTCCATTTTGATTCTTGGAATATAACCAATTGAATAATGCTGTTCTAACTCCTCCAATATGTAATGGACCAGTAGGAGAGGGAGCAAATCTTGTTGCTACTTTTGACATTTAAGATTTTTAGACTATTTATTTAGAAACTTCTATATAAAGATACAAGCACACCCTGAACTTTTACTCTATCTGGGCCAAATATTTTAGTCTCGTAATTTCTATTCGCGCTCTCTAAAGCTATAGTTTTACCTTTTCTTCTTATTCTTTTAAGCATTGCTTCATGGTCATCAATTAGGGCAACTACGATTTTTCCGTTATCTGCAGTATTTGTTTTTTTTATAACAACTGTGTCGCCATCATTAATTCCTGCCTCAATCATAGAATCACCTTGAACTTTCAATCCAAAATATTCACCCTTTTTCTCTATATTTTCTGGCAAGGGAATTCTTGACACTTCATTTTGTATTGCTTCAACTGGTGTTCCAGCAGCAATTTTACCCAAGACAGGGATTTCTGTGTCATTTGTTTTATTCGCTGTTTCATCTAATCCACCTTTGATTACACTTGGTGAAAAACTATTATAAATATCGTTTGCTGATGCAGTTTCAGGCAATTTAACAACCTCTAATGCTCTTGCTTTGTGGGCAAGTCTTTTTATAAAACCTCTCTCCTCTAAAGCACTGATTAATCTATGTATTCCTGATTTAGACTTTAAGTTTAGAGATTCCTTCATTTCCTCATAAGACGGTGAAATTCCAGATGATCTCAACTTTTTGTTGATAAAAAGTAATAAATTTTTTTGTTTTTTAGTAAGCATAAGAACAAATATCGTACAAATGATGTTCTATAAAAGTTCTTATAATTAAACAATAGAAAAAAAACCACGAAAACAAAGAGTTATTTGACTAAAGAACTGAAAAAATTGAATTATTTTTCAAATTTTTAAGAAGTGATTCACCAATTAAAAAAGTTGTAATTGAAGTTTTGCTTTTTAAATCTAATAGCTCTTCTTTACTCTTAATACCACTTTCAGAAATAAGTGGTCCTTTATGATTTACCAAAACATCATGAATATCGTAAGTTGTATTAATGTTTGTTTCAAGTGTTTTAAGATTTCTGTTGTTAATACCTATCAGTGCATCTTCAAATTTTAATGCTTTTTTAGCCTCGTCTACCGTATGAACCTCGACGATGATTGACATTTTGTGTTTAAGCGCCTCATTATATAATTCATCAGCCAGATTTTCTTTCACACCAGCCAAAATAATTAAAATAGCATCTGCACCATGACTTTTAGCAAGAGGGACTTGAAATTTATCAACAAAAAAATCCTTACAAAGAATTGGCAGTTTAATTTTTTGTTTAATCTGGCGTATATGATCTAATTTGCCTAAAAAAAATTCTTCTTCAGTTAATACAGATAAACATGTTGCATTATTTTTATTATATATATTTGCTATTTCTAAAGGATTGTAATTCTCAATTATAATACCGGCAGAAGGGCTTGCTTTCTTAATTTCAGCAATTATTGAAATTTTATTATTTTTTATATTTTGATTAATTTTATTTTTAAAGTCTACAAAATATGTATGTTTTTCAATCAGATCTTTTAAATTATTTTCATCTAGAGTTTTTTTTAATTTCTCTATATTAATAGTTTTCCTTTTAATTATTTTTTCAAGAATATTTTCAGCCATTTTGTATTTTAATTAAATGATCATGTACAGAACCTGATTTAATAAAATCTCTAGCATCATTGTATGCTTTTCCATAATCTTCATATTTTTCTGAAACTATTAATCCAGCAGCTGCATTTAAACATACAGCTTTTGAGAAATCGTTATCTTTACCTTTAAATATTTCTATAATTTTTTCAGAATTAAATTTTGAATCCTGACCAATAAGATTTTTGAAATTATCAGCGTTCACATTTAAATCATTAGGATCTATTACGATTTCTGAAATTTCACCATCTTTAAGTTGTACTATATTTGTTTTTGTATATGGCGAGATTTCGTCTAGACCATCTTCACTATTCACAATCCAAGCAAACTTTATTTTTAAATTTTGTAAAGCATTTGCAAAAATATTTAATAATTTTTTATCAAAAACACCCACAACCTGTCTATCTACTAATGCAGGACTACTTAATGGGCCAATCATATTAAATATCGTTCTTTTTCCAATTTTTTTTCTTGTAGGACCCACAAATCTCATCGCACTATGATAATTGGGCGCAAACATAAAACCAAAATTATTTTTATTTATTTGCTGCTCAACATTATTTGGTTCAAGATTTATATTTATATTTAAAGCCTCTAATACATCACCCGATCCACATTTGGATGAAACTGCCTTATTTCCGTGCTTAGCAACCATTACATTCAGGCTTGCCAAAAGAATTGCAGAAGCTGTTGAAATATTGAGAGTATTCATCCCATCACCACCTGTACCGCATGTATCTATACAATTTGTTACGTTTACCCTTTTTGATTTATTTCTCAATACGTAAACGCCACCAGCAATTTCATCTGATGTTTCACCCTTGGATGATAATCCAGTCAAAAAATCAAAAATTTCATCTTCAAGAGCTTTACCCTCCATTAATATTTTAAAAGCAGACTTACTTTCCTCAAAAGTAAGACTCTGTTTATTTTGAATTTTTTCAATATAATTTTTCATTATTTTTTAAATTTAACAAAATTTTTTAAAATTTTAATTCCTAATTTAGTTTTAATACTTTCTGGATGAAATTGTACACCATGCACATTGTATTTTTTGTGTTTAATACCCATTATAAGACCATCTTTAGTTTCAGCAGTTATTAAAAGATCTTTTGATAAGGTTTTTTTATCAATTATTAAACTATGATATCTAGTAGCTTCAAATTTTCTAGGTAGATTTTTTAAAACACCTGTTTTATTTGATAATATTTCACTAGTTTTTCCATGCATAAGTTTTTTTGCTTGTATTATCCTTGATCCAAATACTTGACCAATTATCTGATGACCCAAACATACTCCAAAAATTGGAATTTTCTTATAAAGAGATCTTACTATATTGATACAATTTCCAGCTTGATTTGGATTACCAGGACCAGGAGAAATAACTATACCGTTATATTTTTTTTTCAATATTTGATTTGCATTAATCTTATCATTTCTAATTACATCAACATTAATTTTTAAAGAGGACAAATAGTGAAATAAATTGAAGGTAAAACTATCATAATTATCAATTAATATTATTTTCATTATTTTAATGCACTAATTAATGCTTTTGCTTTATTTACCGTTTCCTCATATTCATTATTCGGTTTACTATCAGCAACAATTCCTGCACCTGCTTGAACATAAAATTTGTTTTTTTTGGTGACCGCTGTTCTTAAAGCTATACAAGTATCAAAATCACCATTTGAAGAAAAATACCCAATACCGCCAGCATAAACTTTTCTTTTTGATTTTTCTAATTCATCAATAATTTCCATTGCTCTAATTTTTGGAGCCCCAGAAACTGTTCCGGCTGGAAATCCGGCCAAGAGTGAATTTAATTTTGAGAGATTTTTATCATGAATTCCTTCAACATTTGAAACAATATGCATAACATGTGAATATTTCTCAATTAAAAATTTTTCAGTTACTTTCACAGTATTGATTTTAGATACTTTACCAACATCATTTCTTCCTAAATCTAACAACATTAAATGCTCAGCGAGTTCTTTTTTATCCTTTAGAAGATCTTTTTTATAAAAATTATCTTGTTTTTTTGTTTTTCCTCTAGGGCGAGTCCCAGCAATTGGTCTTATAGTAATTACGTTTTTACGTAATCTAACTAAAATTTCGGGACTAGCACCTATAATCTGAAAGTCATTAAAGTTAAAAAAAAACATAAAAGGTGAAGGATTTGAAATCCTAAGTTTTTTGTAAATATCTATAGGTTTTTTTGTAAGTTTTGCCTCAAATCTCTGACTTAGTACAACTTGAAAAATATCTCCAATCTTAATAAATTTTTTAGCCTTTTTTACCATATTTAAATACTGAGATTTAGTGGTATTTGAATTTACTTTTATTTTTTTCTCATTTTTGGAACTATAAGGGATATTTAAACTTAATTTAGATTGGTGAATCATCAAGTTAATTTGGTTTTTAATATCATCGTATTTTTTTTTATAATTCTGGATACTTTGGTCTTTGAACACATTAACTATGTAAAAAATTTTCTTTTTTAGATTATCGTGAATTATTAAAACAGTTGGTCTTAGAAGTCTTACATCGGGCATTTTTAAATCGTCTTTACAGTTATTTGGGATTTTTTCTACGTATCTGATAGTATCGTACGAAAAATACCCAGATATTAATGAGCAAATTGGAGGAAGGTTTGTCGGGGTTTTAAATTTAAAATTTTCTAAAATATTTTCAATAATATTCTGTGGTATACCTTTAATAGGAATTTTTTTTTTATTCTGAATTCTAAAAGATTTATTATTATTAAATTCCCAAATTTTATCAGGTTTTTTTCCAAAAATTGTATATCTTCCTTTTGCGCCTTTTTCAACTGACTCGAATATAAAACTATTCTTTTCATTTAAAAAATTATCGATAAGATTTAATATTTGATTATTATGATTTAATTTTTTTTCTAAATATAAAACTTGGTTTATTTTATTTTGATGTAGAAACTTAAATTGTTTATAGCTTCTGTTTAACATTACCTAAAATAGTTTTTTACTCTTTCAAGAGTTTTTTCATTTATTTTAATTGTATATTTAGAATTTAAATAAACATCATAAGTTTGAAATATTTTATCTTTTATTAAATTGTTTGCTTCAACATAATAAATATTTTTGAGTTCATTATTTTCAAGCATTTTATCTACTTTATGATTTAGAATTTTTACTAAATAAACATTTTTCTCATCGTCCGCAACTAATGCGAAGCTATTGATTGGAAGAGAGTAAATGACCTCTAGTGATTCTGAGCTAAATTTTTCTATATCATTCTTTGATTTAATTAATATTTTCTCAATTTTGTTTTTGCCCAAGACTAACTTATTAAAATCACTATCAAAAAAATTATTATCATTAATTTTTTTTAAGATTTTTTTATTAAATTCAAATTTATTTCTATTAAATATAAATTGTTTGATTTGGTTAACAAAATTACTATCGTCTAGGTTTGGAATTTTATTTTCAATTTTTGTAATTTCATAAATTACAAAAAAATCACTTTCGTCAATAACACCAGACTTTTCATTGTTTCTACGATTATAAATTTTTGTTTCTATTGATTCTTCATCAGATTGCGGAATAAAGTTATTTTTTGAAATACTTTTCAAATCATATGTTTGAATTGTATCTTTAAAACTTACATTATTTAATAATTTGCTTTCGATTTCATCTATTTTTGTAAAAAATTCATTATTATATTCGTCCAGACCTATCAAATCTTTTGGAATTACTTTTGAATAAGAAAAATCTATATAATCCTTTTTAAGTTTTTCTTTATTTTTATTAATATAATTTTTAACTTCATCATCTTTGATATTTTCCTTTTTTGAATAAATGTGTTCAAGATTAATAAATTCTATATTAATTTTTTTAGTTTCGTCTTGATAAGAATTATTTACTAAAAAATTAGGTGATTTAATTCCCCCGCCTAAATAGTTAAATAGTTCTTCCTGAAATTCATTTTCTTTAAAATTTTTCTCAAACTGACTTGCTGTAAGATTGTTCGAAAGTAAAAATTTTTCATATTTTGTTCTAGAAAAATTAAAATTTTCATCTAAAAAATTTGAGTTTGTTTTTATTTTTTCTGCTAGAATTTTGTCAGATATAACTAAATTTGCTTCTTTTATTTCAAGTTCAATTAACTTATTTGATATTAATCTGCTTAGAACTTCCTCCAGAATATTGTCTTCCAATCTATTCTTTATTAAGTTTTGATTAATATTTAATTCATTTATATGATCAATAAAATCCTCTGTAGATATATTTTCATTATTTATTTTTGCTAAAGAATTTGTATTTCCGCTAGTAAATACATCACCCATACCCCAAAAGACAAAAGGTACTGCAACTATAAATAAGAATATTTTTGCAGTTATCGTTTTTGAAAAATTTCTAATACTATTTAACATCGTTTTTTTTTAAATTATTGAACTATAAACGACAAACCTATAGATTAAATAATTAAATATGACAAATAAATTAAGATATTTTGTTGCTAATTGGAAAATGTTTGGCCATTTAAATAGCGTTAATTCATTAAATAAAGTTATAAAATTCAAGAAAAAAAATAAAAAAGCGAAAAATTTAAAAATTATTTACTGTCCTCCCTTCACATTGATACATCCTTTTATACAAAAATTGAAAAATACCACTATTAAGACTGGAGCACAAAATTGTAGCTTTGGGTCTAACTATGGTCCACCCACTGGATCTATAAATGCAATGATGATAAAATCTTTAAAATGTGAATACGTTATATTAGGACACTCTGAAAAAAGAGCTAAAGGTGAAACCGATAATATCATTAATAAAAAAATTATCTCTGCTCTTCAAAATAATTTAAAAGTAATTTTTTGCATTGGTGAAACATTTGTACAAAAAAAGAAAAAATTAACAAAAAAAACCTTACTAAGTCAGATAAGCAAAGGTCTTAAAAAAATAAAAAATAAAAAAAATATAATAATCGCTTATGAGCCAGTTTGGTCTATAGGTTCAGGCATGATTCCAAAAATACAAGACTTAGAAAATACCACGAGGATAATAAAATTATTTCTAAGTAATAAGATGAAATATAAAAATCCAAAAGTTATATATGGTGGATCTGTTAATCAAAAGAATGTAAATCTTTTAAAAAATATAACAAATCTTGATGGATTTTTAATAGGTGGTGCATCCCAAAATAGCAATATATTTATTGATATAATAAAAAAAACGTTTAATTAATTCTCATGGAAAATATTCTATTAGTGGTAAATGTGATATTAGCTGTAATATTGGTAATAATCGTTTTATTGCAGAAATCTGAGGGGGGAGCGCTAGGCATTGGTGTTTCTCAAGAAAGTTTTATGTTTTCTAGAACAGCAGGTGATTTTATGACAAAAGCAACGGCTATAATTGCTACTTTGTTTATAATTTGCAGTCTTTCATTAACAATCATATCCAGGGGTGATCTTGAGACAGAGTCGTCAGTGATTGACAAAATGGAGCAAAACTCAGGGGAAGTTCCAAAAATTCCTGAAAATAATAATTAAGTATTTTCATTTTTAAAATAATTCGCTATAACATAATTCCATGGCGCGATATATATTCGTTACTGGCGGCGTGGTCTCATCTTTAGGAAAAGGTTTATCTTCAGCGTCACTAGCTTATTTACTCAAGTCTCAAGGTTATAAGGTAAGACTGAGAAAAATGGATCCTTACTTAAATGTAGACCCTGGTACGATGAGCCCATTTCAACATGGTGAAGTTTTTGTCACCGACGATGGTGCAGAGACAGATTTAGATTTAGGCCATTACGAAAGATTCTCAAATATTTCTGCAAAAAAAACAGACAATATAACTACAGGAAAAATTTACAGTGATATAATTAAAAAAGAAAGATTAGGCAAGTACCTAGGTAAAACTGTACAAGTGATACCTCATGTAACTGATAGAATTAAAGAATTTATTAAAGGTGATATAACTAATGAAGATTTTGTAATTTGCGAAATAGGTGGAACTGTAGGAGATATTGAGAGTTTGCCTTTTGTTGAAGCCATAAGACAATTTGCAAACGATGTAGGGAAAAAAAGAAGTTTATTTATACATCTGACACTTGTTCCTTTTTTAAAATCATCTGATGAAATTAAAACAAAACCAACACAACATTCAGTCAAGGAGCTTAGAAGTTTAGGTATTCAACCAGATATAGTGATATGTAGGTCGCAAAAATCAATTCCGATAGACCAAAGAAAAAAAATATCTCTATTTTGCAATGTACCAATAGATAATGTTATTGAAACTGTTGATGTTAGAACAATTTATGAAGCACCTATAAGTTTTCACAAGGAAAAATTAAATAGACAAGTTCTAAAATATTTTAATATTAGACCAAAAAAAATTGCAAATTTAACCCCGTGGAAAAAAATAACTAATACTGTTTTAAATTCAAAAAAACAGGTGAATATAGCGATTATTGGAAAATATGTTAATTTAAAAGATGCTTATAAATCTTTAGATGAAGCCTTAATTCATGGTGGAATTTTTAATAAAGTAAAAGTAAATTTACTAAGAATTGAGTCTGATAATTTAAAAAAAAAAGATGTTAAGAAATTACTTAAAAATGTCTCAGGTATTCTCATACCAGGTGGTTTTGGAAAAAGGGGTACAGAGGGCAAAATAGCAGCAATTAATTTTGCTAGAAGAAATAAAATTCCTTTCTTTGGAATATGTTTTGGTATGCAAATGGCTGTTATTGAATTTGCTAGAAATAAACTGAATATTAAGCATGCAGGATCAACAGAGTTAGATAAAAAATGCTTTCCGGTTATTGGTCTAATGAATGAATGGGATAAAGATGGGAAAATTATAAAAGGTACTAATAAAGAATTAGGTGGTACTATGAGACTAGGTCTTTATAAAGCAAAATTACGACATAATTCCCTAATAAAAAAAATATACAATTCAACTAATATTAATGAAAGACATAGGCATAGATATGAGGTTAATAAACATTTGCAAAATAAATTTGAGTCCAATGGTATGATTTTTTCTGGAATGTCGCTAAACAACAATTTACCTGAAATAATTGAATTAAAGAATCACCCATGGTTTATCGGTGTTCAGTTTCATCCAGAATTTAAATCTAGACCTTTAAACCCTCATCCTTTATTCTCTTCCTTTATTAAGGCTGCGAAATCAAAATAATGGAAAATAAAATAATTAATTGCAATGGAATAAAAATCTCAAACAAAGATACACTCATTTTAATTGCGGGTCCATGCCAGCTGGAATCCGAACAACATTCAATGGATATGGCTGGAAAAATAAAAGAAATAGCAGATAAATTTAGTATTGGTTTTATTTATAAAACCTCGTTTGATAAAGCTAATCGAACAAGTTTAAAAGGTAAAAGAGGCGCTGGATTAGAAAAGTCTTTACCGGTTTTTGATAAAATTAAAAAAGATTTAAAAGTTCCTGTTTTAACGGATATTCATAATGAAGAGCAATGCTTGGCTGTATCAAATCATGTAGATATTTTGCAAATTCCAGCATTTCTTTGTAGACAAACGGACTTATTAATTGCCGCTGCAAAAACAAAAAAAATAATAAACGTTAAAAAAGGTCAATTTTTAGCACCATGGGATATGGCAAATGTGACAAAAAAAATTTCTGAGTCTGGAAATAATAATATTTTGGTTACAGAAAGAGGAGCAAGCTTTGGTTACAATACTCTAGTATCAGATATGAGATCATTACCAATAATGTCTAAACTAGGATATCCTGTAATATTTGACGCTACTCATTCTGTACAACAACCTGGTGGGATGGGAGATAAAAGTGGTGGTCAAAGAGAATTTGTGGAATATTTAGCTAGAGCTGCTGTAGCAGTTGGTGTTGCAGGCGTTTTTATTGAAACACATCAAGATCCAGATAATGCACCTTCGGATGGGCCAAACATGTTGCCAATTAATAAATTAGAACAATTATTAAATCAATTATATGAAATAGATAAGCTTGTAAAAATTAAATGAGTAAAATTACCAGAGTTATAGCAAGACAGGTATTTGATAGTAGAGGAAACCCAACCATCGAAGCAGAAGTTTTCAGCAATGAAAAAAGTTCAAGAGCAATTTGTCCATCTGGAGCATCAACAGGTACTTATGAGGCACATGAGAAAAGAGACAAAAAAAATAAAAAATATTTTGGAAAAAGTGTTTTTGGTCCTGTCAAATACATTAATTCAAAAATATCGAAAAAATTATTAAATAAAAATGTTCATAATCAAGAACTTATAGACTCAATTTTAATTAATTTAGACGGCACTAAACATAAAACAAAAATTGGGGCAAATGCGATTTTAGCTGTATCAATGGCTGTAAAAAAACTCTCATCAAAAATTAAAAAAATTCCCCTCTACAAAAATTTTATAATTAAAAAAAATTTCAAATTACCTTTTCCAATGATGAATATAATTAATGGGGGTGCACATGCAAATAATAAATTAAGAATACAAGAATTTATGATCCGTCCGGACGGAGCAAAAAATTTTTCAGAGGCTGTGAGAATGTGTTTTTTAGTTATACAGTGTTTAAAAAAAATTATTTCTGGTAGAGGAATGTCAATTTCTGTTGGCGATGAGGGTGGATTTGCTCCAATGATATCAAGCAATGAAGAAGCATTACAACTAATAGTAAAATCAATTGAAAAAGCTGGCTTTAAAAATGGTAAGCAAATATCAATTTGCTTAGATGTTGCTGCCAATGAATTATATAAAAACAAGAAATATTCAATTCATTCAAAAAAATACCTAAATGTAGATCAAACTATTAACAAGTATCTCAAATTAATTAAAAAGTTTAAAATCAAATCTGTAGAAGACCCTTTTTTTGAAAACGATTGGTTGGCATGGAGCAGATTCAATAAAGCTGCAAAAAAAATACAAATTGTTGGTGATGACCTATATGTAACCAATTTGGAGAGACTTAAAAAAGGTTTTTTATACGAGTCATCCAATTCAATTCTGATTAAACTCAATCAAATTGGGACAGTTTCTGAAACATTAGATGTTATTAGATTTGCAAATATTATTGGATATAAGACCGTCATTTCACACAGATCAGGAGACAGCGAAGATACTTTCATTGCAGACCTTGCGGTAGGCACAAATTCAAATCAAATAAAAACTGGTTCTTTGTCAAGATCTGAAAGAGTTTCAAAATATAATCAATTAATAAGAATTGAGGAAGATTTAGGTTCTTATGCAAAAATGAATAAAATATGAGAATAATATATAAATTAAGGGAAAATTTCAAAATCGTTATTTTAACTTTATTGTTCGTATACATTTTTATTAATTTACTTGGAGGTCAAAGAGGCTTATTTGCATATTTTGAAAAGAGAGAAGTTTTAAAAAATTTAAAGATTGAAGAAAGCCAAATGCTTAAAAACATCAAGAACATAGAGTTAAAAAATACTCTTTTAAGTGAAAAATTTGATTACGACTATATTGACATACTTATAAGAGACAAATTGATGCTTGGTAAAAAAGGAGAAACAACATATATAATTATCGATAATGAAGGTTAGACACCCAGAAAAAATAAATAAACCAATTAATCCGATTAAAAGGAAACCAAGTTGGATTAAATCTAAAATAATCAATAGTAAAGAATTTTTTGTCACCAAAAGTTTAATTAATAAAAGTAAATTAGTTACAGTTTGCCAGGAAGCAAACTGCCCAAATATAACTGAATGCTGGAGTAAAAGACATGCAACTTTCATGATAATGGGAGACACGTGCACTAGAGCATGTGCGTTCTGTGATGTCAGTACTGGAAAACCACAGCCTCTTGATCCATTTGAACCATATAAAATATCAAATGCAGTAAAAAATTTAAATTTAAACCATGTAGTTATTACATCTGTAGATAGAGATGATTTGCCAGATGGAGGGTCTAATCATTTTTATGAGGTAATTTTAGCAACAAAAAAATTAAACCCAAATACATCTGTTGAGGTATTAACTCCAGACTTTCTTAGAAAAGGTGAAGCATATAAAAAAGTTATCGAGGCTAATCCAGATGTATTTAATCATAATATAGAAACAGTGCCTAGACTTTATAGAAAGGTAAGACCAGGTGCTAGATATTTTGCTTCCCTAGAACTTTTAAAAAATTCTAAAGAAATAAATAAAAATATTTTTACAAAATCTGGAATAATGATTGGACTTGGAGAAAAAAAGGATGAAGTTATCCAAGTTATGGATGATTTAATCTCCGCTAAAGTTGATTTTTTAACAATTGGTCAATATCTGCAACCCTCATCAAAACATCACCCACTTGAAAAATATTATCATCCAAAAGAATTTAAAGAATTTGGGGAAATTGCAAAATCAAAAGGATTTTTGTTAGTATCTTCTACACCTCTAACTAGATCCTCTTATCATGCCGATGAAGATTTTAGAAAATTAAAAACCCAAAGATCAAATCTAAATGCCTCAAGCATCAGTCAAAAGATTAATTGAAACCAAAAAAGAAAATTTAATTGATTTAGTTTTAGACATAGAAAAGTATCCCAGTTTTATACCTTATTGCATTAATTCAAAAGTTTATGAACGTGAGGATAAAGGAGAAAACATCTATATTATCGCTGATTTAACTATTGGAAAGGGAATTTTTAAAGATACATATAAAAGCGATGTAAGATATAATAAAAAAGAAAATACAATCTATGTTACTAATATTGACGGTCCATTAAAATATCTAGAAAATAGATGGAATTTTAATCAAAAAGAGAACATGACCGAAGTATCCTTTGATGTAGATTTTGAGCTAAAAAATAGATTTTTAAATATATTAATGACTAAATCTTTTACATATGGTCTTAATAAAATTGCAGATGCTTTTCAAAAAAGAGCTGAGGAATTATTTAAAAATACTTAAAATAAGGTTTAAAGCTTTAATAACGGTTGCTTTTTGAATTGAATTTCTATTTTTGTTTTTAAAATAATATTTTTTTATAACTATTTTATTTCCTTTTTTTAACCCAATATAAACCAGTCCAACTGGTTTTTTTTTCGTTCCACCTTTGGGTCCAGCTATTCCTGTTATGGAGAGTGATATATTCGTTCCGCTAATTTTACTTAAATTTTTAACCATTGATAAACATGTTTCGAAACTAACAGCGCCATATTTAGCTATGATTTTTTTTGGAACTTTTAAAATATTTATTTTTGATTGATTTGAATAAGTAACCATACCTAAAGTAAAAATCTTAGAAGATCCACTTATCGAGGTAATTGAACTAGCTAACAAACCCCCTGTACATGACTCTGCAAAAGAAATTTTATAATTCTTAGTCCTAAGTGTTTTTACTATTTTTTGAGATAGTCTCTTCATGAATTAAAAACCATGTATAATACCATAACTGCAACAACATATAAACCAGCACAAACATCATCCATAATTACACCAAAACTATTTTTAAAATTTTTATCATAATAACTAACGGGGTAGGGTTTAGTAATATCAAAAATTCTAAACAGAATAAACATTATAAAATAGAATGTTAAAACTTCGCCTGTCTCTTTTGAGTCTCTGTGAGCTATTTCATATAAACATATTGGTATTGATTGACCAATAAATTCATCTATAACAATTTCTTTTGGATCCTTATTGTCTAGTTTTTTTATATAAATACTAACTATGTAGAGTGAAAAAAAAAATATTATTACAATACAAAATAAAACTATATCAGGTGAAATATTAACTGTATGAAATAAAAAAAAAAGTAATAACGTGGTTACTAACGAAGAAATGCTACCTGGTATTTTACTAAATTTTCCAATTCCAAATAAAGTCACAAAAAAAAAAATCAATTTATTAGTCATATCTTGAAACAGAAGCAATTACTTCACAAGCAATAGCTTTTTCCTTTCCTATAATTCCTAGTTTCTCAGTTGTTTTCCCTTTTATATTAATTTGATCTTGGGAAATTTCACAAATATTGGATATTGATTTAATTAGTTTCTTCTTAATTTTTGAAATTTTTGGTGTTTGTGTAATTATATTAATATCAAGATTGTTTATATAATAATCACTTTTCTTTACTTCTTTAATT
>CACPQG010000005.1 GCA_902636025.1 uncultured Pelagibacteraceae bacterium
GTATAAGAAGATGGTCTGCGATTGTAGTTGGATTTATTGGTGTAATAATAGTTTTAGACCCAAACTGGGAAGACTTTGATTATTTTAAATTAGCACCAGTTGCTTGTGCTATTTGCTATTCATGTTCAATGACAATAACAAAATATACATCTGACAAAGACAGTATTTATACTCAGATGACTTGGCTTTATATTTTTGCAACGTTTGCAGGTTTGATGATATTTTTAATAACTGGGGATGGAAAATTTAATACTTTTACGGATCCAACAATGCAATTTATTGTAAGAGAGTGGTTTACTAATCCTTCAGCTTCATGGCCATACGTTCTTGTTATGGGGATTGTTGCATCTATATCATTCTTTTGTGTTTTCTCAGCTTACAGTATTGCATCTCCATCAATTGTATCATTGTTTGAATACTCATATATTGTTTGGGCTATGCTAGCTGGTTATATTCTTTTCGAAACTATTCCAGTACCTAGAACTTTTTTAGGTGCAGCAATCATTATTGCAGCTGGGTTCTATATTTACTTTAGAGAAAAAGTAAGAGGTCAGATGATAGCAACAGATACACCAAACAGATAATGAAACAAAACTATATACCAACTATAAATATTTCATCATTAGTTAGTAAAGATCTGGATTCCAAAGAATCTCTGAAGATCATTAAAAAGATTGAGAAAGCTTGTGTCGAGGTTGGTTTTTTTCAAGTCATTGGTCACGGTATTGATCATAAAAAAATTAAAAAAATTGTAAAAATTGGAGAAAAATTTTTTAAACTTAATAAAAAAGAAAAAATTAAACTTTCTCCAAATAAATGGAATAAAAAAAATAAAAACTTTTATAGAGGCTACTTTCCAAGTGATGTAAATGGAAAAGAGGGTTTGGATATTGGTGACTTAAGAGTATCAGAAAATTTTTCACAGAAAATTAAAAATCAATATATAGAATGCTTAGAGTTGGAAAAATGTTTCCAAAAGGATTCGATAAATCATTTATCAAACTATTATGATGATATTTATTTATTAAGCGAATTGCTTTTCAAAAGTATTATCAAACTATACAAAAAAGATCCTTTGCTATCCGGTAAAGCTTTTTCAAGATTTAAAACACTTAGTACTTTAAGATTTAATTTTTATCCAATTCAAAGTAAACCTGTGGAAATTTCAAAACAAGATGGTGTTGCATTGGGTTGTGAAACACATGTGGATAGTGGAATATTTACAGTTTTATATCAAGATAAAGTAGGAGGACTACAAGTTCAAAATAGAAAAAACAAGAAATGGCATGATGTACCTTTTAATAGAAATGCTCTAGTTGTTAATACAGGAAGAGCTTTAGAATATCTAAGTAAAGGAAAGTTTAAAGCTACAAATCATAGAGTTCTTTGGAATAAATCAGAAAGAATTTCAGTACCTTTCTTTTTTGAGCCCTCTTACGATTTTAAAATGTCTAAATCATTTTTAAATGGAACTAATTCAAAAAAACAATCTATTTCTTATGAAAGTTTTATAAATAAATCTCTTAGGAAATTTGTCGAGTACGCAAGATAAATTAATTATAAACTTCTTACGGTTTTTCTAACATCTTCTAAAAATTTTTTTCTCTTATGATCAGAAACAAAAGGAACTGCAAAATACCTTTTATATATTACATCAGTTATTCCACATATGTTAAATACACCTCGTCTCAATCTTTTGGTTGGCATATTTAAAAAAAAAGTTCTAATTGCAAATTGAGGTGATCCATAAGTACAAAATACTACTGCTCTTTTTCCTTTTAAGTTTCCAATAGGATAACCATAATTACCAATAATTTTTTTAAATCTAAATGCCCAAGGTGGAGATAAAACTTTGTCTATCCATCCCTCAACAATTGCTGGCATTCTAAAATTCCAAATAGGTGCAATCAAAACAATTATATTTGATTTTTCAATTCGCTTTTGGTGATCTAGGACTGTATCATCTGGTTTTTCTCCTGCAAATACTGGGTCAAATTTTTCTTTATATAGATCTACACAATCTACAGAAAATCCTTTTTCTTTTGCTTCTTCTAAAAAGGCTTCTCTTATCGCCGCATTAAATGAATTATCATTATAATGTCCATATACTAAAAAAATATTTTTCATTGCCAAATATTATCTAATTTCCTTTGTCTTCCACATCCCTCTTTATATAACAAATAATTTAAAAATTTCTCTTTATAATAATCTTGATGATGTTCCTCCGCTTTATAAAATATTTCAAACTTCCTAACATATGTAACTACTTTTTGATTAAATTTTTTCTCAATTTCTTGAATATCATCCTCTATAAGTCTTTTTTCGTCATTATTTGTATAGAACGCAACAGACCTATAACTGTATCCTTTATCACAAAACTGACCTGCCTTATCGAAAGGATCAATATTTTTCCAAAAAATATTTACTAGATTTTCAAAATTTATTTTTGATTTATTGTAAACAACTTCAACAACCTCGAAATGTCCTGTGTCACCATATGTAACTTCTTTATAAGTAGGATTTTTTGAGGTTCCACCTGAGTATCCTGATATAACTTCAATAACTCCTTCTGTCTTTTCAAAAACCTCTTCCATACACCAAAAACATCCACCTGCAAAATAAGCTTTTGATATTTCAGATTTAACAACATTCGTTGCTAAAAAAAAAATAAAACTTATCAATAAAAAATTTTTCACTAATTTTTCAGTGCTGGAAAAACAGGATTAGATTTTTGGAAAATCTTTTGGTACTCCTGCTTAATACATCTATTAGATATAAACTCCATATTCGAACTTTCAGCAATTGCTTTTGCTTCGTCACTATGAATTCCATATTGCAACCATAAAACTTTTGATCCGATTTCTTTAGCTTGTTGTGCAATGCCTGGTGTTTCTTTTGAAGGTCTGAATACGTCAACAATATCAATTTTTTCTGGAACATTTTTTAAGTCAGCTAATACTTTTTCATTATTGACTATTTCACCTTCTGCAAAAGGATTGATTGGATACACTTTATAACCAAAGTCTTGCATATATTTCATCACTACATTTGCAGGTTTTCTTTTTAAATTTTTTGGATCTTCACCTTTTTTTTCAGAGCTAATACCAATCATTGCGATTGTTTTTGACTTTTCTAAAATATTTTTAATCTGATCGTCGGTCATTATCTATTTTTCCATTTAGGTTTTCTTTTTTCTAAAAATGCCTGAATACCTTCTTTAGCATCAATTGACATCATGTTAAGCGTCATCATTTTTGCTGTGAAATCATAAGCTTTTTTTAATGGCATTTCTAACTGTTTATAGAAAGCTTGTTTTCCAATTTTAATTGTTAAATTTGATTTTGAAGAAATTGTTTTAGCAATTTTCATAACTTCTTTGTTTAAATTCTTTTTTGAAAAATGATCATTTATTAAGCCAACTTCTTTAGCATAGTTTGCTTTAATCGGTTCTCCTGTAAGAAGCATTTTCATCATTCTTTTTCTTGTAACTTTTCTACTTACTGCAACCATAGGTGTGCTACAAAACAATCCAATATTAACACCCGGCGTTGCAAAGATTGCATCATTAGTACTATAAGCTAAGTCACAACTTGCAACTAATTGACATCCAGCCGCATAAGCAGCGCCATGAACTTTGGCAATTACAGGTTTACGTCCTTCTACAATTTGGATCATTAACTTTGAACAAAGGTTAAATAGTTTTAAATATTTTGATCTTTTTTTAAGTCCTCTTACTTCTTTAAGGTTATGACCTGCGCTAAAGCCTTTACCAACTCCTTCTAAGATAATTACTCTTGTCGAATTATCTTTGTCCATTTTCTGAAAGGTTTTTAAAAGTAGGTTTAGAGTTGCAAAAGTTAATGAATTATATGACTTTGGGTCATTAATTTTTACATTCTTAATTCCATTTCCAAGATTTTTTACTAATACGGTCATGATATTTAAGTACAATCATTTCCTTAATTTGTCTTCATATTTCTTTCTAAGCTTTTGAAGATTAACTAGATATTCATCTCGGATACTGGAGATCATTGCCACAGACTTACCTTTTGCTTGTGATTTTGTACCACTGATAACTCTACTAGATAATTTTTTTGAAAGTTTCGGAGCTTTTAATTTTGTCCATGGTAATTTTAATGCTGGTCCAAATTGTTCTAACATATGTTTCATTCCGAGTTTGCCGCCTGCTAAGTGAAAAGTTAAAAATGTTCCCATCAAAGACCATCTAAGTCCTGGTCCATCCTCTATAGCTCTATCTAAATCTTTAGTAGTTGCATAACCTTCATTAATAATATGCAAACCTTCCCTCCATAACGCTTCTTGTAATCTATCCGCTAAATATCCGGGTAATTCCTTTTTAACAATAATTGGATTCATAGAAATAGATTTATAAAATTTCTTAGCTTTATTTAAAAATTTCGTTTTAGTTTTTTTACCGGCAACAACCTCAACTCCGGGACATAAGTAAACTGGATTAAATGGATGTCCAATCATAGTTCTTGCAGGATTTCTGCATTTTGAATAAATTTTTGTAGGAAGTAGACCAGAAGAACTAGATGAAATAATTGCACTATTTTTTGCGTACTTTCCGATAAGATTCATTAATTTAATTTTAATTTTGTAATTTTCTGTAGCGTTTTCTTGAATAAAGTCTGCATCTTTAAGTACTATTTCTAAAGAAGTTACATATTGAAAATTTTTAAGATTGATTTTTTTTTTGTTAAAGAGTTTTTTTACAAACGGTGATGCTCTTCTTATCTCTTCTATTATTTTTTTTTTTAATTTAGGGTCCTTGTCATAGGCTACAACCTTAAAATTATGAGCCAAACATCTAATAATCCAACCAGTACCTATAACTCCAGTACCTATTACGGCAACCTTTTTTATCATTTAATCTGTTAAACCATCTGATCGAGCAACATTTCTTTCTAAATGTATAGGTAGAACTTTTCCATAAATTGCTTTTGAATGCTCTGGTGTATTTACTCTCCAAGGATCAAGAACATAAGCAGGAATACACATATATCTAGATTTGTTTCCTTCTACTTTAGTTACTCTATGCAATGTGAATCTTCCTTTAAATATTTGCAAATCTCCTGGCTCTAATTTTAATTGTCTAACTCTTGATCTATCTCCGTTTAAAACTTTTTTAACTTCATCAAAATTTTCATTACCAGGTTCTCTAATATTCGGGCAGTATTCAAATATTCCACCTTTCTCAGATTTTTGAATCATTAAACTTAATGTAAATTCACAACTATCAAAATGCCAAGGCAAAATTCCCTCTGGCTTCATAACATTATATGCATGACATGCCAAAGGATCTGCCCATCTATATATTGGTGAAACTCCTAAACATAATGAAACAAATTTCAAAAGTTCTTCAGTTTCGTACAAAAATTTCATTTCGGAACCTTTTAAAAAACAATCCGAATTCAAATATCCATTAAATCTATTCATAAATGTTCTTTTAGGGTGATCTTTTGGTAACTCTGGATCGTCTTTGGCATATAAATAAGGATTAATTTTTTCTTTAGACATATAAACTTCATCAAGTTGTTTCTCTAACTCTGTATTCATTATTGCAAGTGACTTTGGCAGGATAAAATTTGGAATTGTTGAACAACTATCTTCGTCTAACTCTTTTTTACATTTTTCAACTAATTTTTTTATTATTGGTGAGTTTAAGTCGTGAATTGGATATTTTTCTAAATCTACAATTGATTTAAGTCTTTCTTTCACTTTAAATCTCCATCTTCTCGCATTTTAGCTCTAATTTTTGTTGCAGATATTTTTTGTATTTCCTCGGACAACACTATTTCCTCAATTTTATATCCTACTCCTCTGCCGTAACAAATATTAGTTATATTTGGTACTAATATCACTTTAAATCTTCCTTCAAATTCAGGGTTTAATCTCTCCTCTATTTTTTTTTTAACTGTTTCAAAATCAAATGGATTATCATCTACTCCCTGCACATCTCTAATTTGAATACAAACCTGTCCAGTTTTTTTAATTATTTCTTTGAATAAAGCATAGTGGCCGTCGTGAAATGGTTGCCATCTTCCTAGCATTTGTGCAGTTGGTTTTTTGTTATCCCACTTATAACTCATCGGTACTCCTCAATGATTAGTTTAATCTTAATTATTGAAATTAAAAGACTTTATTTAGTTCAATATAAGCTTCTCTTGCATCACCTAAATTTGTTAAATCATCGTTAAGGTTAAACAATAAATCAAATCCTTTTATATCTTTTTTAATCTCAAGTTGTGTCATTAAATTATCAGTACTATTTAATTTTAGCGCATACTCAGTATCTTTGCCTGGTAAATAACCTAAAGCTATATAAAGGTTGTCTGTATATCCCGTGCCATACCCATAATGTAAACCACCTTGATCAAGTGCCTGTTTTCTTTCGTAGATTATAAAAATACTATAATTTTCTGGAAAAATTATATCTATACCGATCTCTCCATTAATATTATGCAAAGAACCTGAGTGTAGTTTAGTTTGAAATGATTTAAAGGCATTGTCTTTATATGTATATTTAATATTTGAAGAACGTTTCAAATTCGCTTGATATTCTAATTTTCCATGTCTTTTAATTGAAAATTTTTCGTTTTCTAATTTATCTACCGCCGCAATAGCTGCTCTGATGTTTCTAGATTTTACATGTTGTTTCTTAAAGCTCATTGCAGTCATTCCAGTTTCTTTATAAGAATCAAATATTGTGTGACCAAAATCAATTTGAGCAGATGGAATTATTGTTAATGTATTTTTAATAATTTCATCTTTAAGCTTAACTGTTCCATACATTTGTCTTCCAGATCTTTTGGCAACTAAATTTTCACCATCAATTAAATTTAGGATATCCAAATTAAGTTTTCCAATTCCAAAGATTGTATCAATATATTTATTGTCAATAGATGAGGGTCTGGTGTTGTACAGTGTAAGGTTGAAAGTATCTGCATTCATGTTGCTACCATTGTAACCTACTTTGGTATGATCGTTTCCATATCGAAGAGCCCATCCAATAATGCCATTATTGTCTGTAAATTTGTCTGCACCAATTGTTAAAGAGTTTGCATTAATTTCTTTTGAAGTTGAAATATTGGTGTCTCCTACTTTTCCAACTGAAATACTTCCCTCGCTCCAATAAAATACATTTTTATCTTTAAAGGGTTTATTTTTTTTAATGGCCGATGTCTTTACTGCTTCTGTAAGAGAAGCTAGCATTTGATTTGAAAAGTTAATATCAATCTGTAAATTTGTTAAATCTTGTTTATCTTTGTTTCTTCTTATCCATTTTAATCTGTTTAAAGCTGAATTTGTTGAATGGTCAATCGTTCTTCTAGCAAGTTCCATTTGTGCCTCTGCCATACCAGTTCGATCACCCTCTGTCATAGCTTCACATTCTACTCCGTCAATAATATTAAATGGACATACTAAATCATATTCATAAACTTCATCATTATTTTGATCTCTATCACTTCCTATATATACTTTAAGTCCGGCCCCACTAAATGCAGCCCCTCTTGTTTGTGTGTTTGTTTCAGACATTTCAAGACCGGCTCCACCAAGAATTCTACTACCATCAATTGTGAATGAGGATGTATCAAAACCTTTTGAAAGACTAATTTGCATAACTCTTTTTATTCCGCCATGAGCATGACTTGTTATAATTAATCTTTTTCCATTAGGACTAAATCTCATCCCTGCTGGATTAGTTACACCAGTTTGAGTTTCAGTTCCTAACGCAATTCCAGCAGAAGTAATGATTGATAATGTTGATACATCATATGGAGTGGAGAGGTTGAATTCATATAGCCTGCCATTAACGGTATCACTTTCAGTATCCATAAAAATTAAAAATAATTTGGTACCATCATTATTTATCTCAACACCCTGTAGTCTATGATTTGCTAAATTATCTAATTCATCTGACGCATTTCGATTATAACCAAAATCTCCAGCGTTACTACCAATTGTGAATACTGCATTATCTAAATTTTCGGTTTCTGAAGCTAGTGAACAAGTCGAAATATCATAAGGTGAAGTTAAATCAAATCCATAAACCTTATCTCCGTCTTGATCCTTAGCTGCCATACGTCTGGAGACTACAAATAATCTCATTCCATCACTACTAAATTCTAAGTCATATATTGTATTTCCGTCGGTCCCAGTTAATACACATCTTTCACCATCACCTGCGTAGACTTTAGATGAAACATCATATGGAATAGTTAAATGATATTCGTTTATAGTATGAACACCAGATTTATTAGCGTAACTTATAAAAATCTTTGTTCCGTCTTTATTAAATTCAATACCAGCAACAAGACCAGCTCCAGAAGGCTGATCCGCAAATTCCGCTTTTTGACTAAAAGTCATAGCACCAAATGAATTAGAAATTGGGAATAAAAAAATTAATGTCAGTACAATTAATCTCAGAAATTTCATAAAAAGATTTTATATCGAAAATATGTAAAGGATCAAAAGGTAAATTTATATTGGAAATCCCAAGAAATACTCTTAAGTTCTTGAGTGCTGATTTTACTATCTATATTAAATTAATTTATATTCGAAATTTTTAAATAAAGTCCATAATCTGGGTCATCTTTTAAAAAATCATAGTGACTATCTATGTTAAGTTTAAAATTATTTAGTTCTTTATCATGTGAAAACTTAGCTGATGTATCTTGAATGGACATTGCATAAGAAGACCTTTGGGAACCTCTGTAATCTAAAGCAATATTAAAGCTATCATTCTTACTATTTTGAGCCTGATCCCTGGTGTACTTAGTCATTAAAGTTAAACCAGTCTCCGACACAAAATCAAATCCAATACCACCTATAAAATTGTGAGTAGAGTTTTCTATACCTCTCAAAGTAAATTCCTCACCATTAGAAACGTAAGAGAATGTCTGTTTTGAGGCTGGACTCATATCGGCATAATATTCAAAATCAAAATACGGAATAAAAGATCCAACTTCAAAATCGTAAGTATTATCTAAACTTGTTCCTACAGATGATGTGAAATTACCAATATATTGATCTTCATATTCTAAATTTAATCCTTCAGATCCTGTTTCTTTATATGCGCCTAAATGTGTTATTCCATAATTAATTTTTAATTTAGGAGTAAAATTTAATCGATTTTTTGAAAACGTATCTCTCAAGCTAAAGGATCCGTATAATTGTTCACCGTATCTGTCACCATTTGTTGATTGAGATCCACTGTTATTTATTAAATTTGAATTTATAAAACTCATGCCTAATAAATGATCTGTAAATCTTTGTTCTCCTTTTGGCTTTGTTTCATAAAAAGTTAAACTAAATGAATTCATATCTAAAGCACTTCCAAGGTCACCAACATCAACATCATCAGTACCAAATCTTAAAGCAATACCTCTTATTATATTATCCTGACCTTTTTTATCTGCTCCAAGAGTAATTGCAGAAGTATTAATACTTTTAGATGAAGACTGACTGGTGTCACCCGCACTTCCTATGCTGATAGTTCCTTCGCTCCAAAAAGACCAGCTTGAATTTTGATAATCCGAACCGCTATTACCATCACTGGAAAAATAAATTGGAACTAAAGTATCTGTTAATGAATTCAAAATTGCATTATTAAACTGAATCTTAATGTTTTGATTAGTTAAATTAACTCTTCCACTATTTCGTCTTAACCACTCCATACGGTTGATAACTGGGAATGTTGTGTGCTGTATAATTTTTTTTGTTGTCTCTGATTGTGTTTCAATAGAAGCTACATCATCTTTATTTGCTGTTGGATCAATACATTTTTTTACTCCAAAACCACAAGTTAAATTATATTCATGAACGTCAGATGATGTATTTGTCTTAAAATCTACTATAAACATTTTTGAACCATCATTATTAAAAGCTATTCCAGATATCTTATCAATTTCATCTGATATATTTTCTCTACCTTCTGAAGTCACATTTGATAAATCAAAAGGATTAGACAAAGTAAATTCAGTTATTTTTGTATCATTTGTTACAAACATTTTAGATCCATCAGAACTAAATGCTAAGCCATTTACTTTATTCTCATTACCCGTAAGTTGTTTTAAAGTTTTACTACTTGTGCCAGTATATGTTGTAACTAAAGTAGGGTTTGATATATCAAATGCGCTTGAAAGTGAATATTGTTTAATAGAATGAGTTCCACCTTCATCATATAAAAAAACTTTTTTTCCATCATTACTAAATTTTAAATCTCTCAGATTGGTAGTGCCAAAATCTTTACTACCGGTATTACTACAAGTTGAAATATCGTAAGCAGTAGTTAAAGTTAATATTTCCACATCCTGAGTACCATCATCAACTAAAAAAAATTTCGTTCCATCTGAGTTAAATGTTATTTTTAATCCATCACCCGCGATTCCTTCGGTACAAACGCTTCCTGCCAAAAGAGTAGCTTCTGAAATATCAAAAGGTGTGCTTAATGTATACTGAATTACTCTGTTCGCAGATGCACCAATAATATACATTTTTGTACCATCAGAATTAAAAGCTACACCATGAGGAATATTCTGACCATTGGAACCATTTGCAGGAACATCAATATCATCAACGAATGAAATTGCCGCAAAAGCAATTGAACTTTGCAAAATAAGAATAATTAAAGTAATTATTTTCAATTTGAAAATTTTATTCATAAAAATTAAAGGTATTTTTAATCTATTTTTTTAAATCTTCATATATCTTAGGTGCCCAATTTTTGGCATCCTGAGAGGTTACATGGAAGTCAAATTTGTCAGGTTTTACAAACATTTTATTTGTATCATCGAATCTACCCTCTTTTATAGTATCCACCCAAACAACATAATCAGCTGGAAATAAGTTTCTTGCTTCCGGTGTTGGGCAAATAAAATCAGCAACAACATAACTTCCTTCTGCTTTAAGTTTCAGGGCAAGATCTGCCATTCTCTTTGCTTGTCTTTTTCTACCCTCTGCAGAAAAATCCCAATCATTTGCAGCTTTTCTAACTTCATCAGCATTTAATCTTTTTGCATTTACCATTGGTGCAAGTTCATCTGCTAGAGTTGTTTTACCTGCGCCAGGTAAACCCATAATTAAAATGATTTTCATTATATTTTTTCTAAAGGATGGTGAGACATTAGCTCAAGTCCATTTTGTCCAACTAAGTATTGTTGTTCTAATTTTACTCCTTCTTTGCCACCTACTTTACCTATGTAGCTTTCAACAGTAATAGTCATATTCTTTTCAAATATTCCACCTTGCTCTCCACCATCTGTTGGATATTTTATTTGTGGCCACTCATCACAAAGACCGATACCGTGAACCATACATGAGTAACGATTACCATAATATTCCTCAGGTAATAACCATGACTTTTGAACAAATTCTTTAAAAGTTATTCCAGGTTTTATTATTCTTGCATTATGATCTATTTGTTCTACTGCCATTGAATATAATTTTTTTTGTTCATCATTGAATTTATGACCCACAACGTAAGATCTTGAAATATCTGCACAATATCCATATGGACCAACCATATCGGTATCAAAAGCAACAATTTCTCCAGTTTGCATTACTTTGTTACTGCTCTCCTGCATCCATGGATTTGTTCTTTCACCTGAAGATAATATTCTACATTCAATCCATTCACCGCCATGCTCGATATTTGTTTTGTGAAGTATGGACCAAAGTTCATCTTCTGTCATACCAGGTTTTAATTCCTCCCGCATTTTTGCAACACCAATCTCTGCAACTTCTATTGCAGCTTTCATGCATTTTAATTCCTCAGGAGATTTGATTACTCTTGCTTGCTCAAGTATTAATTTTGCATCAACAACCTCAATACCTTGTTTGTTAAGTTCAGATACAGCTGGGCCATTTAATACATCAATTGCAACTTTTTTAGTTTTAAAATATTTATTTGATAGGTCTTTAATTTCATTAATCCATTTTTTGAGTTGAGTATTTGCTTGATCGCCGTTGCTAAAATAATCCCAGGTGATTGCTGGTCTAATTTCATCGATTAAATTTAAGTGCTTTGATAAAATTTCACAATTAAAGTACTCATACAAAATTGTTGGTCCATTAACGGGCACAAAACAATATCTTGTTAGATTGTGCATATTGTAAACACTCATATTTACTGTGTCTAAGGCGTATCTAACATTGACTGGATCAAAGAGTATGCATGCCTCGAGATTATTTTTTTCTAATTCTTTTCTAACTCTATCAAGTCTATATGATCTTAATTTTTCAAAATTTATCTCATCCTCTTTTAATCTTTTTTTTGTTAAAAATTTTGGTGATGTTTTAATTTCCGGTGCAATTTTTCTACTAAATTTCATTTTAAATTAAATTTTGTGCTACCCATTTATGAAAATGATGAGTTGGATTATCCATTACAGGTGAAAAGTTTCCTCCATTATATGATGGAGAGTTTCTGCCAGTTTGCATACCCTGTATTATATCAACATCTTCTTTTTGAATGTCTTCCCATTGTTTATGATTTTGTTTTCGTAATGATTTAAATTTATTAGCTTGAGCTGCTTGTTCACCAACATAATATAACTCCATATGTTCAAGAGTAAACTCATGACTAATTGGTTCAATCCAATAAGCATAGTAATGATCTTTATGAATTCCAAGCATAACATTTGGAAACAATGCAACATACTCTGCGATATTTTCTTTATCCTTTGGCCAATTTGGAAAACTTGGAAGTTTTTCTTTTCCTTTAAATTGAGGATTATAAACAACTGTGCCCTGACCGGCAAAGCGATTGGGTAAACCTTGAATATGATAATGGTCCTCTATTTTTGAGTAAGAATTTAATCCTGGATGAACCCATGGAAGATGATAACTTTCGCAATAGTTTTCAATTGCAAATTTCCAATTGCATTTCGCATTTAATTTGAAATATCCAAAATCATTTGAGTGATGAATTAGTTCTCGGTCTTTTATTGGCCAAAATTTTTCCCACCTATCGCTTAAGGGTTTTATATATTCTTCAAAAGACATTTCATTTTGATTAATGTTTATCATTATTAAATCTAACCAAATATAAGATCTAATTTCTTTTAGATTACTTTTTTGTTTATCAAAACCTTCTGCAGAATGTTTATTCATACCACCAATGTGAGGTGTTGCCATTAATTTTCCATCAAGACTATATGACCAAGAATGATATGGGCATCGAATAAGGCTATTAATTTTTCCACTTTTAGAAACCAGTTTTACTCCTCTATGACTACAAACATTGTGGAAAACTTTAATTTCATTCTGTTTGTTTCTTAAAATTAAAATTGGCATTCCAAGAATATCTATTGGTTTTACATCTCCAATTTCAGGTATAGAGCTTGCAACTCCTGCTACAATCCATTTATCTTCAAAAAGTTTTTTTCTCTCAATTAAAGTATAATCTTTGCTCGTGTAACATTCGTTTGGTAATCCGTGAGCTTTTTCAATTGAGTTATTTACAACATCTAGTTTTTTTTTGTCTATAATATTATAAATTTCAGACATAACTTATTTTATCACTTCATATAACCCAAGCCAAGCATTCACGTCTTTACTTGCAATATAGTCAGATTTAAAAAATTCAATTTCTTTCCATTTATTTTCATTGTTTAATTGTTCAATTTTTTTATCAAAGCCATACTCTTCGTGTATTCCTTCGTTTATTGTAAAACATATATGTCCTTTATTTTTAGTGATTCTTATAAATTCGTCTAAAGCAGGAGGTTTAACGTGTCCAAATGTAAAAGTCCCAACACACATTACAGCATCAAAAGTATCATTTTCTTCTTGGATAGGTTTATTTAAATCGACTTGATCAAGTTTTTTGTAAAGTTGAGATGGTACCAAATCTAAAAGTTTTTTTGAAAGGTCTGCACCATAAAAATTATGATACCCAAATTTTTTTAATTCAACACCAACTAATCCTGTGCCACATCCAGCATCATAAATTTTAGCAACTTTGTTTTTTTGATATTTAATAAATGTTTCGGTTGTTTCTTTTGGACCAGTATAGTTCCAATCAAGCATGTCCTTATCATATTTATTTTCTTGTCCCCAATCGTCATAATACTTCATTACCTCATCGGTTTTTTTTAATTTATATATTGGTATTTTATTTCCTACGTCTTTTTGTGCCATCAGCTTCTCATCTTTTGTCCTGTTGGATCATAAAGCGGTGATTTTATTACTGAAGAGTTAAACAAATCTCCATTTATTTCCACTTGAATTCCTTTTTCCGAATTTATTTCTCGGCTATCAAGATATGAAAACGCAATACTTTTATTTGTAAAATGTGCAAAACCTCCAGAAGTTACGTATCCAATAGCTTTTCCATTTTTGAGCACTGCTTCATTATTTGTTACGTCAATATCATTTGTCTCTACAATTAATGGTGTAAGTTTATTTTTACTTTCATCTTTTTTTGCAAAATTTTTTCCCACAAAATCTTTATCCCAATCAATGAATGTATCTAATCCTGTCTCTTTTGCAGTAAAGTCTGGTCTATAATCAAGTGTCCAAGCGCCCCAATTTTTTTCAAGACGCATCGACATTAAAGCTCTTAAACCAAAGGGTTGAATGTTAAATTCTTTCCCAGCTTCCATTAATTCTTCGTACAATTTAATTTGATAATGTGGCGCTGTATAAATTTCATATCCTAGCTCACCAGTAAAAGATAATCTATTTACAATTGCTGGTACTCCACCAACAAACATTTTTCTAGAATCTCTAAATTTAAAATTTTTATTTGATACATCTTCTCTTACAATTTTTTGAAAAACTTCTCTGGATTTAGGTCCTGATATTGCTAAACCATGAAAATCATCTGATCGATTTTTATAATTTACTTTAAATTTATTTAAATGACTTTCAAACCACCTTCTATGCATTTCTTGAGCTGCTCCAGATCCAAAAACCATAAATTTATTTTCATCAATACATGACACGGTAAGATCGCCATAAAGTTTTCCTCTGTAAGTAAGCATTGGAGTAAGAGAAATTCTTCCTGGTTTAGGAATTTTTCCAGCCATAATATAGTTTAAAAAATTTCTAGCATCGGGTCCTTCAAATTCGTGTTTTGAAAAATTTGCAAGTTCCATCACACCTACATTTTCTCTAACATTTATAACCTCTTTTGATACGTAATTATGAGATCTTGATCTTTTAATAGTTGGTTCTTCAAAGGCATCTTCTTTATTTTTTGCAAACCATAAAACGCTCTCTAAACCAAATCCATCACCCATTACTGCTCCTTGATTTACAAAACGATCATATAATGCAGTTGTTTTTTGTTTTCTTCCTTTAGGCAAAGTTTCGTTTGGAAATGTCATAATAAATCGTCTCTCATAATTTTCTGAGGATTTAATAGTTCCATATTGTGGAGTAGCATATTCACCAAACCTTGCTACATCCATTGCCCAAACATCAATGGACGGTTCTCCATCTATAATCCATTCAGCAATACATTTTCCAACACCGCCGCCCTGACAAAAACCAGCCATAACACCAACTGCAACCCAATAATTTTTCATACCAGGAACTGGACCAATAAGTGGACTGCCATCAGGACCAAAAGTAAAAGGTCCATTAACAATATTTTTTATTCCAGCTTTTTCTAATGCTGGCATTCTTTCAAATCCTATTGCTAACCTGTCTTGAATATTATCTAGCTTTGGTTCTAACAATTCATGTCCAAAGTTCATTGGAGTTCCATTTATTTTCCATGGAGTTGACTTAGGTTCATAAGTACCAAGCAACATTCCTTTACCTTCCTGTCTAAAATAAATATTTCCTTCAAAGTCTGTACCAATTGGTAATCTTTGATCCCCCATCGCTTCAATTTCTGGAATACTTTCAGTTATTAAATAATGATGCTCCATTGGTTGAACTGGAAGATCTACTCCAGAAAGATTTCCTACTTCTCTAGCCCATAAACCACCTGCATTTATAATTATTTCTGCATTAATATTTCCTTTATCAGTAAATACATCCCAAGACCCATCAGGTTTTTGTTTAGTATCTTTTACGACAGTGTGAGTATAATATTTTCCACCATGAACCTTAGCAGCTTTTGCAAATGCATATGTCACTCCTGAAGGGTCAACTTCACCATCAATAGGATCCCATAAAGCTAACAAATACCTTTTAGGATCAATTAAAGGATGTTTTTTCTTTACTTCATCAAGTGAAATAAATTCTTGGTCTAAACCCATATATCTTGCTTTTGATCTTTCCCTCTTTAAATATTCAGCCCAAACCTCATTAGATGCTAAATAAAAACCTCCACTTGGTTTAAAACCAACAGAATGACCAGACTCTTTTTCTATCTCTTTATAAAGACCAATTGTATAGGCCATCATTCTAGAAATATTTGGATCAGATGAAATTACGTGAACATTGCCAGCCGCATGCCAAGACGAGCCAGAAGTAAGTTCATTTCTCTCAAGTAAAATACAATCTTTTAAACCAAATTTAGATAAATGATAAAGAATTGAACAACCTACTACACCACCACCGATAATGACTACTTTTGCATGATTTTCCATTTTAATATTTTATTTCTTTATTTACTTTCTTCAATGTCTTGTCTGTCCCATGGTGAAAATGCTTGCTCATATCTGGCATATATTTCATAGCAATCGGTTTTTTTCCGACTGCAACTGCCATCTCTCTTACATGGTGAGCTTCTGCTCCACAACATATACCAATTAAATTAATTTTTTTCTCAAGGCATTCTTTGGCAAATTCTGCCATTTCAAATCTATTACAAAATAAATTATCTAAAGCTACGGGAAACGCATTTCCTCCTGGGATACAATCACATCCGTGATCAGTTTGATTTAAAAATCCAGGTTCTTCCTCCGTTGTTCTATATGGAACAGGTAAACCTGCGACATGGCATGAAACTTTTTTTCTAACTTTTTTTAAAAGTTTCATTGTCATTTTAGGACCTCTATAACAATTTAAACCAACAACATCTGCACCAAGATCTTCTATTATTTTACACGCATCTTCAGCTGTGTAACCGTCTCTTGTTAAATCTCCTCTAGGTATCGCATAATTAGCTACAGCTATTAAACCTTCATCCTTAATTGCTTTTAATGCTATCTTCATTTCATCTACCCAATTGATTGTTTCCGCAACAATAAAATCAACACCTGCCTCTTTTGCCCAAAGCACTTGTTCCTCATACATCTTTTGACATTCTTTAAATGAGTTTTTATCCTTTGGATCAAAAATATTTGTATTTGCAACATCTCCACAAACCATCAAATCCAAATCTTTAAATTCATTTGCAGCATCTTTTGCGATTTTAAGTGCATTTTTTTGCATTTGTTCAAGCAAATGTTCTTTTCCAATAATTCTTAATTTTTCTCTATGTCCGTAATAAGTGAAAGCTTGAACAATATCAGAACCAGCTCTTATAAATTCTCTGTGTAACTGACTCACTACATCAGGATGCTCTAGCACTACCTCAGGTACAAATGGGCCGGCAGATAAATATCCTCTTCTTTCCATTGCAAATAAATACCCTTCTGCAAATATGACAGGACCTTCATCTAATCTTGATAATAAGTTTTTTTTCATTTTCCTCCTTTAAAAGTTAATTTATTTTTAATTTGAGGAAAGTTTTTAATAACTGTCTCTTATAATTGATTGTTGAAAAACAGTTTTGCAATTTAAATTAAATTTAAAACCAAAAATATTTTTGTATGAGACAAATTTCATAATTTTAAAAATATCAAAATACAAAATCTAAGTAAAAGCAATTTTAAATTACAACTCATAGTTGTTACTGGTTTGCTTTTTTTCTTATATATGTTCTAATTACTTTTTAAATTTAAAAAACGGAGATAATAAATGAAAATAAAAAGAATAATTCTTTCTTTACTTGTTGCATTTGGCTTAACTTCTTTTAGTGGAATAGCTAACGCTGCATGTGGAAAGATTTCTATTGCTAATATGAACTGGGCATCAGCTAATTTTATGGCTGAAGTTGATAAGATTATATTAGAAGAAGGTTATGGTTGTACTGTGGAACTAGTTCCAGGAGCAACTATGCCAACGTTTACATCAATGCAAGAAAAAGGTGAGCCAGATGTTGCACCAGAGTTTTGGGCAAACGCTGCGATCATTGCTTTAAATAAAGCTGTTGATGAAGGAAAATTACACTCAATAAATAAAGCGCCTATTACAGGACTTGGTGAAGGTTGGTGGGTACTTCCACACACTTTGAAAAAACATCCAGAGTTAACAACTGCTGATGCTATTTTAAAAAGACCAGATCTTTTTCCACACCCAGAAGATCCATCAAAAGGTGGATTTCATATTTGTCCTCCAGGATGGAACTGTGAATTAAGTAACAGAAACCATTTTAGAGCATGGGAAATGGAGAAAAAAGGTTGGAAGATAGTTGAAACTGGTTCAGCTGCAGGATTAGATGGTTCAATTGCTAAAGCTGCAGAAAGAGGAGAAAACTGGTTTGGTTACTACTGGTCTCCAACATCTTTAGTTGGAAAGTATGATCTTCAAGCTGTAGATATGGGTGAGTTTGCCGGTAAAGATAATTGGGATAATTGTTTAGCAAAACCTGAACAAGAATGTGCTAATCCTAAGAAATCTTCATGGGTAAAATCTGAAGTATTCACAGTCGTTACTGATAACTACAAAAATACTGCTGGAAAAGATGGTATGAATTATCTTAAGAAGAGAGTTTATCCAGGTACAGCTATGAATGGTATGTTAGTATGGATGGCAGAAAACCAAGCAGAAGGTGCTGATGCTGCAATTGAATTCCTAAAAACACAAGAGAGTGTTTGGACTAAGTGGGTTTCAAGCGGTGCTGCGAAAAAAATCAAAAAGGCACTTTAATTAATAGTTAAAATTATCTGAACCCGTTATAATTAACGGGTTCAGAAATAAAAAAATTTTTATGGATTTCTTAAATAAAATTCCTGAAATGGACAGAGATGCTTTAAGAGAGTTAAAGAAGGGAATTGATTTAAGTTTTAAAGAATTTTCAAGAGAGTATGGTGACTCTATAGAGGGGTTTTTTGATCCTCTTTTACATTTTTTAATATGGTTAGAAAAACTATTAGTAAGCAGTCCATGGCCGTTAGTAATTGGTGTTTTTGGATTATTGGCATGGATAGGTTCAAGAAGTATCAAATTAGTTATTGGAACAATGATTTGTTTTCTGATCATTGGATACTTTGGAATGTGGAAAAATTGTATGGCTACAGTTGCTATAATTTCTGTTTCAACATTAGTATGTATAGTTGTAGGAATTCCAATAGGTGTTTTGATGTCAAAATCTAACAGGGCTGAAAAAGCAATTTTACCAATTTTAGACATGATGCAAACAATTCCAAGCTTTGTTTATTTAATTCCTATTATAATGTTATTAGGAATTGGAAAAGTTCCTGGATTATTAGCGGTTTGCATATATGCGCTTCCTCCAATAGTAAGACTTACTAATTTGGGAATTCGAGAGGTCGACAAGGAGACTCTGGAGGCAAGTGAGGCTTTTGGCGCTACCCCATTCCAAAAACTGAAATCAGTACAAATTCCGTTATCACTTCCCACGATATTTGCAGGAATAAATCAAACTATAATGATGGCTTTGGCCATGGTTGTAATAGCTTCGATGATAGGTGTTAAAGGTCTAGGAATTCCAATTCTTCAATCAATTTCTAATCAATATTTAGCCCTTGGAATGATGAATGGACTTGCAATTGTGGCCTTGGCCATAATTTTTGATAGAGTTACCCAGCAGTACGGTCAGAGGATCCAAAAGCATAGAGGTCAAAAAAAGTAACCTGTTTCAATTTGATCTCAAATTTTTATAGACAGTTTTTTCAAAATAAATAAATATCTCTCAATGAACTTTTCTTTAGAAATTGGACCAAAAACAGACCTTTCCACTCTTCCTACCCTTAAGGATGTTTACATAACAATGCTTCCAGGTGGCGATTATAAAGAGACTGCGGAACAAGCTGTTAAATTAGTTCAAAATGGTTTTAATCCAATTCCACATTTCCCGGCACGATCTATTGAAAACGAAACACAACTAAAAGATTATATTTCTATATGTAAAGACGGGGGTGTGAAACAAGCTCTTATTATTGGAGGAAGTAGAGAACCTGTTGGTAAATTTGATAGTTCGATACAACTTTTGGAGACAGGTTATTTTGAACAAATGAAGATAGGAATTGCTGGACATCCAGAGGGGAGTCCTGATATATCGGATTCTAAATTGGAAAAAGCAATGGAAGATAAAAAGCCTTACGCTGATTATATAGTCACCCAATGGTTGCTAAATCCTCAGCCTATAATTGACTTTATATCCAAGCAGTCAGTACCAGTTCATGTTGGAATTACTGGACCACTTAAAATCACTAGCCTAATTAAATTTGCTAATATTGTAGGTGCAAAAAATTCCATTAACTTTCTAAAATCTAATTTTAGTAAGGCATTAGATTTGATGAAACCTAAAGACCCTAATGAATTAATTGGGAAATTAAAAATGCATACCGATTTTTTTCACATTTATACATTCGGCGGCTTGAAGGAAACTAACAAGTGGTTGAAGGAGAATGAATATGTCTAAAGAGTTTGATTATTCAAAAATGAAACATGCAACGTCTGTGAACCAATCAGACAGACATGTGCCTTATAATTTAAGACAAAGTGGACCAACAAAAGTTGAATTGTTAATTTCAACAAGGGTAAGAAAATCACCTTATTGGCATTTATCAATGAGAGCAGGATGTTGGAGAGCAACTGTATACAATCGTATTTACCATCCAAGAGGTTATGTTAAAGGCAAAAATGGTGCGATGGTTGAATATAAATCAATTAAAAATGATGTAACGATGTGGAATGTTGCAGTTGAAAGACAAATTAGAGTTAAAGGCAAAGAGGCTGAAAAATTTGTTAATTATGTAATTACTAGAGACGCAACAAAAATATCACCAATGAGAGCAAGATACGTTATTCTTTGTAACTATAAAGGTGGTGTTTTAAATGATCCAATATTGTTAAGGGTAGCTAAAGATGAATTTTGGTTTAGTTTATCAGACAGTGATATTGGACTTTACTTGCAAGGGGTAAATGCAAATAAAAAATTTAAATGTGAAATTGATGAAATAGATGCGTGTCCTGTACAAATACAAGGTCCAAAATCTAAAGCACTAATGAAAGATTTAATCGGTAAACAAGTTGATTTAGATAATATGCCTTACTATGGCTTAGCAAAAGCTAAGGTTGGTGGAAGAGATTGTGTTATTTCACAATCTGGTTTTTCAGGTGAGGCTGGATATGAAATTTATTTAAAGAATGCTACAAAATATGCAGATGATATGTGGAATGCAGTTTTGAAAGCAGGAAAAAAACATAAATTAAGGGTTATTGCTCCTGCTCACCACAGAAGAATACAGGCTGGGATTTTATCTTGGGGTCAAGACTTAGATCACGAACACAATCCGTTTCAATGTAATCTTGGTTACCAAGTATCATTATCAGGAAAAGGTGAATGGAAGAAAAAAGCTAATTATGTTGGTAAGGCTGCTTTGGAAAAAATGAAAAAACAATTAAAAGCAGGAAAAAAACCTTACAAACTTCAATTAGTTGGAATGGAAATGGGCGGAAAACCAATAACAGAATATGCTCCTGACTTTTGGTTAATTTCAAAACCAAGTGGCGGTAAACCTGTAGGATTTATTACCTCGCCTTGGTATCATCCGGAAAAGGGAATGAATATCGCAATGGGATATGTCCCATACGATGGTACAAAAAACCCGAATGGTTTTCCAAAAGGTAAAGTTGGAACTAAATATAAGGTTCATTTACCAAGAAAATATTCTACAAAACCTGGTAAACCTGTTGATGCTGTAGTAGTTGATATTCCATTTACTGAGTCATACCACGCAAATACAAGAGAAGTGGTAAAAGGTTAATTCAATATTCGAGGAGCGAAGGAATTCGCTCCTCATTTAAATTATGTTTGCTGTATTTTTAGATATTGTTTTTAAATCACTGAAGTTAGATAGATCTCTTTATTCTGATAATAAATATTTTGGGGAGGCTGCTATATACTTTGCTGGCCTTATAATGATCCTAGAGGGAGTTGCTGGAGCAATTGCTGCCAACAGTATTATTAAAACATCAATAGGATTATCGGGGTTAACTGCAATTTTGACATGGTTTATATGGTCAATATTAATTTTTGTAATTGGAGTTAAACTATTTCCAGATAAAAATAGTAAAATACCATTTAAAAAAGTTTTAATTGGTGTTGGTTATGCCCATGCACCCGGGTTAATTAGATTTTTTGCAGTAACACCAGATTTAGTTCTACCTGTGATATTTTTAACTCAATTTTGGATTTTTGCGTCTCTCATCATATCAACGAAACATGTTTTGGGCCTAAAGTCTAATCTTAAATCTTTTGGTATAATTTTTTTAGCTTTCTTGCTAATTGCATTTTTATCAGTATCTTTTGTGATTAGTAGAATGAATGCATTGCCAATAAGTACAATTAGCTAAACTGGAAATACTGTTTTTGAAACCCTGCAAGATTGGCAAATTTTAAAGCCAGATAAAATTAAATTTTCTCTTACGCTTTCATCTTTTTTCCCACATTCTTCACATTTATTATCAATTTCTTTGAAATTTAATTTTTTCTCTTCTTTAGTCATTATCTGTAAGCCCTGCTCCAGCAGCTGAATTTTTCAATTGTTCTGTCTCCTCTACAAACGTTCCCTCTGATAATTTATAAAGTTCTTTCCATTCATTTTCTTCAAATGTGTTTTTGTTTTCTATAAATTTTATTTTAATTTTTTTTGCAGAATCGATTATATCACCACTCAAATAATTAGAATAAATAGATTGGTTAAAATTTAATAAAAATTCTTTTTCATCAATATTTAAAAAAATACGTTTACCAATAATCTCTGTTGACCTACTGACAAAAGGTAAAAATAATAAAGGGTATGCCATATTTTCAAAATTTATCTCATTCATCCTATCTAAATTTATTACCTGATCTAGGAAATTTGTACCTGATATGATTGGGCAATAAGCAATACTAGACGTATTTATTTTAGATATTAAACTTATTTTTTGAAACTGTTTTTGATTATAAATTTTAAAATATGAATTTAGATTTTTTAAACCTGCCAATCCAAACATTTCTAGTAATCGTATATTTTTTCCTAATTCTTCTGCTACACCCCACTCAAATCCAATACTTTTTGAAGCTCTTTTAACAGTGGTGTCTATTTCACTAAAGCTTTTCATTAATTTATTGAATTATAAACCCAATGGTCATCTGATGTTGTGAGCTCAGTTGGTAATGGAGCTCCTTGAAACATGCATATCCTTAGCCATTTATCTGACCGAGGGTCAAATTTTACCGCACCAAAAAAAGAAAGCTTTAATCTTAGCATGTCAATTGGCATTAATTTTGAACCTATTGTATTATCTTGAATTTCAGCATACGGAAATTCTTCTGTTAAGAACGCTCTTCTTACGACATGTCTAAGGTCATTATTATTCATTAAGAAAGTTCCTATTTTTAAACTATTTTTTTCATTTGAAATTCTTTCATACAATTTACAAATATCTCTTGCTATCGCTAATGGTTGCTCTAAATCCGAACCTTCATCTTGAAATCTGTTGGCAAGCCTGGGTTCTTCCTTGTTTTTTGAAATAAACCAAAAATTTTGATTATTTTCTTTTTTTTTAAAATCTATTTTAAGAATATCTGAGTATTTTAATTCTAAAACTTTTCTTAAATCTAAAATCGTTTTCTCTATTGGTATTGTAAAGAACTTCTCTTCATCAGCACTCATAGTTCTTATTAAGGGATTTGTAATTTTTTCATATGGCTCCATTATCACTGAGACCATAAATTCTAAACACTCTTCTCCTAGATTGTTTTTTGCCCAAATATACAAATCGTTATAAGAAAATTCTCTTTTAAAATCAAATTTAGTTAAAAAATATTGTAACAATAAATCTAAATCTTTCTTTAGATTATTGATTTTTAATAGTTGGAATTCACTTTCAGTAGTCCAATTATCAATATTTTTTTTAGATTTTTGCAGGCAACTAATTATTAGATCAACATCTTTTTTTTTTACCTCTTTTATTTCTCTAATTTGTTTTAATGCAGTTTCTCTTGCCATTATCCAATTATTTAGTAACAAAGGATGATTTACAATAAATGGAGCCATCCCTAGACCAGTAGAGTTCCCAATTCCTAGATTTCTAGAGATGTTTGGATCTAAAGCGACTGCTTTTTTTGGATTTTTACTCTTTGCAATGTGATTCACTTGATCAAAAGTAAATTGTCTTACAAGATATACCAACATCATTTCTAATCTAAATGGTCCATATATTTCTTCTCTATTTTTAATTCTAAATCTATCAGCCAGCCCAAATTTTCCTGAGCCGTAGACAGCTGTGGTTCTGTAAAGGTATCCAACTTTTGCTAATTTATCCTTATCTGGTTGTTTTCCATTTGAGAGACACTCAACGACATAATCAAAAATTCTCACTGATTTGTTTGCACGGGATAATGTAAGTTCTTTAAATGACATTCTACCAACTTCTTGTTTTGGAACATTTTGTTTTAATCTTTCGATATCTTGTTTTGTTGGAACGCCGTCAAATAGTGTAAAAGCTGCGTCCCACTTTGTAGCAATCACTCTATCTGATCTTTCTTGGTCGCTTATTTTATTAGCAAAACAAATCAAAGAATAAATTCTATTTTTTTTTTTAAAAGAATAAATAACAACTCCAAAACCATTTTCATCCAAATCTAATAAATCTCTTTTGTATTCCCAATTTTTAAATTCCTGCAAGAAAGATCTCAAAAAAGAAAGTTTTGATTGATGAAAAGATCCGAGTCTTGATAATTTCATTACTTCTTTTGGATCTCTTAATTGTATTTCCATTAATTTATACCTTTATAAAAATTAAACCAATTATTACCCAAAATTTTATTTGTTTCTTCTTCGCTAAAACCAATTTTTTTAAGACCAGTTTCTAAGTTTTTAAAACCTCGTGCATCTTCAAACCAATTTGGTTGTTTAGGAAAGCCAGGTTTTGATTTGCTTCCTTCGCCAAAATTTTTTTGTTTAGCCCATGTTCCGTTTCTCATCCACTCTACAACGGTATCTGGCTGGTACAGGCATAGATCAGAACCTATTCCAACGTTATTTATACCCATTATTTCTACAGTTTGAGCTGTCATTTCACAAAAACTTTCTAATGTGCAATTAGTACCATTTTTTAAATGGTGAGGATATAATGATAGTCCTAACATTCCTTTGCTGTCAGCTAGAGTTTTTAATAGGTCTTTAGATTTATTTCTTTTTGCACTGTGCCAAAAACTAGGATTTGCATGAGTGATAGCTATTGGCTTTTCACTAATATCTATTGCGTCAAAAGTACTTTTTTCTGCTGAATGTGACATGTCAACCACTACACCAATCTTGTTCATTTCTTTTATTGCTTCTCGTCCAAAATTAGTGACACCACTGTCATTTTTTTCATAACATCCAGTAGCTAGTAGAGATTGATTATTGTATGTTAATTGCATAAATCTACATCCATGTTCGTGAACTTTTCCTATTAAACCGATATCATCCTCAATAGGAGAGCAATTTTGAAAACCAAAAAAAATTGCTGTTTTTTTATCTTTTTTAGCTTTCTCAATATCATTAAAATTTTTACCTAGAAAAATTAAATCAGAATTGTTTTTAAAATGTTCATCCCATTCTTTTAATCTTTCACGGAATTCATCATAATCCTCGTGGTAAACAACTGTGACATGTACAGCATCTAAACCTGCTTGGTGGTTTATTTCAAATACTTCTCGAGACCACTTACAATATTGAAGATTATCGATTTTATAATTCATATAATAAATATATATTAGTGTTAGCTTTTTTGATATTAAATATATAAATGCAAAATAAAAAAAATCATAAAGTAGCAATTGTAATGGGTAGCCAATCAGATTACTCAACTATGAAATATACAGTCAAAGTGCTTAAGATACTCAAAATAAAATTTGAAACTAAGATTGTATCAGCTCATAGAACTCCAAACAGAATGTATGAATTCGCAAAAAAAGCTGAAAAAAATAGTATTTCTGTAATTATTGCTGGCGCTGGTGGCTCTGCACACCTTCCTGGAATGATAGCAGCATTAACCAGAATACCTGTAATAGGGGTGCCAATTGAGAGTAAAAAATTAAAAGGCTTAGACAGTCTTCTTTCAATAGCACAGATGCCAAAAGGAATTCCAGTTGGGACAGTTGCAATCGGTGTTGATGGAGCGATAAATGCTGCTTTACTCTCAGCATCCATATTATCAGTTAGTGACACAAAAATTAAAAAAAGTCTTGAAAGTTGGCGTTCTAAACAGACTAGATCTGTGAAAAAAAAACCACGTTAAATGAGTAAGATAAATCTTGGAATTTTAGGTGGTGGTCAATTAGGCAGTATGCTTGCAACAGCAGCAAAAAAATTAAATGTGCAAACTTTCATTTATTGTGATGATGAAAACGCTCCTGCACAAAAATTTGCTGATGATTTTATTCTGGGAGATTATAATGATGAGAATAAAATTTCAGAATTTGTAAATAAAGTAAATGTTGTAACATACGAATTTGAAAATATTCCTTTTAATACCCTTGATTTTATTAATAAACATAAACAAGTTTTACCTAAACCAAATATTAATCAAGTTATTCAAAATAGATTTTCTGAAAAAAATTTCATAAATAATTTAGGTATTAAGACTACAGACTACGTAATCATAAAAAACTTAAAAGATTTAAATAATAACTTAAATCTTTTACCAGGTATTTTGAAAACTACCACTCTTGGTTATGACGGCAAAGGACAATTTAGACTAAATAATAAAAATGAGATAGATAAGCAAAAAATAGATTTTAACAGTCAATATATTTTAGAAAAAATTATAAATCTTAAGAAAGAGATATCAGTAATTATTACAAGATTTAAAAATCAAAGTTATGAAATATATGAACCAATAGAAAATGTACATAAAGATCAGATACTTAAATTTTCAGAAATACCTGCAAAAATAAGTGGCAATATTTTAAATTTATCCACTGAATGGGCAAAAAAAATTTCAGAAGAATTAGATTATGTAGGTACTTTATGTGTAGAGTATTTTATTGACGAAAACGACAATCTTTACGTAAATGAAATAGCACCGAGGGTACATAACTCTGGTCACTTAACAATAAATTCACATAATGTAAGTCAATTTGAAAATCACATAAGAGCAGTCTGTGCCCTAGATAAATTAAAAACAAAAAAAATTTACAATGCAAAAATGATAAACTTAATTGGTGAAGATATTACTGAGTTTCGAAACAAAAAAGTTAAAGAAAACGAATTTTTTTTTGATTATCAAAAAAAAGAGATAAAACCTAAAAGAAAAATGGGTCATTTCACCACAATTATTAAAATTTAATAATGAAAAAATTTATAATTTTAATTATTGTTTTATTTCAATATACTTCAACTCTTGCTATGACAAATAAACCATATCATCATTTAGATAACGGAAAATTCAGAAACCCTGAGGGATCACCTGTTAGAAGTGAAAATGTAAAATGGTCCTATAGTACATTTAATAAAGAGAAAAAAAAATTAGACATGACTATTCCAGATGAACACGTAATCAAAAAAAATTTAGTCTTAGAAAAATTAAATAGTATTCAAAATAATGATTATATCGGTTGGATAGGACATGCTACCTTTTTAATAAAATTAGGTAATACAACTATAATTACTGATCCAGTTTTTTCTAAAAATGCTGGACCATTAATTTTTGGACCTAAAAGATACACTGAGCCAGCATTAAATTTAAATGAGCTACCAAAAATTGATTTATTTTTACTGACTCATAATCATTATGATCATCAGGACATGGGAACTATAAGAAAATTTCCATACAAGGATACAAAAGTATTTACAGCACTCAAATTAGGTAAATATTTTACAAAACACCATTTTAAAGATGTTCAAGAGCTTGACTGGTATCAAGAAGTAAAATTTAATGATTTAAAAATTACATTTTTGCCTGCGGTTCACTGGTCAAAAAGAAGTTTAACAGATACAAATAAAACTTTATGGGGTAGTTTTTTAATAGAATACGCTGGAAAAAAAATATTTTTTGCATGTGATACTGGATATGGAAATATTTACAAAAAAATTGGTAAAGAGTATGGGCCGATTGATCTAACAATGATAAATATTGGTGCATATGACTTTAGACCAATGTTTGAAAAATCAATTTATCACACATCACCTGAGGAGGCTTTGCAAGCTGCTCAGGATCTTAAAAGTAAAAAAGTTTTAGGTACTCATTGGGGTACATTTGTTTTGTCACTTGAGCCAATAATGGAACCTCCAAAAAGATTCAAAGATAACGCAGAAAAATTTGGTTTTAAAAGAGATGATGCTTTGATTTTTAAAATTGGAGAATTTAAAAAATTAAGCGAGGTAATAGATTAATTTAAATATCTAGATTCATATAACAAGAGTTAGGATCCTCTTTGTAGTGAGCAAAAGGAGGACATTTTTTGAAACCAATTTTCTGAAATAATTCTCTTGCTGGTTTAAAAAATTCTCCAGATCCAGTCTCGATACTTAATTTTCTCAAATTTAAATTTTTGGCTTTAATTAATAAGTGTTTTAAAATTTTCTCACCATAACCTTTTTTTCTAAATTCGTTTGTCACTCTTATAGATTTAAATTCACCATGTCTCTGATCAAATAGCTTTATAGCACCGCACCCTACGAGTTTACTGTCCTCCCATATACTCCAAAACTTAATACTAGGATCTTTTAACCCAGGTATGTCAAGTACGTGGGCACTCCCTTCAGGAGAAACAGATCTTAATTCTTTAAAATGATTTAGTAATAGTTCATTTACCTCACTATTATCAAAATTTCCCTCTATTGATTCCATAATTAATTAAAACATATAATATAATTAAATTTTTAACCAAGATAATTATAAAATGTTTATTTAAATTTAATTATTATTTCTAATTGATGATTTTACTGAATTTACGAAAGCTTGATGATTGTTCTCAGTATGAAAGGGTTTCTTCTTATTATCTTTTTTTTCGTCAAGGTTATCTAGAATTTTTGTGACATGTTCGATAGCGTCTTCACCTGTTGTATGCACTAATGCCTGATTTATTGTTACGCTTAATCCTGCTTGATAAACGTTACCGGTACTTGCAACTGTATAGGCTGGTCCAATAAATGATGCTGTGGTTTGTATACACCCATTTAAGGCAATTAATAATATTACATATAATGAAAGTTTTCTTATCATCCCAACGCTGGATTAATACTGATTCTTTATTTCTGAACAAGTTTGATTTGAAAGTTATACAGTTTGTGTGAATTAAATAGCTTTATAACCGAACTCAAGTGAGGCATCTGTGACGGAATGATACAACGATTCTCCAAAACTTCTTAAACACATCACTCTTATCTTGTTGGGTTGATCGTTTATGAAATCTATAGTAACTGCAATTCCATTAAAAATTGAATTTACTACTTCATTTTTATTTATATCATTAAAATTAATTGGGCAGCCTTTTTTTAAAACCTCTTTTGCATTTTTACCTGATAGTTCAATAATTGCTTTTGAGTGAGATAAATCAGTTATTGCAAACTCATCGTTAGAAAGATTTTTTGCTATTTCTTCAGATAAACTAATTTTAGCTGACAATGCTAGCCAATTATTTGGGCCTATCCATAATATTCTTACATCGTTATTTTGAGATACTCTAAGTTTATCAGGAAAATCTAGACCAGATAATTTATAATCGTTAATATTTTTCTTATTTTTTTTAAACTTTACAATCTGAAAAATTTTAAAGTTTTTTAATTCTTTTATATTTATAATTTCATCAGAATTTTTATTTTTAAAATTACCATGGTCGCCAACTAAATGAACACCATTTAATGGTGATATACTTTTCATGATCTCACTCTCTCCCCTTTTGGATCTACATAGTGTGATGATACAATTTCAACTGCTATAGTTTTATTTTTTAGTGGAGACATAGCATATAGTTTTGAGCCAATCATATTTTTTCCATCTTTTAAAATAGCTAAAGAAAATGGGTTGTTATGCTCAACACTCCAACAGGAAGCCGAAATATGTCCTAGCTTTGGATTAGGTAACTTTCCTTTAGGATCTTTTACAAGATGTGACCCCTCTGGAATACTTGTTTTTTTATCTAATGGAACTACTCCTACTAATCTTTGTCTATCCTTTTCGTTATAGGCTTTTTTCAATAAAGATCTTTTACCTATAAAGTCTTTTTTCTTACTTACTAAACCATCTAAACCTGTATCATAAGGAATTGTTCTTCCATCTAATTCTGATCCAGCAACGTGGCCCATTTCTATTCTAAGAGTTGATAAAGCTTCAGTTCCATATGGTTGCAAATCAAAATCTTTACCAATTTCAATAATTTTTTCCCACATAAAGTTTCCATTATCTGACTCAACATTTACTTCATATGCGAGCTCTCCAGAAAATGAAATTCGAAATATTCTCGCATTAACACCAAATAAATTTGCCTCTACAAATCCCATAAATGGTAATCCTTCATTAGAAACATCTGTATCTGAAAAAAGTTTTTGTAATAAATCTCTAGACTTTGGTCCTGCAATAGCAGCACCAGCCCACTGTTCGGTTGTTGATACAACATTAACATCAAGTTCAGGCCAAACTAGTTGTAAATAGTATTCTAAATGAGACAATACATTAGCTGCTTGAGCAGTAGTAGTTGTCATATGGTAATGATGCTCCGAAATCCTTGTAGTTGTTCCGTCATCCATTACAATACCATCTTCTCTAAGCATTACACCATATCTTGCTTTTCCAACTGGTAGTTTAAGCCATGCATTAGTATAAACTCTATTTAAAAATTCAGCTGCATTGGGACCTTTAATGTCTATTTTTCCAAGCGTTGTTACATCACAAACGCCAACATTTTTTCGAACGTTTTCAGCTTCTCTTTTAGAGGCTTCAAATAATCCTTCATTTCCTCTTTTGTAGTATCTTGGTCGTAACCAAACGCCAGCATCAACAAAAACTGCATTATTTTTTTTATGCCAATTATGCATTGGAGATTTTCTTGTTGGTTTAGAGTGTTTTCCAATTTCTCTTCCTACAATAGCTCCAATAGAAATTGGTGTATAAGGTGGTCTGAATGTTGTGTGTCCTACTGCAGGAACAACTTTATTTTCTATATTTGATACTAGTTGTAATCCATTAAGATTACTTGTTTTACCTTGATCAGTAGCCATACCTAACGTTGTATAACGTTTTACGTGCTCAATAGATCTATAGCCTTCTCTAATTGCAAGTTCTATATCTGATACAGCAACATCATTCTGAAAATCTAAAAATCTTTTATATTTTTTTCCTTTTGGTAACGGAACACACCAAAACTTATCGTGTTTAGAGTGTTTTTTTTCTGAAACTTTAGGTATTTGCTGGCTATTGTTATTATTCGTAATTTCTTTAGATAATTCAAAACCCTTGTCAAAAGAAGTTTTCAATGTTTCTTCTAAAGTAAATACTCCATTTGCAGAACCCAAGGTTACTTCTTTTTGTTTCGATTTATCTGGCACAAAAGCATCAATTTCTTCTTTAAATTTTGTCTTACCTCCTGATTGAGACGCAAGATGAATAGTTGGGGTCCAAAAACCAGAGACGCAAATACAGTCACATTCAATGTTTTTAATTTGATTTAAGTTTTGCTTATCTTCAGATATTTCTGCAATATCACAAGATTTTACTTTCTTATAACCTTTGGCTGCAACTACAACATGAGAAAATTTAATATCTATACCAAGAGACTTTGCTTCTTTAATTATTTCTGAGTTACTGTCTTGTCTACTATCCAATACAATTGGATTAATATTATTTTTTTTAAATTCGATAGCAGTTTCATAAGCACTATCATTGTTAGTAAATACAATAGGTTTTTTTCCGACTAAAACTCCATAAACTTTCATGTATTCCTTAGCTGCAGATGCTAAGACTACTCCAGGTGTATCATTGTTTCCAAAAACAATTGGTCTTTCTATTGATCCTGAAGAAATTACTACTTGTTTTGCTCTAATATACCAAAGTCTTTGTTTAGGAGTAAATTCTTCTGATTTTGGTAGATGGTCTGTTACTCTTTCAGACATTACTAGCATATTGTGATCATAGTAACCGAAAATTTGAGCTCTATTTTTAACAGTTACATTTGTCATTCCTTTAAGTTCTGTAATAATATTATCAGCCCATTCTTTTCCACTTTGATTATTAATACTCACATCTGATGTTAATAAACTTCCACCAAATCGAGGCTTATCTTCAGCAAGAATAACTCTTGCACCATTTTTTGCTGCAGCATAAGCACTTGCCAATCCAGAGGGTCCAGATCCAGCAATTAATAAATCACAATACTCATATTTATGTTCATATCTTTCCTTGTCATGTTCTTTTGATGCAACGCCAAAACCTGCTGCTTTTCTGATAAATGGTTCGTATATTCTGTACCAAAAGCTTCTCGGCCACATAAACGTTTTGTAATAAAAACCTGCTGGTAAAAATATATTTAAAAAATTATTTATTGCACCAATATCAAAATTTACACTTGGCCAACAATTTACGCTCTTCGCCTCTAAACCCTCAAATAATTCCTGTTCAGTTGCTCTTACGTTTGGTTCTGTTTCGCCATTTCTATATAATTGAACAATAGCGTACGGCTCGTCAACACCTGCACCAAAAAAACCCCTTGGTCTATGATATTTGAAACTTCTTCCAACTAAATGAACACCATTAGCAATTAAAGCAGATGCCAATGTATCTCCCTCATAGCCAAAATATTTTTTTCCATTAAATTTAAATGAAAGTTTTTTTTCTCTATTTACTAATCCGATTTTGTCTAATCTATAACTCTGTACCATTATCCAACTTTTTCTTCTGATTTATAAGTATTAAATATTTCATGTGTTGAGGTATCTCTAAGAACTTTTATCCATTGTCTACATCCAGATACATGATGCCAAAGTTCTAAATGTTTTCCTCTTGGGCTTTTTCTTAAATATACAAATTCATCCCACTCTTGATCTGAAATTTCTTTGTTAAGTTCTGGTCTTTTTACTGAGGCATCTCCACCATAAGCAAATTCATTTTGAGATCGTAATCCACAATGTGGGCACTTGATGTAAAGCATTTAAGAAATCCAAGTTTTTGTTCCAAGACCTTTTTCATCTATGAGATGACCAGTGCTAAATCTATCTAGTCTAAAACCAGCGTTTAATTCGTGAACTCTATCTTGTGCTATTGTATGTGCAAAAGTAAAACCTGATGCTGGTGTTGCTTTAAATCCACCATAACACCATCCGCAATTTAAATACAATCCTGCAATATGAGTTTTGTCAATTATTGGTGATCCATCCATTGACATATCCATTATGCCACCCCAGGTTCTTAGCATATTTAACTTACTTAAAAATGGGAACATCGCAATTCCTTCTGTCAATACATGTTGAAGTGTTGGTAAATTTCCTCTTTGCGCATAACTATTATATCCATCCAAATCTCCACCCATTACCATCTCACCTTTGTCAGATTGACTACAATAAAAATGTCCAGCACCAAAAGTTACTACATGATCAAGAATTGGTTTGATTGGTTCAGAAACACAAGCTTGCAGTAAATGAGTTTCAATTGGTAATGTCATATTTAACATTTCTGCTAAAATTGAGGTGCTACCAGCAACACATAAACCAACTTTTTTAGTTTTAATATCTCCTCTTGAGGTTTTAATTCCTTTCATTTTTCCATTACTAATATCAAACCCAGTAACTTCACAATGCTGGATTATATCTACTCCCATTGAGTCAGCTTGTCTTGCGTAGCCCCAGGCAACGGCATCGTGTCTAGCAGTTCCAGCACTAGGTTGCATCAATGCGCCAAATATTGGGAACCTAACATTGTCAGAAAAATCTAAAACTGGAACTTTCTTTTTTACTTCTTCCCGATCGAGCAATACTGCATCAATACCATTTAATCTCATAGAGTTTCCTCTTCTTGCATATGCATTCATTTGTGCATCAGAATGCGCAAGATTTATAATTCCTCTTGGAGAGAACATTATATTAAAGTTTAAATCTTGAGACATGCTTCTCCACAAATCCATCCCTTTCTCGTAAAAAAGACCATTTTCATCGTGCATATAGTTTGATCTTATAATAGTTGTATTTCTCCCAACGTTTCCACCACCAATCCATCCTTTTTCTATAACAGCAATATTTGTAATTTTGTGTTCTTTAGCTAAATAATATGCTGTGGCTAAGCCATGACCCCCACCACCAATTATGACGACGTCATATTCTTTTTTTGGTGTTGGATCTTTCCAAGCAACTTCCCAACCTTTATGACCAGAGAATGCATTTTTTATTAAGCTTAAAAATGAATATTTTTGCATAAATTATTATAACTAATTTTAATTTATTTCTTTAAAAATTATATAATAAAGTATAGAAATCTGTTCCATAATATAAAGCTTAAAGAAAGCATATATGGGCGCAGTCAAATCAGACATCGAAATAGCAAGAGCTGCAAAAATGAAGCCTATTAAGGATATTTTAGGCAAAATCAAAGTTCCTGATAATAATAGCAGCTTTAGTCCTATGGGTAGACATATTGCTAAAATAAACCTTGAATACTTAAATAAATTAAAAAATAAAAAAGATGGACATCTAATTTTAGTAACCGCTATTACTCCTACTCCTGCGGGAGAGGGAAAAACAACTACCTCTGTTGGTTTACATGATGGGCTTAACAAAATTGGTAAAAAATCAATAGTATGTTTAAGAGAGCCTAGTCTCGGACCATCGTTTGGTATGAAGGGAGGGGCTGCTGGAGGAGGTTATGCTCAAGTAGTACCTATGGAACAAATTAATTTACATTTTACTGGAGACTTTCATGCCATTACATCAGCTCACAATTTGCTATCTGCATTAATTGATAATCACATATATTGGGGTAACAAACTTAAAATTGATGATAATAGAATTGTTTGGAAAAGAGTTATGGATATGAATGACAGAGCTTTAAGATTCATAAATATAAATACTAAAGGTGTTGCAAAAGAATTCCCTAGAGAAGATGGCTTTGATATTACAGTTGCATCAGAGGTCATGGCAATTTTTTGCCTATCAAATGATTTAAAAGATTTAGAAAAAAGAATCGGAAATATAACAATCGCATACAATACCGATGGCAAACCTATTTATGCAAAAGATCTAAATGCCCAAGGACCAATGACTGTACTTTTAAAAGATGCAATAAGACCAAACGTAACCCAAACTTTAGAAAATAATCCCGCATTAATCCATGGAGGACCTTTTGCTAATATTGCGCATGGATGTAATTCAGTAATTGCAACAAAGTCTGCTTTAAAACTTGCTGACTATGTTGTTACAGAGGCTGGGTTTGGCGCAGATCTAGGTGCTGAAAAATTTTTAGATATTAAATGTAGAAAATCAAATTTAAAGCCAAGTTGTGTGGTTATTGTTGCAACAATAAGAGCATTAAAAATGCATGGAGGTGTTGAAAAAGAAAATTTAAAAAACGAAAATGTCGAAGCACTAAAAAAAGGATTAGTAAATTTGGAAAGACACATAAGTAATATAAAAAAATTTGGATTAACGCCAATTGTAGCTATTAATAGTTTCATTTTAGATACAAAAAAAGAAATATCCGCTGTAAAGGATTTTTGCAAAAGTCAAAAAGTTGAAGTCAGCGAGTCTACACATTGGGCAGATGGTGGAAAGGGTGCAAAAGATTTAGCTAAAAAAGTTGTTAAGATATGCAAAGTTTCAAAAAAGAAAAATTTTAAGTTTTTATATAAGGATAATCAATCATTGTGGAGCAAAGTGGAAACTATTGCAAAAGAGATATACAAAGCAAGTTCAATTACTTCAGATGAAAATGTCAAAAAACAGTTAAAAATATTTGAGGATAATGGATATGGAAAATTACCTGTATGTATAGCTAAAACTCAGTACAGTTTTTCAGTTGATCCTAAATTAAAAGGAGCTCCTACAGGTCATGAAATTTCTATAAGAGAAGTAAGATTATCATCTGGTGCTGAGTTTATTGTTGTAGTTTGTGGATCAATTATGACAATGCCTGGTTTACCAAGAGTTCCTGCCGCTGATAAAATTAAACTAAATAAAAAAGGTGATATAGAAGGATTATTTTAAACCTAAACCGTCCCAAAAATCTTTTGCTAAATTGTTTCCTGTAAGATCTTTAAACTGAGGTAATCCAGTTGGAGAAGTAACATTTATATCTCCAATGAGGTAACCATCAATTAAATCTATTCCTGCAAAATAAATTTTATCTTTTAATAAACTTTTGCCAATTAATGAGGAAATTTTTAATTCTTTTTTACTTAAGCCAGTTTTAAATGCTGTTCCACCTTGTGAAATATTTGATAAGTTAGATCCTGCTCTTGGAACT
>CACPQG010000006.1 GCA_902636025.1 uncultured Pelagibacteraceae bacterium
AAATCTTTTCTCGTTATTTAATGATGATTTATTAATAAAATCAAATGAACTTCTAACTCTATCAATACTTATATTAGATTTACCTTGATCAACATCGATCAAAAAAAAATTAGGGTGACAGTTTTTGGAAACTAATTGGAATGATTTGTTTTTATCATTTATTTTATAGTTTTTAATATCATATTTATATTCTTCTTTTTTAGATAAGAAAAAATTTATCAAATGATATGCAAAAGTAAATTTACCAATACCTTTTTCACCAGATATTAAAAATTTACTTGGTAATTTTGAGACATTATCTAACTCTATTAACTGATTAAATAAATCATCAAATCCATATAAATTTTTATTTAATTTAATGTTCATTTTTTCTTTAAAATCAATTCTTGAATTTTGTTCAAAATTAATTTTTTGTTAGTTTCAATATCTTTGTTGGAGTCGATAATTAAGTATCTTGATTTTTTTTTTGATACTTCAATAAAACCTTTTTGTACTTTTGAATAAAAAGATGTATTGAATTTATCGTATTTATTTAATTTTTTTCTTATTTTCAGACGACTTTTCATGTTTTTAATACTTACAATATGTAAAAATGTGTAATTAATTTTTATCTTGCCTAATAAGAAATTATTTATAGATTTAATTATTTTCAAATTTAATCCCATACCATAATGCTGATAAGCGATTGATGAATCGATAAATCTATCAAAAAGAATAACTTTTTTTTTATAGTTTTTTTTAATATTATTTTCTATATTTTCATTCCTTGCAGCTAAGTAAAGTAATAAATCTGTAAATGGATGTAACTTTGACTTACTATTTAAAATTAAATTTCTTATTTTTTCAGAGTTTTTATCCCCTCCTGGCTCTCTAATTTTGATAAATTTAATTTTCTTTTTTTTTAAAAATCTTACGACATTATTAATATGGTACGTTTTTCCAGAACCCTCTATTCCTTCAAATACAATAATGGGTTTTTTAGACATCACCCCATATTAAATAGTTAATAGATCTAGCAAGTCTTGATAATAAATTAACTCTATCTACTTTATTTTTTGCAAAAACATCATGTTCATCTATTAATTCATTATTATAAAAAATTTTCATTTTTCCTAATTTCTGATCTTTTATTATGGGAGCTTTTATTGGTCCGTCATATTCAATTTTAACTTTAAAAAGTTTTTTTCTACCTTTTTTTATGGTTTTATAAACGTTATCTTTTACATAACCATCTACCCTATTTTCTTTGCCTAACCAAACCTCAAATTCACCGATACTATCTTGATTCTCAGATACTTTTATAGTATCAAAATTTGTGAAACCCCACATATGAAGCTTCATAGACTCTTTAGATCTATCTTTTTTAGTTTTAAAGCCACTTGCAACTGCAACGAGTCTTCTACCATTTCTTTCGACAGAAGAGGCTAACGAATATTTTTCGACTGCGAGATATCCTGTTTTAATTCCATCAGCACCTATGTTTTTATATAACAAAGGATTCCTGTTACCCTGCGTAATAGGATCACCACCTGTTCTGTCCCAAGTAAACTCTTCTTCACTAAAATATGTATAATAATTAGGAAAATTTTTAATGAGATAATTTGACATAATTAAAATATCTTTTAGTGTTGAATAATTATCTGGATCATTTATTCCAGATGAATTTGAGAAATTGGTATTAAGCATACCAATTTCTTTAGCCTTTGATGTCATAATTATTGCAAATTCCTCTTCTGAACCCGCTATACCCTCTGCAAGTGCTATACATGCATCATTACCAGATGCAACAATTATACCACGAAGCAAGTCTTCAACGGATACTTGGTCTCCAACCATAATAAACATTGACGAATATCCAGCAGTAGATAGTTTCCATGCTTTTTCAGATACTAAAAATTTTTCATCTAAACTCAATTCTCCATTTTTTAGCATTTCAAATGCAATAATACTTGTCATTATTTTGGTCATAGATGCTGGATATATCTCTCTATCTGCGTCCTTTTCAAATAAAATTTCACCTGACAAATAATCTTGCAAAACTACAGATGGTGCTTTTATATCAAAAGCAAATGCTTTGAAATTGAAAATAACAATCAGTAACGTTGAAAATACAATTTTTTTATAAGACATTTCTAACTATTTCTATATTTTCGAATTTAAATTTTTCAAGTTTATTATATTCTTTTTGAAGAGAGTTTAAATCCAAATAAGGGCCTAAAATCACTCTGAATTTATTTTTTGATAATTCTCTAATATTTACATCTTTAATAGTCGATTCTTCAATAATTTTAAATTGCATTGTTTTTGCAGAGTCAATAAAGTAAAAATCAGCAATTTTAATTGAATAATTAAATTCACTAAGAGTTAATTTATTTTTTACTTTTACGTCTTTATTAAGATCATTAACCATGATTTGTTCAACTGGAGCTTTGTTCGCTACTTTCCTTTCCTCTTTAAAAGTTTTTGCTCTTTTAGCGATAAAAGTACTATTGTGAACTATTTCCTCAATAATGATAAATGGCTCTTTAGGGTTAATTTCAAGTTCTGATGCTATTCTTTTAGATATAACCGAATTATTAAAATTTGGATAAATTGAATTTTTACCTACTTGAGCGATAATACTTTTGTCATTAATAGGATTTAATAATTTTACTGATGTACCCTTTTTAAGATTTTTTTGGAAAATTATTAAATCCCTATCATTCATTTTTTTACTTATTAATTTATCGGAAACTAATTTATCGTTATAAATTAATGTGAAACCAGAATTATAAAATTTATTTTGTATTTGTTGTATTTGAGAAGTTTGATTTTTTATATTATTCACACACGAAGACAAAAGAATTAAAAAAAAAATAAAAACTTTATAGTACATGCTTTAATTTATCCTTTAATGTACATACAGCTAGTCCAAATCTTAATGATCTATTCCATTTAAGTATTAATTCGTAATTTTGAAATACTATGTAAGCCGGATCATTTAATTTAGGATTGTCAACAATATCTGCATCAGGTGTAATAATAGCAACAATTAAGTTTTCATCAAAATCTAAAACATCATTTATATATTTTTTATAATATTTTAATTTTTTTTTATTTTTTAATTTTCTAGCTGAAGTATTAAGAATTTTTTTAGGTACATTTAACTTTAAAGACACTTTTTTAAAACATGGAGCATTTTTTTTCCATCCCATCTTATTCAAATAGTTTGCTGCAGACGCGAATGAATCTGAATTATTTTTTAGTTCTACAATATTATTTTCGTTATAGTCAATTGCATATCTCTCAATTGTTGAAGGCATAAATTGAAAATTTCCAAAAGCCCCAGCCCAAGATCCAAACAACAATGACGGTTCAACAACTTCTGTATCAATCAATTTTAGTATTATTAATAATTCGTTTGTAAAGAACTCACTTCTTCTTTTATCAAAGCTTAAGGTTGACAATGATGAAATAATGTCCATTTTTCCCAAATATTTTCCAAAGTTTGTCTCTATACCCATTAACGCAAGAAGTAATTCTTTTTCAATTTTAAAATTTTTGTCAACATTATTTATTATTTGAGTATTTTTTTTATAATAATTTAAACCTGACAGAACTTTTTTTTTTGATGCTCTTTTTGAGATGTAAGTTTTCGTATCCTCGTAAAATTCAGGTTGATATCTGTCATATTCAATAACTTTAGGCAAAAAATTTGCATTAATCATTATACTGTCAACTGTATCTTCAGAAATTCCTTCAGACAATGCGAGTTTTTTGAAATCTTTTTTCCATTGGTCAAATGTATAAGAATAAGATGAACTACTACTCAAAATAAGATAGATTAATATAAAAAAAAAGTTTTTAATTAATTTCATAAAGATCTTTTAAATAAATAAATACAGCAATCCAAATAAAAATAAAACTAATTAACTTCTGAGTATTTAATGGTTCATTATATAGAAAATATCCAAGTAAAAACTGCAATGTAGGTGTTATATAAAATATCATACCAGTCGGACCAAGTCCGCATAGTTCAACACCCCTAACATATAAATATAATGGTATCACTGTCATTGGACCTGCGAGCATAAAAATGAACATTAGTTTTGGATTCGAAAAATTAAAATCATTTACATTATTTTGAACAATAAAATAAAATGCAATTAAAATGACTGGCAAAATAAACAAACTTTCTATTAAAAGACCAATGTCAGTTTCAACATTTATCTTTTTTCTCAAAAGGTTATAAAAACTCCAGCTAATAGCAACGATAAGTCCAACCCAAGGTATTGAATTAGAGTCTGATAATATTAAAAAGAAAACTGAAAAAAAAACAATTGAAACTGAAATTTTTCCTTTTCTACTCAAAGTTTCTTTAAAAAAAAAATATCCTAAGAAAATACTTATTATTGGCATAATAAAATATCCAAAACTTGCGTCAATGACACGGTCTGTTGAAATTGCATAAATCCATACAGCCCAATTTACAAAAATTAAAATACCTGAGAAAAAAAGTACAAGTACATATTTTTTATTTCTAATAATATTTGTAATTTTATTATATTTTGAGAAAAGAATTGAAGTTAATATAAGCATTACAGTTGTCCATAAACTTCTATGTATTACAACTTCTATATGTCCAGCAAAAGCAATATATTTAAAATAGATGACGCCTATAAGACCCCACCAAAACGAACCAGCGGCGGTTAAAAAAATACCTTTATTAAAATTATTATTTTTAGACACTTTAATTACTGAATTAAACTATTTTGTTCTTGAAATATATATTAATAATCGTAAAAGACCTCATAGGAGAGATGGCTGAGCGGTTGAAAGCACCGGTCTTGAAAACCGGCAAAGGGGCAACTCTTTCCTGGGTTCGAATCCCAGTCTCTCCGCCATAATTAAAATTTTTGAAATTTTTTTAATATAAATAAAATATCAGGCTCTATATTTATATTTGATTCTTTTTTTTTTAAAGATTTTAAAATTTCATCGTCATAATTTACAAATTTATCTAATTTTATTAATTCTTCATGATTAAGACTATTAATTATAGATTTTACAAAACTAGTCATTAATTGGTCCATTTCTTTAGTACCTCTATAACAACTTCTATAAATAATTTTATTTTTAATATCTTCTTTATTTTGTGACATAGTTGTATAAATAAAACATGAATGGTATAGAATACTTACTTTCTAATATAAATAATATAATTGGCATAGGTGATAAAACAGCCAATTTACTAAAAAAAAAGAGTATAAATACAATTTTTGATCTTCTTTGGAATCTGCCGAGGGATTTTATAGACAGAAGTAATGCTTTCAAAATAAATGAATTAGAAGTTGGAAAAACTCAGACTATTAACGTTATTGTTAAAAAATATAATTTTCCCCGCATTAGAAATTTACCAAATAAAGTTATTTGTGAAGACCAAACAGGTAAAATTGAATGTGTATTTTTTAACAGTTACGAAGGATATATTAGAAAAATATTACCTATAAATCAAAAAGTAACAATTAATGGAAAAATAAATTTTTTTAATAAAAAATATCAAATTGTAAATCCTACACACATATCATCTGATGAAAAATCCATAAAAAAAATTTATTCTAAATATAGTCTCACAGAAGGCATAAACGAAAAAAAATATCAAAAAATAATAAATGAAGTACTAAAAAATTTGCCAGATTTAGATGAATGGTTGAGCTATGATATTGCAAAAAAATTCAATAATATTTCTTGGAAAAATTCTATAATTCAGCTTCATGATCCCAAAAATTTAAACAAAAAAGGTAATTTTTTATATAGACTTATATTTGATGAAATTCTCTCGAATTTTTTGATTAGCTCTAATATTAGAAAAAAAATAAAAAAAATAAAAAAAGTTAAAAAAGTATTTAATGATGAGTCAATAAAATCCGTAATTAAAAGAATAAATTTTAAATTAACAGAGGATCAACTCAAATCTATTGGTGAAATTAATAAAGACTTAAAATCTGATAGGAAAATGTTTAGACTGATACAGGGTGATGTTGGAAGTGGTAAAACAATAGTTTCATTAATTGCTTGTTTAAATGTAATACAAAGTAAATTCCAAGTAGCATTTATGGCACCTACTGAAATTTTATCTATACAACATTATAATTTAGCTCAAAAGATATTTAATAATGATATTAAAATTAGATTATTGACCAGTAAAACCGACCGTAAAGAAAGAAAAACTATTTTAGATGATTTATCTCAGGGAAAAATCGATCTTATAATCGGTACACATTCTCTTTTTCAAGAAAAAATTAAATATAAAAACTTAGGTCTAATAATTATAGATGAACAACACAAATTCGGTGTTAAACAAAGAAAAAAATTGTCAGATAAAGCAGGAAAAAATTGTGATGTTTTGGTTATGTCAGCTACACCAATACCAAGAACAATGATTATGACAATGTACGGTGACATGGATACCTCTATTATTAAGTCTAAACCAAAAAATAGAAAAGAAATTAAAACCTACAGCAAAAATGAAAAAAATATAAATGAAATTCTTAGTTTTGTTAAAAAACAAATTTTTAACGGAAATCAAATCTTTTGGGTGTGTCCATTAATAGAGGAGTCAAAAAAGGTTGATCATCAATCTTCTATTAAAAGGTATGATTTTTTAAAAAAAATATTTAAAAACAGGGTTGGTATACTTCATGGAGAATTGGGTAGTTTTAAAAAAGATAAAATCCTGTCTGATTTTTTAAATAAGAAAATTGATATAATTGTATCAACGACAGTCATAGAGGTAGGTATTGATTTTCCAAATGCTAATGTGATTATAATTGAGAATGCAAATAAATTTGGTCTATCACAACTTCACCAGTTAAGAGGAAGGGTTGGTCGTGGTTCTAAAGAATCTTTTTGTATTTTAATGTTTAAAACAAATTTAAGTAAAAACGCAAAAAAAAGAATTAACATTTTAAAATCAAGTAATGATGGATTTAAAATATCTGAAGAAGATATGAAATTAAGAGGATATGGAGATTTATTAGGTTTTAAACAAAGTGGCATTAAAAACTTTAGATTGGCTGATCCAATTCAGAATGAAGATTTATTTTTTCTTGCAGAAAATGAAGTTAAAAAAATTGAAGCCTTAAATGAAAATTTAAATAAGTATTTACCTTTATTAAAACTTTACGATCGTGCTGACATATTAAACGACATAGTATAAATTATTTTGTGTTTGATGTACCCGCTGATACAATAAATTTTGACGCTTCTTCAAAAGTCATATCAAGGTATATTATTTCTTTTTTAGGAAACATTAAAAGAAAACCACTAGTAGGATTTGGCGTTGTTGGTACAAAAACGTTCACAAGATCTGAATTGGTTTTTTTTGATATTTCTCCTTCATTATCTTTTGTGGCAAATCCAACTGCCCAACTTCCTTTTCGTGGATACTCAACCAATACTACACTTTTTTTATCTTTATCCTTATTTGTGAAACTTTCAGTCATTTGATTAATTGCTGAATATATTGTCCTTAAAAAAGGTATTTTTTTAAATAAATCATTAATAAATTGTAATATTTTTTTTCCAACAAATGATACAGAAAGTCCCCCGATAAATGTGATTATAATTATAGATAAAAAAATCTCTAATCCCGGTATCGAAAAAGGTAAGTAATTATTTGGATTTATTTCATTTGGTATTAACTTTGACGAAACATCAATGATAAACATTGTTAGGTATAAAGTTATGCCTATTGGTATAATTGCTACAATTCCAGCAATAAAATAATTTCTAAGTCTATTAAATATTGAATTTTTTTTTTTCATTTTTATTATTAATGATGTTATTGATACTATAATATTATGATTTTAAAATCTAATTCAAAATGAATAGGCGTAATTTTATAAAGTATATAGGTTGTAGTTGTGGTGGATTTTTACTAAATTCATGCACAACAGCACCAATTACTGACAGAAAGCAGTTAAAATTAATTCCTGAATCTAAGTTAAATGCTCAAGCCGCTCAAATATATGAAAAAGTAAAAGAAAAAGAAAAACTTATTACAACTGGCTTTAAACTTAATGAAATTAAAGAAATCGGAAAAAAAATGGAAGACTCTATTAGTGAATACTTCTACCAACAAAATATTAAAGACCCAACTTTAAATTTTCAATGGGAATATATTTTAATAGATAACAAAAAAATTAAGAATGCCTGGTGTATGCCTGGAGGAAAAATTGCAGTTTACACAGGTTTATTAGATATTACTAAAAATAAAAACGGACTAGCAGCAGTAATGGGGCATGAAGTTGCTCATGCTGTTGCCAAACATTCAGTTGAAAGAGCTAGTAGAAGCGTATTGATAAATACCACTTTTCAAATAACTGATATTTTGACTGGTGGAAAAATAAGTCAAGTGAATAGAACCACAGGAATGGATACTGTTGGTCTATTGGCACAATTAGGATTAATGAATCCATTTAGTAGAAAGCAAGAGTCTGAAGCAGATTATTTGGGATTAATTTTTTCATCTTTGTCAGGTTTTGATATTAGAGAAACTACAAAAATTTGGGAAAGAATGAGAGACGCAAATAAAGGTAAGGAACCACCTGAATTTATGAGTACACATCCATCATCAACTAACAGAATAAATCAAATTAATGAATGGATGAACGAAATTACTTTAAAATATCCGCCTATTGAAATCAGTTAGGGAACTCACCAATAATGGTGAGCCGTGTTGGACTCGAACCAACGACCCATTCCTTAAAAGGGAATTGCTCTACCAACTGAGCTAACGGCCCAAAGAACCTCTTATATAATCTTTTTTAAAATATAATCAATGTTTAAAAGGTATCATAATTTGTTAAAATATTTCCTATAGAAGCTTTCAAAAGTTCCTTTTTTTATATTATGTCTTATTGCTTGCATCAATTCTTGATAGAAGTTTATATTATGTAGTGTTAGTAACATTGAAGCTAATATTTCATTAGAATTAAATAAATGATTTAAATAATTTTTTGAATACTTGTTTAAGTCAAATTTTTCACAACTTTTATCTAAAGGAGAATTATCGTATTTATATTTTGAATTTCTTAGATTTATTCTCCCCTGCCAAGTAAATGCTAAACCTGTCCTACCTGATCTTGTCGGTAATACACAATCAAACATATCAATACCTCTTTTGACAGCGCCTAAAATATCTGAGGGGGTGCCAACACCCATTAAATATCTTGGTTTATTTTCTGGCATATAATCTTTGACTGAGTCTAAAACGTTAAACATTTCATTCTGTGTTTCTCCTACAGCCAAGCCTCCAATGGCATAACCATCAAAATTAATATTAATAAGCTTTTCTAATGACTCTAGACGTAAATCATTAAATAAACCACCTTGAACAATACCAAATAAGGCCTTTTGCTTATTTATACCAAATGCTTTTTTAGATCTTATTGCCCAATACATTGAAAGATCTAAAGATTCTTTGATTTTATTTTTATCGTCATTTTTTTTTGGACACTCGTCCATCACCATTACGATATCAGAATTTAAACCTTTTTGAATTTTTATACTTTCCTCTGGACTTAATATAAATTTTTTTCCATCAATATGTGAATTAAAGATTGCACCTTGCTCTCTATCAATTTTATTTAGTTTGGCTAAAGACATAACCTGAAAACCACCTGAGTCAGTTAATATTGGTAATTTGCAATTCATAAATTTATGAAGGCCTTTGCTTTTCTTTATTCTATCCAGACCGGGTCTAATCATTAGATGATAAGTGTTAGCTAAAATAATTTTACTTCCAGTTTTAATAATATTGTCTATCGTTACAGCTTTTACTGTTGCCTGTGTTCCAACCGGCATAAATACAGGTGTGTGTATCTTTCCTCTAAAAGTATTTATTATACCATTTCTTGCATAGTTGTCTTTTGAAAGGACTTTGAAAGAGAACTTATTCAAACTAAGCTATCGTTTTATTTTGACTTAAAACTAATAATCATATCTGGATCAGATACAGATCCATTTGGTCCATTTCCTCTTTTAATCTTATCTACAAACTCCATGCCTTTAGTAACTTTACCAAAAACTGTATAATTACGATCTAAGTGTGGTGCATCATCAAAGCAAATAAAAAATTGACTATTAGCGCTATTAGGATCTGATGATCTAGCCATTGAAAGTGTACCTCTTAAATGTGGAAGATTGCTAAATTCTGCCTTTAAGTCTGGAAGGTCTGATCCACCCATGCCGGCTCTTTCTATATTAAATTGTGCTGAAGATGAATTTCCAAATTGTACATCACCTGTCTGAGCCATAAAACCATCAATTACTCTATGAAAAACTACATTGTCGTATTTACCCTCATTTGCTAATTTTTTTATCCTCTCAACATGTTTAGGCGCTACATCCTCAAACAATTCAATTTCTACCTCTCCATTTTTAAGTTTTAATATCATAGTATTCTCCTTTGCGGTTAGATTGTTAAATAAAAAAAAAAACAAAACTATAAATAAAGAAAATTTATACATATTTTTTTTTTAAAGCTTTTACAGTACTGGGTGTCGTAAATTTTTTTATATTTCCACCCAGTTCAATTATTTCTTTTACAAAGTTGGATGAAATTATTTGATTTTCTATATCAGACATTAAGAACATGGTTTCAATTTCACTATTTAATTTTTTATTCATACCAGCTAATTGATATTCATACTCAAAATCGGAAACCGCTCTAAGTCCACGTAATATAATTTTAGATTTCATTTTTTTACACAAAGATGTTGTTAAAGATTTAAAGGTTATTACTCTTACTTTAGATGGACTAAGTTTTAAATCTTTGTATAATGCAGTTTTAACTATGATAAGTCTTTCCGATGCATCAAATAAATAATTCTTATTACTATTCTCTGAAATCGCTACAATTATTGTATCAACAATATTAAGACCTTTCCTAATCAGGTCTATATGTCCATATGTTATGGGGTCAAAAGTTCCAGGATATAAAGCATATCTTTTCATTAAATTAAATTATCATCTATTTTTATTGCAGATACAACTTTTTCATCACCTGAAAGTTTAATAATTCTTACACCTTGTGTATTTCTTCCAGCAACTCTAATTTCTTTAACTGCAACCCTGATAACTCTACCAGTATTTGTCGATATCAATATTTCATCACCTTCGACTACTGGAAACGAGGATGAAACATTACCGTTTCTTTGTGAATTTACAATTCCAATTATTCCCTTACCACCTCTATTTGTTACTCTAAAGTCGTAATGAGACGATCTTTTGCCATAACCATTTTCAGTTATTGATAAAATAAATTTTTCTTTTGCGATTATTTCAGCTTTATTACTAGTACCATTTTTTCCATTATTCTTTGATTTTTTATCGTGATTAATAATGGACAAAGATACAATACTATCATTCTGTCCTAAATTAATTCCCCTAATTCCCTTTGATGCTCTACCTTTAAAAATTCTAAGCTTTTTTGACTCAAAACGAATGCATTTACCTAATTTTGTACTTAAAACTATATCCTTATCATCATCACAGATTTTGACACCTATAATTTTATCATCATTATCTAGTTTCATAGCGATTTTACCTGCTGTATTTATAGATTGAAAGTCTTCAAGACTATTTTTTCGAATTTTCCCTTTACTTGTTGCAAAAACGATATGCATATTTTTAATTTCTGATTTTTCATCAGGAAAAGGCATGATGGAACTTATTGACTGATGATTTTTGAGTGGCAATATATTAAATAAAGATTTACCTTTAGAAATTGCAGTACCTTCAGGTATTTTCCAGGCTTTAATTTTATATACCAAACCTTCTGTTGAAAAAAATAAGACAGATGTATGTGTATTTACTGATAATGTTTGAACAACAGAATCTTCGTATCTTGTTTTTATACCAGATTTACCTTTACCGCCTCTTTTTTGTTTTTTTACATTACTTAATGAACTTCTTTTTATATAACCCTGCAAAGTGACAGTAATTAATACTGACTCTTTTTGAATAGTTTCTTCAATATCGTAATTTAAAACAGCGTCAATAATTTTTGTTCTTCTTGGTTCTGAATATTTATCTTTAATTGTTTTAAGTTCAGAACTTATCACTTTCATTAATTCTTTTTTTGAATTAATTATTTTTTTATAATAATTAATCATACTGGATAATTTGTTGATTTCGTCTTCAATTTCATTAATACCCATTGCTGTAAGTTTTTGCAATCTAAGTTCTAAAATTGAGTTTACTTGAGATAAAGATAAGGTATAGCTGCCAGAAATTTTTTTGCTTTCAACAAGTTTTATAAATTTTATGGATTTGTTAATTTTCCACTTATTAGAAATTAATCCTTTGCGCGCATCCTCTGGTGTTTCGGAGTTTCTTATAATTTTAATAATTTTATCTAAATTTTCAATTGATACGGATAAACCTATAAGAATATGTGCTCTATCCTCAGCTTTTTTTAAATCAAATTTAGTCCTTTTCGTGACTACATCTTCTCTAAAAGATAAAAAATTTTCTAAAAAGTCTTTTAATGAACAAGTTTGTGGTTTCTGTTTTACTATAGCGAGAGTATTAAAACCAAAAGAACTCTCAATAGATGTAAACTTGTAAAGTTGTCTTTTTACAGTTTCTGGCTCGACACCCCGTCTTAAATCTATTGAAACTCTAATTCCCTCTCTGTTTGACTCGTCTCTAATATCGCTTATTCCCTCAATTTTTTTATCTCTTACTAATTCAACAATTCTTTCATTTAAAGATGATTTGTTTACTTGATAAGGTATTGATGTGATAACTATTCTTTCCTTTCCATTTTTTCTTTGTTCTATGTTAATATCACCTCTAATTTTAAAAGAACCTCTTCCTGTTTTATAACCTTCCTTAATTATATTCTTTCCTATAATTGTGCCGCCTGTAGGAAAATCTGGACCCGGAATATGTTTCATCAGCTCACTTAATTTAATTTCTTTATTATCTATTAATGCCAAAGTTGCATTTATTACTTCACCCAAATTATGTGGAGGTATACTTGTCGCCATTCCTACAGCAATACCGCCGGCCCCATTAACTAGCAAGTTAGGATATTGAGCGGGTAACACAACTGGTTCCTTTTCTGTTTCGTCATAGTTACTTTTAAAGTTTACAGTCTGCTTTTCAATGTCATCAATTAAATACTGCGAGATTTTAGATAATTTTGTTTCTGTATATCTCATTGCAGCAGGCGGATCTCCATCTATAGATCCAAAATTTCCTTGACCATCTATAAGAGGCAAGCTCATTGAAAATTCTTGAACCATCCTTACTAAAGCGTCATAAACTGCTTGGTCACCGTGCGGATGATATTTACCAATTACATCTCCAACTACACGTGCAGATTTTCTAAACTGTTTTGTCCAATCAAAACCACCTTTATACATGGCGTATAATATTCTTCTATGAACTGGTTTTAGTCCATCACGTACGTCTGGAAGGGCTCTACTAACAATTACACTCATAGCATATGATAGATATGACGAACTCATCTCATCATACATCGCTATGGATTTTATATTTGAATTTTTAAGATCCTGAATTTTTTGCATAAAAACTAAAAGGGAATGTCATCATCAAGATCTTTTGAAATATCTTGAGATGTATCTTCAACTGATTTTCCATTATCTTGAGAGGGTAAGCTATTAGCTTGATTGCTGCCCCCTAACATTGTCAATGATGAATTGTATCCTTGAATTACTATTTCAGTTGAATATTTGTCTTGTCCTGATTGTTCGTCTTTCCATTTTCTAGTGGTTAATTGGCCCTCAACATAGATTTGAGCACCTTTTTTCAGGTATTGTTGAACAACATTAACTAAACCCTCGTTAAAAACTACAATTCGGTGCCACTCTGTTTTTTCCTTTTTTTCTCCAGAATTTTTATCCTTCCAGGATTGACTTGTGGCTAAGCTCAATCTTGCTACACTTTTTCCATTAACCATTTGCTTGATTTCTGGATCTGCGCCTAAACGGCCAATTAATAGTACTTTATTTAAGCTTCCTGCCATAATATTTTAATGAAGATATAAATTATCTTTTTATATTTATATCATAGTATAGGAGTGATTATTAATTTTATTTACTGAAAGCAACTAAAAATATGCTTAAAAACATAGTTATTAAAGGGGCAAAAGAACATAATTTAAAAAATATATCTTTATCAATACCTAAGGATAAATTTGTAGTCATTACCGGTCTATCAGGATCTGGAAAATCTTCACTTGCCTTTGATACTATTTATGCAGAAGGCCAGAGAAGATATGTCGAAAGTCTTTCAGCTTATGCACGTCAATTTTTAGATAAAATGAAAAAACCTAACGTGGATCTAATTGAGGGACTAAGTCCAGCAATATCTATTGAACAAAAAAATACATCCAAAAATCCAAGATCAACAGTAGCTACTGTTACTGAAATATATGATTACATGAGAGTTCTTTATGCAAGAGTTGGTATACCCTATTCTCCATTTACAGGTAAAAGAATTCAATCACAAACAATCACACAAATGGTTGATAAAATAAAAGAATTACCAAAAAAAAGCACGATTTATCTTTATTCGCCAGTAGTAAGAGGAAGAAAAGGAGAATATAAAAAAGAAATACTAGGTTATAAAAAAAGAGGTTTTAGAAAAATTAAAATAGATGGTGTTTTACATGAGATTGATAAAGTTCCTGAATTAAATAAAAAAATAAAACACGATATTTACATTCTTATTGATAGAATTGTTTTGAATTCATCCTTGGGTAATAGACTGGCTGAAGGTATTGAAGTAGCTTTAAATTTATCAAATGGTCTTTTGTTTGTTGAGTATGAAAATGAAACATTGCCTAAAAAATATAGAAAAGTTGAAAAAATAATATTTTCATCAAAATTTGCATGTCCAGAGAGTGGTTTTACAATTGAAGAAATAGAGCCAAGGCTTTTTTCTTTTAATAGTCCATATGGTGCTTGTGAAGAATGTGAAGGTATAGGTGTAAAGTTGAATGTTGATCCAAAGCTAGTAATCCCAAATGAGAAAAAGTCTATAGCAGATGGGGCTATAGAACCTTGGTCCAAATCCTCTTCATTATATTACGCTCAAACACTATCTTCTTTATCTAAACACTATGATTTTTCTTTAAATGAAAAATGGCAAAAATTACCAAAAAAAATTAAAGATATTATTTTATATGGTTCAGATGAAGAAGAAATAAAATTTTCTTACGATGATGGTTATGAAAAATATTCGCATAAAAAAACTTTTGAAGGTGTTATAAATAATTTAGAAAGACGATACCTTGAAACTGATAGTGATTGGAAAAGAGAAGAAATAGCTCAATACCAGTCTGATACAAAATGCGATCAATGCAAGGGTCATAGACTAAAAGAAGAAGCTCTATGTGTTAAAATTAACGACCTTCATATTAGTGAAATAACAAATAAATCTATTATTGAAGCCCAAAAATGGTTTAAAGAACTGGAAATTTATTTTAGTCAAAAAGAACTTAAAATAGCAGAACATATCTTAAAGGAAATAAATGAAAGATTAAGTTTTTTAATGAATGTTGGTCTAGATTATTTAACACTATCTAGAGAATCTGGTACCTTATCAGGGGGTGAGTCGCAAAGAATAAGATTAGCATCCCAAATAGGATCTGGGCTTACGGGTGTACTTTATGTTCTCGATGAACCTTCAATTGGTCTACATCAAAAAGATAACGTTAAATTAATAAATGCTCTTAAGAGACTTAGGGATTTAGGAAACACAGTTATAGTTGTTGAGCACGATACGGAGACAATGGAAAATGCTGATCATATAATTGACCTAGGACCGGAGGCTGGAAGCAAGGGTGGCGAAATAGTCGCTGAGGGTCAATACAATGAAATTATTAAAAATGAAAATAGTATTACTGGAAAATATCTTTCAAATAAAAGATTTATACCAATTCCAAAAAATAGAAAATTAGCTAAGAATGGTAGATTTTTAGAAATTGGTGGAGCTACTGGAAACAATTTAAAGAATGTAAATTTAAAAATACCTTTTGGATGTTTCACGTGCGTAACAGGAGTATCTGGAAGTGGAAAATCAACTTTAATTCTTCAAACTTTATATAATGCTCTAAACTTAAGTTTGAATAACAACAAAAGTAGAAAGATACCTATGGCATTTAAAAGTTTTAAAGGTATTGAGCTAGTTGATAAAATTATAAATATAGATCAATCACCGATTGGAAGAACACCTAGATCCAATCCTGCTACATATACAGGTGCATTTGGTCCAATAAGAGATTGGTTTACTGCATTACCAGAGTCTAAAAGTAGAGGTTATAAACCTGGAAGATTTTCTTTTAATGTTAAAGGAGGTAGATGTGAAGCTTGTGAGGGTGATGGGGTAATTACATATGAAATGCATTTTCTTCCTGATGTATATATAACTTGTGATGAGTGTAAAGGTAGTAGATATAATAGAGAAACTCTTGAAATAAAATTTAAAGATAAAAGTATAGCAGATGTCTTGAATATGACAGTAGATGAGGGTTGTGATTATTTTGAAAATATTCCCTCTATTAAAACTAAATTATTGACCTTAAAAAAAGTTGGTTTAGGTTATATCAAAATTGGACAGCAAGCTACGACATTATCAGGTGGTGAAGCTCAAAGAATAAAATTAGCTAAAGAACTATCAATGCGATCTACTGGTAGAACAATATATATTTTAGACGAACCAACTACTGGTTTACACCAACATGATATTAAGAAACTTTTAGAAATTCTTCATACTTTTGTTGCAACAGGGAATACAGTTGTAGTGATTGAGCACAATTTAGATGTTATTAAAACTGCAGATCATATTATTGATATGGGCCCAGATGGTGGTGTTAAAGGTGGTAATATTATCGCAGAGGGAAAACCAGAAGATATTGTTAAAGTAAAAGATAGTTATACCGGCCAATTTTTAAAAGATCTTCTAATTACAAAATCTAAAAAAATCGCTTAATATATATATTCTAATATGCTATATTAAGTTATGGGAAAAATCTTATCATCTTTACCAAAAACAATTCACACATCTCTAGCTATTAGTATTCTTCTATTTTTAGGTCTTTTTTTTAATAACGAGGGATTTGATATTGATAGGATTTTCTGGAGTTGGTTGTTCAGATACATCCATGTTGTAGTTGGAATAATGTGGATAGGCTTACTATGGTATTTTAATTTCGTTCAAATACCTAATATGCCAAAAATACCAGATGAGCATAAACCAGCTATTGGTAAAGTAATAGCCCCTGCTGCGTTATTCTATTTTAGATGGGCTGCATTAGCTACAATACTTTCTGGTTTAATTTTAGGTTGGCTGAATGGATATTTGCATGAATCGATGACTTTAGGCATAGGTTCAGGAGGTGGAAGAAACACTGCAATAGGTATTGGAATGTGGTTAGGACTCGTGATGGCGTTTAATGTTTGGTTTGTCATATGGCCAAACCAAAAAAGAGCTTTGGGAATAGTTGAGTGTGATCCTGAATTAAAAGCCAAATCTGCGAGAACAGCAATGCTCTTTTCTAGAACAAACACATTGCTATCATTACCAATGCTATTATCGATGGTTGCAGCGCAAAACCTTTACTAATTATTTTTCTTCTTTAACAACTGTTTTATAAGATACTTTTAGATAAACTAATGTTGGATTTGCAATGTAAATTGATGAATAAGTTCCAAAAATAACACCTAAAATCATTGCTAAAGAAAATCCTTTTAAAATTTCACCACCAAAGATAAATATTGAAAGCAATGCCAACAGTGTAGTAGCTGAAGTAATTATAGTTCTAGACAGTGTTTCATTAATTGAAATATTTGTTAATTCAAATATTTTAATACTTATATGTTTTTTTAAATTTTCCCTCACTCGATCAAAAATTACTACAGTATCGTTCATTGAGTATCCAACAATTGTTAAAAGGGCAGCTACAATTGATAAATTTATTTCAATATTAAACAATGAAAAAATTCCTATTGTTAATATAACATCATGGAATAATGCAATTATAGCCCCAAGACTAAATTGCCATTCAAACCTTATCCATATATAAAAAAGCATAGCTCCTAAAGATGCCGCTATTGCTATTAACCCTTTATTAAGCAATTCCGCGCTAACTTTTGGACCTACGCTTTCAACCCTTCTAAATTCAAAAACCGGCCCAATATTTGATTGAAGATCTTTTTTAATATTTTGGATTAAATTTTTATCTCTATCCTTTTTTACAAATTTTATTAAATAGTCATTATCATTTCCGAAATTTTTGATTGCAACATCACCTAGGTTCATGTTGTTAAAAGCACTTCGTAAATTAGAAATAGTTGTTTGGTTATCATTTATTCTGAGCTCAATTAAAGTTCCACCTTTAAAATCTACTCCATAGTTCAAACCTTTGAATAGTATAGATATTAAAGATAATATAACTAATACTACAGAAATTATATTAAACAATTTATAGTACTTGTTAAAATTTAAATTTTTTATCATTAAATTAATTGCTCTTTGTTTTTATTTCGAATTACGTAAATTGATGTAAACAATCTTGCTATAAAATATACCGAGAATAAAGTTGTGAATATTCCTATACCCAAAGTTACCGCAAAACCTTTAATAGGCCCAGATCCGAGAAAAAATAAAATTATTGCAGCTATTAACGTTGTGATATTAGCATCTAATACAGCATTTCTAGATTTATTATAACCAGCATCAAAAGCTATAATTTGATTTTTTTCATTTTTAATCTCTTCCTTAATTCTTTCAAAAATTAATACATTTGCATCTACTGCCATTCCAACAGTTAATATAATTCCTGCTATTCCAGGAAGTGTTAATGTTGCTTCAAAAAGTGTTAAAATTCCTACTAAAAAAAATAAATTTAAAATTAAGGTAACATTGGCAATTATTCCAAAAATTCTATATTTTATTAACATAAACGTAATTACTAAAATAAAACCAATTAATAACGCGGATAATCCAGATTTAATTGAGTCCTGGCCCAATCCTGGACCTACTGTTCTCTCTTCTATTATTTCTAATGGAGCTGGTAGTGCTCCTGATCTTAATAACAAAGCTAGATCAGTTGCTGATTGAAAAGTAAAACCACCTGAAATTTGTCCTGAACCAGCAACAATAGCCTCTTGAATGACAGGTGCACTAATAATTTTACCATCTAAAACTATTGCTAATCTTTTACCAATACCTTTTGTAGTTGCCCTACCAAATCTTTTAGCCCCAACTCTATCAAAATCAAATGTAACAACTGTTTCATTTGTTTGATTATCCATACGTGGTTGTGCATCAATAAGATTTTCACCACTTACAATGATACGCTTACTGACTTTGACTACCTCTGAACCATCCTCAAATTCAAGTTCTTCAGCTCCGAACGTTTCTTCATCGGTTTGAGTTACAAATCTAAAAGATAAGTTTGCAGTTTTACCTAATAGATTTTTAATTCGCATAGGATCATCTAAACCAGGTAATTCGACTAATATCCTGTCATTACCTCTCTTTAAAATATTTGGTTCGTTTGTTCCAACTTCATCAACTCTTCTTCTTACAATTTCAATAGCCTGATCAAGGGATGAAGTTTTTAATTGTATTAAACCATATTTTGAAAAAAAAATTTCAAAATTTCCTTCTTGATTTGCAATTTCAAATTGAAAGGATTTAAATTGATCAAAATAAGGATTAACTATACTGTTTTTATCATTAAATAGTTGGTTAAGTTTATCGGCATCCTTTTTATTTATCGAAAATAAAATTTTTTTATCATCTGTCACTCGAATATTAAAAATGCTTATATTATTTTCTTTTAGTACATTTTTTAAAGAAATGGCTTTGTTTTGAAGTTCTTTAACGATTACCGGATCGTTATCGATTTTGAGCAAAAGATATGAACCACCTTGCAAGTCTAAACCAAGGTTAATTTTTTTATTTACAAACTCATCTTCAAATTCAGTGAAATTTGAAATAGTAAAAAAAATTACAATTATTGACAATAAGGTAGTAATTAAAATATTAATTTTAGAAAATTTGAGCACTTTGTTTAGTAAATTATTTTTTTACTTCTTGAGTAGTAAGTAGTGCTTGTATACCTGTTGCTCTTACGACCTCAACTTTAACATTATCAGCAATTTCAACTTCGACTTTTTCATTATCTATAATTCGATCAACTTTTCCAACTATTCCACCTGAAGTTATAACTTTGTCACCTCGCTTAAGATTTTCGACCATTGTTTTGTGTTCTTTAGCTTTTTTTTGTTGGGGTCTAATTAAGAAAAAATAAAATATTACAAATATAAGTATTAGGGGTATAAATTGACCAATTCCAGAGTTAGACATAATTTTATATTTGTTTTTTATACTAATTGATATTTGAAAACAACTTCTATTTGATTGAAATTTTATCTAAATTTTTCATGTACGGTCTAAGAACTTCAGGAATTTTTATTGACCCATCTTCAAGTTGATAGTTTTCCAATATTGCGATTAATGTCCTGCCTACAGCAAGACCACTACCATTAAGTGTCCCTAAAAATACTGTTTCACTTTTATCATTTTTGTATCTAGCTTTCATTCTTCTTGCTTGGAAAGACCCACAAGATGAACAGCTTGAAATTTCTCTATATTTATTTTCCGATGGTATCCATACTTCAATGTCATATGTTTTTTCAGCACTAAAACCCATATCTCCAGTACATAAAACAACTTTTCTATAAGGTAATTTTAATGAGTCTAAAATTCCAGTTGCGCAATTTGTCATTCTTTCTAACTCATTTTTACAATTTTCTGGTTCGACAACACTTACTAATTCAACTTTGTAAAATTGATGCTGTCTTATCATACCTTTTGTATCTTTGCCGTAACTACCAGCTTCTTTTCTAAAACAAGGTGTAGAAGCAACTAACCTTAATGGTAAATCATTCTTATTTAATATTTTACCTTTAACCATATTTGTTAAAATAACTTCAGCAGTTGGTATTAAAAACTTTCTCTCAGATTTATCATCAAGCTTAATTTCAAATTGATCATCGATAAATTTCGGTATTTGGCCTGTACCATACATTGTGCTCTCGGAAGCAATGAGAGGTGGTGAAATTTCTGTGTATCCATTATCGCTAGTATGTTTATCAATCATGAAATTTGATAAAGCTCTCTCCAGAAGAGCTATTTTTTCCTTTAAAAATACAAACCTTGATCCTGTAGTTTTTGTAGCCAAGTCAAAATCTATCATTGATAAATCGCTACCTAGCTCACTGTGAGACTTTGGTTTAAATTTAAATTCAGGTATTTTTCCTTTCTTTTCAACTTCAGTATTATGACTTTCATCTGAGCCCTCTGGTACATCAGCTAAAGGTAAGTTAGGTATATTGGATAATAAATTGTCTAAATCATTTTTTATTTTTAATTGTTCAGATGATATTTGATCTATTTCATTTGATAATTTTTTTGACTTTTCAAATAATGATTTATCTTTACTTTTTGAAATAATTTTTTTTTCTTGTTCAAGATTTTCTTTTTTTTGGATTAAATCTCTATTTTTTGTATCTAATGATTCTAGTAAACTTTGATCAATTTTATGATTTCTCTTTGATATTGTTTTTATAAAATTTTCTAAATTTGACCTAATATCCTTAATATTATGCATGTTCTTTTTCTTTTTCTTTGATTCTTTTCTCAATCAAATTTACAGAAAATATTGATAATTCATATAAAATTAATAATGGTATTGCTAAACCTATTTGTGTGATTGGATCTGGTGGTGTAAGTAGCGCAGCAGCTGCAAATATAATTACAACTACATATTTTCGTCTCTCTTTTAGAAATTTAGCATCTATAAATCCAATTCTTGCAAGCAAACTAAGTACGACAGGTAATTGAAAACTCAATCCAAAAGCAAAAATTAATTTCATTACAAGTGATAAATATTCATTTACTTTTGCTTCAAGTTGTATTGGTAGGTTTGTTGATACACCAACACTCTCAAAAGAAAGAAAAAATTTTATAGCAAGTGGCATTATCAAATAATAAACCAACATTCCTCCTAGTAAAAAAAGAATTGGTGTTACTACTAAGTAAGGCAATATGGCAGATTTCTCATGATCGTATAAACCTGGAGCTATAAATTTCCATATTTGAATTAGTATAAAGGGGCTGGTAATAAAAAAAGCTGCAAAAAAAGATACTTTTAAATATGTTAAAAAAGTTTCTTGAAGTGCTGTAAATATTAACCTTCTCTCTACGTTATCGTCTTTAACTGCATTTGCATATGGCTCTACTAAGAAACCATAAATATACTCTGAAAAAAAATAACAAACTGCAAATAAAGAAAATAAAAAAATTAAACAATGAATTAATCTTTTTCTAAGCTCAGTTAAATGGCTGATAAAACCTATTTTTTCTTCACTTTGGCTCATTTTTTTCTAAATTATTATTTTCTTTTTTTTCTACAGTTAAATCCTCTGTTTCAAGGGAAGTTATTTCACTCTGTATATTGCTAAAATATCTTTTAGCTGATCCTATCCATGAACCAACTTTTTTTAACATTACCGGAAAATCTTTCGGACCAATAACAATTATAGCTATGGAAACAATAATTAGAATTTCTAACCAGCCTATTTGCGGCATCAATTTTACTCTTTTTTGTCTGAGTCTTGATTATTTTCAGAGATATTTTTTGGTTGGCTATCATCTGTTACATCACTAGCCATACCTTTTTTGAAACTTTTAATACCTTTGGCAACATCACCCATTAAACTAGATATTTTTCCTCTTCCAAATAGTAAAACTACTAATATTACTACAATTGCTATTTGCCAAAATCCTATACTCATGCCTAATATATATATCCTTTGTCTTTAATTTGAAAGAGCAATTTTAGTCACTATCAGTCTCTTTTAAAGTACTGCCTAACATTTCGTCTATATTAGAATAAATATTTTCCTTCTTCTCTTCTTGCTTTTCTTTATAGAACTTACCAGTACCAAACACTGACGCATCTATACTACTTGAGTCAATTAATCCTGCAGAACCAAGTTCATCAACTGTTGGTAAATCACTGAGTTTTTGTAAATTAAAATGGCTTAAAAATTCATCAGTTGTTCCGTATTGTATAGGTTTTCCTGGAACATTTTTCCTACCTTGTGGTTTAACCCAATTAAGTTCCATAAGTATCTCAAGCGTATTAGTTCCAAATGCAACACCTCTTATTTCTTCTATCTCAGCTCTGGTAACAGGTTGGTGGTAAACTATTATTGCTAAAGTTTCAATTGCAGCTTTTGATAATTTTTTTTCGACTGTTTTTTCTTGAGACATTAACTTTGAAAGATTTTGAGCAGTTCTAAAAGACCATTTATTTGAAATACAAACTAAATTAAAACCTCTGTTTGAATAAGTTTGCTGAAGTTTTTCTAAGATTTTTTTTACGTTAACATTCTTTTTTACTTTAGACTCTATAGTATCTATATCTAAAGGTTCAGCTGCAGCAAATAAGATCGCTTCAACTTCTCGTTCTCCATTTACTGAATTGCTAGGAAAATTGACTATGTTATTTTTAGTATCTTTTTTCATTTGTTTTCTCTTATATAAATATCACTAAAAAGCTTTTCTTGTTTAATTTTTAGGTTCCCTTCTTTAACAAGCTCTAAAGATCCAGCAAATATTCCTGCTTTACCAGTTTTATTAAGATTTTTATTGATAAAATTTTTTGGAACCAATTCATCAATATTTTTCCAATCATCTAACTTTCCAAAAAAACTTCTAATTTGATTGATGCCCTCTTCTGTTGTGAATACAGGTAATTTTGGAATATTTATTCTTTGAAAATCTTTTGTCATTATTATTGTTGCATACGTTTTTAATAATTCGAATAATGTAAGTGAATATTTTGAACTATATATAGATCTAATCTGACCTTTTACTCCTCTTAAAAAAACATCCCGACCCAATCTCTTTCTCTTAAGCATTTGGTCGGATAATAATCTAATTAGCTCTAACTTTTTTAATTGTAACTTCAATTTTTCAGCTACCTCTAAAGCTTTAAATTCTTCCTCGTCACTTTCAGGCAACAATAGTTTAGATTTTAAATAGGCAAGCCATGTAGCCATCAGCAGGTATTCTGAAGCCAATTCTAAATCTAGATCCTTTGAATTAGAAATAAAATCATGAAATTGATCTGCTAGTTTAGTAATTGAAATATTTTCTAAATTTACTTTTTGTGACTTTGCTAAATCTAACAAAACCTCTAATGATCCACTGAAGTGTGTAAGATTTACATTAAATTGTGCATTGTTTTCATTTAGCATCTAACTTACCAATTTATAAAATTCTTTAGTTTTTTTCATTAAAAAACTGTTAAGTTTTGGTGAGTTTTTAGCCACTTCTAACATTTCAGACAATTTAGCGTTGCAATGAAGTACGATATTACAACCGGCATCAAACGACCTAATAGTATTTTGTTTTATTGAATATCTCAATGCTTTCATCGAAATATCATCACTGATTAAAACATTTTTAAAGTTTAATTTATTTCTTATTATATTAATAATTTTTTTAGAGTGTGTTGCGGTGTTGTTTTTATCTATTGAGTTAAATATTACATGAGATGTCATTGCGAAAATTGCATCTTTCTTTCTAAATGCTTTGAAATCGTTTTTATCTAAATATTTAAGACTTTTATTAACTTTTGGTAATGAGTGATGACTATCTAATTTAGCTAAGCCATGACCTGGTATATGTTTAATAACACATGAAATGCCATTTTTTTTATAATGTTTAATAACTAAATCACCAATTTTACTAACAATTTTTGGATTTTTCGAAAAAGCTCTACTTTTAATAATTTTATGGGAAAAGCTATATTTTAGATCAAGAATAGGAGTATTATTTATATTTATTCCAATCATTTTTAAAAGATATGAGATTTGATCTACGTAAATTTTTAAATATGTTTCAAAATTTCTGTTATCCTTTTTGTAAATACTTTCATAATAATTTGAATTAAATGGTTTTGAGGTCAAAATATTTTCCAATCTTGAAACAACACCACCCTCTTGGTCGATCATTATTGGAAAGTTTTTATCTTTAAAAATTGATTTAATTTTCTCAGTTAATAGTCTAGATTGCTCTATTGATTTAATATTTCTTGTAAAAAGTATAATGCCCCAAGGCCTGTATTTTATTAAAAACGAAATCTCTTTATTTGTTAATTTGTAACCCTTTATACCAACTATAAATGCTCTTCTTTTACTAATCATTGTCTAACAAATCCCAGAATTTATATTTTTTTTTAGAAGTATTGTTATTTTCAACGTATGTAAGAATTTTATCTGTATCATTTTTTAAAGTTGGTAAATTTTTAGCGTAAGTAATTGTCTTATCTTTATGTGACTCAAGACCTCTATAATATTTTTTTTTATAATCATCGGATATGTAATATCTGACAGAAAAAATGAAAAAAAAGGCTATAACGAGTAAATATATTAGATATTTAATTTCCTTAAACATTACATTTTTTCTGGAGTACTAGCCCCAACTAGATTCATTCCACATTTTATTACATTAGAAACTGACTTTAATAGTACTAATTTTTCATCTGAAATTTTTTTATCTTCACTAATAAATCTTTTACTTTTATCATTTTTACCCATGTTCCAGTAAGAATGAAATAGTGATGATAGTTCATAGAGATATGTTGGCACTCTGTGAGGCTCTAATTTTTTTGATGAGATTTCAATACATTTTGGCCATTCAGATATTTTTTTATAAATATCAATATCTTCTAGAGAAAAATTAAAATTATAGTCATCTACTTTTATATCCTTATCAATTTCTTTACCTATATGTCTGAATACCGAGCAAATTCTAGCATAGCAATATTGAACATAATATAAGGGATTATCCTTTGATTTTTCTTTTACTTTATCAAAATCAAAATCTATCTCTGCATCACTACTTCTATTTAACATTATAAATCTTGTAGCATCTTTTCCAACTTCATCGATTAGATCTTCTACTGTTATGTAATCACCTTTTCTTTTAGACATCTTAAAAGGTTTGCCGTCTTTAATTAATTTAACTAACTGACTAACTTTGCAAACTAATTTATTCTTTTCTCCTGATAAAGCTTCGACAGAGGCTGTTATTCTTTTTATATATCCTGCATGGTCTGCGCCTAAAATATTAATATAAGTATCATACTTTCTATTTAATTTATTTTCATGATATGCAACGTCACCGGCAAAGTAAGTCCAGCTGTTATCTGATTTTTGTAAAGCTCTATCTTTGTCATCTCCAAAATCTGTTGATTTAAATAAAAGTTGTTCTCTTTCCACCCAATTTTTTTTATCTTCACCTTCAGGTGCTTTTATTTTTCCTTTATAAACGAATTTTTTTTTAATTAATTTATCAACTGTTTTTTGAACTTCATTATTGTTAACAATTTCTCTTTCGCTTTGAAATTTGTCATGAACAATACCAATATTTTTCAAATTTGATTTAATAATTTTAATAGACTCGTTTACAGCTAGTATTGTTAATTGATTGGATATTTTTTCGAAATTTTTAAAATCTAGATCTTTATTATCATTGATTATATTTTTTGCGATTTGGATAATATAATCACCCGGATATAAATCCTCATTATCCTTTGGAAAAGATTCATTATCGGTTTGTTCTTTAATTCTGTAGTAAACAGATTTTGTAAAATTGATTATTTGATTACCATAATCATTTACATAATATTCTTTATGCACTTTGTGCTTGTTGAATTTTAAAATATTAGCAAGTACATCGCCTGAAACAGCTCCTCTGCAATGGCCAACGTGCAGTGGTCCTGTAGGATTCGCGGAGACAAATTCTAAAAAGAAACTTTTCTTTTTAGCTATTAAATTTGTACCATATTCTAGTTTTTGATTAATTACATTTTGAATAAATTTATTCCAAAAAGTATTTTTGAAGGTTATATTTATAAACCCAGGTTTAACGATTTCAATTTTTTCAATATCCTTATCAATTTTTAACAGCTCAACCTCAATTTTTTTTGCAAGGTCATTAGGATTAGATTTATTAATTTTAGATAAAACCATAGCAGCGTTTGTTGAAATGTGAGCCTTAAATTGACTAGGTGGTAAATCTACACCAATAGAGTCTAGATTGTCAGAAATTTCAATTTTTCCTTGCTTATTAATTTCTAAAATTAAATTCTTTATTTTGTCTTGATATGTCTCAAATATATTCATTTTATTTTATTATACATACTGATTGCATATCTATCTGTCATACCCGATATAAAATCAGCTACTGCTCTTTGTTTATCAGATTTATTAGTGAGATGACTAATAAATAAATTAGGTTTTTTTTGAATTTTATTGAATAATTTTTTAATAATTTTTTTCCCATTATTATTATTCAATAAAACCTTTTTATTATTATACATGCTGATTCTCAAAAATGATCTAATCTCGCTAATAATGCTTTTATATTTGCTAGAAAAATCAACTATCAAATTAGTGCTTGAATATATTTTATTTTTTGAATTTACCTTATTTCTTTTTATATTTTCAATAGTGTTATCAATTATATCTTTTACCATTAAATTTATAGAGTCTCTTACTATCTGATTAAGTATTACCTGCTTATTATTATTTTTTATTTTTGATTTATATTTTTTATAAATATTTTTAAAAAAATTAATTTCTAATAATTCATTTAACGACAAAATTTTTGCCTTTATTCCGTCTTGAATATCATGATTATTATAAGCTATGTCATCAGAAATAGCCGCTATCTGTGCTTCGAGAGAGGGATATTTATTAAAATTAATTTTATTTTTAAAGTTTTTAATTCCAATTAAATTGTCAATTTTCAATTTATTTTTTACTGGACCGTTATGTTTTATTAGTCCATCTAAAGTTTCTAAAGTTAAATTTAATCCTTTAAATTTTAAATATTTATTTTCCAAAAACATCACGATTCTTAAGGTTTGAATATTATGATCAAAACCACCATAATTAATCATGCATTCATTTAAAGCATCTTCGCCAGCATGTCCGAACGGTGTGTGACCTAAATCATGTGCAAGACTTAGAGTTTCTGTAAGTTCCTCATTTAAATGTAGATATTTCGATATTGTCCTTGCAATTTGAGAAACCTCAATTGAATGTGTAATTCTAGTTCGAAAATGATCTCCATCAGTATTAACGAATACCTGTGTTTTGTGTTTTAGCCTTCTAAATGCTTCGCTATGTATAATTCTATCTCGATCTCTTTGAAAGGGTGTTCTGAATTTGTTAATTGGCTCAGAGACAAGGCGTCCATTGCTTTTAAATTGACCTAGTTTTATGAAATTATTCATACTTTAAAATTAGAAAAAAAATATTATATTAGTAATAACAGTGATTATATATGAATAAAGAAATTAAATTTACTGATAAAGCTATAAAACAGATAAACAACCTTCTTGTCGAAAAAGCAAAAGGATCTTTTTTTAGAATCGCTATTAAAGGTGGTGGTTGCTCAGGTTTCCAATATGATTTCTCTTTCGATACAAAAGCTGAGCAAGACGATCTAGTATTTAATAATGTTTTGATTGATAAAAAATCAGCTGAACTTTTAAATGGATCGGAAGTTGACTACGTTTCTGAGTTAATTGGCGAGTCATTTAAAATCACAAATCCACAAAGCAAATCTTCTTGTGGCTGTGGCGTTTCTTTCTCTCTTTAATGAAAATCAGCTCTTGGAATGTTAATTCTGTAAGAGCAAGAATTGAAAATATAAAAGATTATATTAATAAATTTTCACCAAATATTCTTTTAATGCAGGAGATCAAGACAGAAGAAAAAAATTTTCCTTTTAAGGAGTTTGAGGATTTAGGTTATCATAGTTATGTATTTGGTCAAAAAAGCTATAACGGAGTAGCTATTATTTCCAAAAAAAAATTAGAAAATGTAAGTACTGATATAATCAAGGATAAACTTAAACAGGCAAGAACAATATCTGCAGAGTTTGAATTTAAAAAAAGAAAAATATTGGTAATAAATATTTATACTCCAAATGGAAACCCAGTAGATACAGAAAAATATGATTATAAAAAAAAATGGTTAGATGATCTTACAAAGTTACTTAAAAAATTAGGTCAGAAAAATGAGAATATTATTTTATCTGGTGATTTTAATATCATTCCTGCAGCAGAAGATGTTTATAATGCAAAAAGTTTTGAAGATGATGCATTATTTAGATTGGAAATAAGAAAAAAATATAGGGAAATATTAAACATGGGCTATGTTGATAGTTATAGACATAAATATCCCGATACTGAGGGTTACACATTTTGGGATTATATGAGGGGTGCATGGCAAAAAAATAATGGGATGCGCATAGACCATTTTCTATTATCAAATTCACTTATAAATATTTTAAAAAATGTAAGTATTAATAAGACACCGCGTGGAAAAGAAAAACCATCAGATCACACGCCTATTGAGATTGAATTAGCTTAAAGATTTTATTTTTTTTACTAAGTCCTCATTTATATTTCTTGGACCTTTATCTAATCTATTTTTATGACGTCTTTCACCTGGTAATCTTACTCCCTCTAAACCTTTCATCTTTTCAAAAAAGTTATTTGAGTGATCTTTCCAATTTCTCTCAGATATTTTGTCAGGTGACATTGCTAAAATAAATTCACCACCGCTAGGTGGGCCACCGTCGTTATTATCTTTTGCAGCTGTTTCATAACTAAAGTTATCACCTACTAAAGCTCCAGCTAATAACTCTACCATCATAGCGATACCTGATCCTTTGTAACCACCGAAAGGTAAAAGAACTCCTCCATCAGCAATCTCAGCCGGATCTGTAGTTTCTTTTCCCTCTTTACTCAATCCTGTACCTAACGGAACCTTATGACCTTCTCTTTTAGCAACTTGCACTTCTCCCATTGCCATTGATGCAGTTGCCATATCATAAACAACTGGTGTCATCCCAGGTCTAGGCCAAGCAAATGAAATTGGGTTCGTACCAAATAAAGGTTTTTTCGCCCCTGCGGGAGCTACAGCAGGTTTATACGATGTACATGCAAAAGCGACCAAACCTTGTTCAGCAATCATTTCTGTTTCAGGCCACATGGCTGCCATGTGATGCGAATTAGTTATGGCAAGTACAGCTACTCCATTTTCTTTTGCTGCAGCAATTAGATCTGGAATACTTTTATTTAGTACCATAGGAGCTAAACAATTTTTACCATCAACTTTTATCACGCTTGATGATATTTTTTTGATTTCAGGTCTACCCTTCCCATTAATCTTTCCACTTTTTAAACCTGATACATAAGCAGGAAGTCTAAACAATCCATGAGACATTGATCCATCTCTTTCTGCATTTGTAATTAAAGTACTTAGAATTTTTGCGTTTTCATCATCACAACCATTGGCTTTAAGTGTGTTAAAGGCAAGATCGTATATTTGGTCTAATGAAAGAGGAACTGTGGACATATATTTTTAGTTGTATCACTATTTATATTCTTTACTAGATGATAATTTAATAAAATCTTAACAAAACTTAAATATAAGAAATAAAAAGGAGTAAAATGTTTTTAAAAAAATACTTAAAATGGATCAGTACATTCCTTGTATTAACCGGAATATTACTTACAAACTTAAACATCTACCCCATCAATATTTACTTTCATGGATTAGGAGTTGTTGGATGGACTGTCGCTGGATTTATTAGCAAAGATAAGGCAATTCTTACAAACTTTGGATTACAAATTCCATTGTTTGTAATTGGTATTTACAAGATTATTT
>CACPQG010000007.1 GCA_902636025.1 uncultured Pelagibacteraceae bacterium
GCAAACTTTTAAAAGCAAATCACCATCTATTTTACGTTTACCACCCTCTATAAGATTTAAATAACTTGGCGATATATTTAATTGTTCGGCAAGTTTGTTTGCCTGAATGCCAAGCTTACGTCGAAAAGCCTTGATTTTAGGCCCTATTTTTAAATCAAATTGACTCATAATTTTCTATTTGTAAATTTTGTAAATATATATTTACAATAAATTATCATATTTTACAAGCTTTTTTAATTATTTGATGGAAAAAGTAAATTTTGTAAATTATAAAATCATCATGAACGACAAAAACAAAATCAAAAACGTTGAAAACAAAGCAAAAAATGCTTTTCAAGGTGACTCAGATAATGAGACGAAGAACGGTATTTATCTAAGAGATGATCATTGTGATTGGGGTTCAAGCGGTATGAATGAATTCACCAACGAGTTTGGTGAAAACAAATAGTACCTTATTTCTAGAGTAAACCAATTCAAAGGAAATAATAAATGAGCTCAGAAAAGAAGGTATCATACGATCTAAAAAGATTTTCAGGAATAAAAAGAGATTATACACCAGAAGAAGTTGAGAGACTAAGAGGCTCAATAAAAATTAACTATTCTATGTGCGAACATCAGTCAAAGAAACTTTGGAGGCTTTTAAATACTGAACCCTATGTAAATACTTTAGGTTCATTATCAGGCAACCATTCAGTTCAACATGCAAAAGCTGGATTGAAAGCTATTTATGTTAGTGGTTGGCAAGTTGCAGCAGATGCAAATACAGCTGGCGAAATGTATCCAGATCAATCTTTATATCCCTTTGATAGTGCTCCAAAATTAGTAGAGTCAATCAATAATGCTCTTATTAGAGCTGACCAAATTCAGCACATGGAATTAAAAGATGGTGATATGAAACCAAATGAAAGAGTTGATTATATGCTTCCAATTATTGCAGATGGCGAAGCTGGTTTTGGTGGACCATTAAATGTGTTTGAATTGACAAAAAAATTTATAAAAGCTGGTGCTGCAGGAGTTCACTTTGAAGACCAATTAGCTAGTGAAAAAAAATGTGGGCATATGGGAGGAAAAGTTTTAGTTCCAACATCAACAGCTGTAAGAAATTTGAAAGCAGCGAGACTGGCTGCTGATATTGCAGATGTACCTTTAATTATACTTGCACGAACAGATGCCAATGCAGCAAAACTAATAACTAACGATCATGATGAAAATGATAAACCTTTCTTAACTGGTGAAAGATCTCCAGAAGGCTTTTATTATGTTAAACATGGGATCGATCAAGCAATTTCAAGAGGATTGGCTTATGCACCTTATGCAGACTTAATTTGGTGTGAAACAGCAACACCTAATTTAGAAGAAGCTAAAAAATTTGCTGATGCAATTCACAGCAAATTCCCAGGGAAGATTTTAGCTTATAATTGTTCGCCATCTTTTAATTGGAAAAAACATTTATCGGATAGTGAGATAGCAACTTTTCAACAAAAAATATCTGAAATGGGATATAAATTCCAATTTATTACTCTTGCAGGGTTTCACACACAAAATATTGCGATTTTTGAACTGGCTGAAAAATATAAAAAAGAGGGAATGTCAGCATATTCAAAAATTCAAGAACAAGAATTTGAAAGAGAAAAAGATGGATATACTAGCGTTAAACACCAAAGAGAAGTTGGTACTTCCTATTTTGATGCAGTTTCAAATACCATTAGCGGTGGAAAAAGCTCAACTACAGCAATGGACGGCTCAACAGAGTCAGAACAATTTTAATTTTCCCCCAATAGTTCGTTTATATAACCCCAGAAATAAAATTCTGGGGTGAAAAACAATTTTTTTTGTGTAATATATCTAAAGGGGGTGTCGTTAGACTGAGATTATACCCTTATAACCTATCCGGTAATTCAGAAAGGGAGAGTAATGGAAGGATATATTTTATCAAAGTCAGCATCAATAATATCATTAATTGCTGTTTGTTTATTCTTTGCTGCAATTGGAATTTATTATTCAAAAAAATTTTCAGGACTTAACAACTATCTTACAGCTAACAGAAATATAGGTTTTTTTTCTTTAACAACTAGTTTAGTGGCATCAGCATTAGGTGCATGGATTTTGTTCGGACCTTCATCGGCAGCTACGTGGGGTGGGATAGGCGCTGTTATTGGTTATGCATTAGGTACAGCTTTTCCTATGTTTTTTTTAATTTTTTTAGGAAAAAAGATTAGAAACGAAAATAAAAATGGATCAAGTTTAGTAGAGTTTATTAAAAAAAAATTTCAAAAAAATTTTTTTAAATTCATTTTATTGTTAACTATATTCTATCTTTTCATTTTTCTGTGTGCTGAAGTAACTGCTATAAGTATTCTCTTAAATTATTTATCAGGTATAGATCTTTGGATTACAGCTTTATGTATTTTGTTTTTCACATTAATTTACACGCTGTATGGAGGTTTGAGAGTTTCAATTTTCACAGATAATTTTCAATTAATTTTTATAATAATTTTTCTATTAATTGCATTTGTAAGTATTATTTTAAATAATATTGAAAATTTGGGTTTAAACTTTGTGAAAACCAATAACAAACATTTATTGAGTACAAGTTATTTAAACAATTATACAGCAGGGTTAACCTTTTTTATAGCAGTTGCAGCAACAAATTTATTTCATCAAGGTAACTGGCAAAGGGTTTATGCAGCTAAAAATAATAAAACGTTACATAAAAGCTTAATAGTTTCAGGTCTTATAATAATTCCAATTGTTTTTTTAATGGGTTACGCAGGATTAATATCTAAATCCTTAAATGCAGATGTTTCACCAGATTTAAGTTTTTTTAGTTTATTATTGATTAATCAAAATCAATTTCTTGCACTTTTAATAATAGTTCTTGGTTTATCTTTAACAATAAGCACTGTAGATACTTTAATAAATGCTATATCAAGTTCTATAATTGTAGATGGAAAATTTTTTCATAAATTACAAGTTTCCAAAAGTCTAAATTATTCAAAATATTTGATTATTATAATGTCTTTAGTGGTTTTTTTTATTTCATCAAGAGGGTATAGCGTTTTATACTTATTTCTTCTTGCTGACCTATTGTGTTGTTGCTTTGTATTGACCGTATTTTATAGTTTTTATAATAAATCCTTGAAGCTAAAAAATATGTATGTATCAGTAATTATTGGTTTATTATTTGGTATACTATTTTTTCCTTCAATGGATTTTAGTAAAAGTATATTAGTAGGAATATTGTTACCAATTGAAGCATTTCCTGAATTTATTGTAAATTCTTTATTATTTATCTCATTTATGCTTGCAACAGTTACACCAATGCTTGCTTGGAAATTGAAATAAAGTATATAATTACTTAGTATGTTAAATTTTATAATTCCATTCATAATATTGATAGTAGTAGTAGTATTTATTCATGAATATGGTCATTATTATTTTGCTAAAAAGTATGGAGTTGGAGTAACTGATTTTTCTATTGGTTTTGGCAAAGAAATTTTTGGCTGGAATGACAAATCTGGTACAAGATGGAAAATTTGCTTAATACCACTTGGTGGCTATGTAAAATTTTTTGGTGATAGAAACGTTTTTTCTCAAAGCGATCAAGAAGAATTAATCAAAAAATATAACGAAGAAGATAGAAAAAAATTATTTGTTCTGAAACCAATTTACCAAAGATCTATTATTGTTGCAGCAGGACCAATAGCAAATTTTATACTTGCGGCCGTAATATTTTTATTTATTTATATGTTTGCTGGCAAAGATTTTACGCCCGCTGTAATAAATAAGGTTCAAATTGAAAGTCCAGCATCAGAAGCAGGATTGAAGAAGAATGACATAATTCTTGAGATTGATAATAAAGACGTAAAAAGTATTTTAGACGTCTCAAAATTTATAACTATGTCAACTTCAGATATAATTGACTTTAAAGTTAAAAGAATAGATGATGAATTATTGTTTAAAGTTGAACCTAGGATGATCGACTCCACAGACAATCTTGGAAATAAAATAAAAAAACGAATTGTTGGTATTGAACTAAGTCCTTTGAACGACCAAATCAATCACGTAAAACTCGGACCAGCAAAAGCATTGTATTATTCTATATATGAGGTTTACTTTGTATCTGTTTCCTCGCTCAAATATCTTGGCTCAATGATATATGGTTCAGGAGACACAACACAATTAGGTGGACCAATAAGAATAGCTAAAATAACAGGTCAAGTGGCGGAATTTGGTATAATTCCTTTTTTGAGTATAATGGCTTATATCTCAATTAGTCTTGGTTTGATTAATCTTTTCCCAATACCACTTTTAGATGGGGGCCACTTAATGTTTTATGCAATTGAAAAAGTTTTGGGTAGACCATTAAGCCAAAAAACACAGGAAGGTTTTTTTCGAATCGGGATGTTTTTGTTATTATCTCTAATGTTTTTTGCTACATTTAATGATCTCAGAGATTTAGGCTTATTTTAAGGGGTTTTTAGCACAATAAAAAGTCAACAAAATCAATGCTTTTTGACCACAATATATTGTGTGGAAAAATTTTTTGTATACTAAAAAAAAGCTTGAATTATCAAGCATTTTGTTAAGTATATATTTAACCTTTAAACCGGAGCTAAAATGAACAAAAAACAACTAGTAGCAAAGCTTTCAGGAAGCCTAAACTTAAGTAAGGCAGATGCAGAGCGAACTTTTGATACTATAACCAATACAATTTTAGATGCGTTAAAAAACGACGATTCAGTTAAAATTGCTGGTTTTGGTACATATAAAGTAGCAAAGAGAAAAGCTAGAATTGGTCGAAATCCAAGAACTGGAGAGCAGATCCAAATAGCAGCATCACAAAAAGTAAAATTTTTGCCTGCAAAAGCACTTAAAGAAATATTCAATAAATAGTTTTTTAAGTTTTACAGCCTTTATGAAAACCTCATAAAGGCTGTAACTATATGCAATTATTGCATACCTATTTTTACTCATTAACGTTAGTTATTTTTGTCCAAAAAATTAAAAGAACCTCTTAATTAATTTTAAAGGAGATAATATGAGTAAAATTTTACGAAAAATAATTACTCCAGCTACAGCACTTCTTTTTCTACTCAACATGAGTAGCGCAGGGGTGGCAGCAACAACAGTTTCTGCAGAAGTTGGGTTTATTTTTAATACTTTCCTTTTCTTAATATGCGGTTTCCTAGTCATGTTCATGGCTGCTGGTTTCGCAATGTTAGAATCAGGAATGGTTACTTCAAAAAGTGTATCAGTAATTTGTGCTAAGAATATCGGCTTGTTTTCTATAGCGGGAATAATGTTTTGGATGTTTGGATACAATGTTGCTTATGGAATTCCTGAAGGTGGTTACATAGGTAAATTTATGCCATGGTCCGATGGAAGTAAGATAGGCACAGGTTACGCTGATGGATCTGATTGGTATTTTCAAATGGTATTCTGTGCAACGACAGTATCGATTGTATCAGGTACCTTAGCTGAAAGAATTAAATTATGGCCATTTTTCTTGTTTGCAGCAATTTTAACTGGATTTTTATATCCATTTGTAATGGGCTGGCAATGGGGTGGAGGCTGGTTAGCAGCGAGAGGTTTTGCTGATTTTGCTGGTTCGACATTAGTTCACTCTACAGGCGGTGCAGCTGCTTTAGCAGGTGCAATCCTACTTGGTCCAAGATTGGGAAGATTTACTAAAAAAGGTGAACCTGCACCGGTCAAACCATTTGCAGCTTCTTCAATTCCACTAGTAACAATAGGAGTATTTATTTTGTGGTTAGGTTGGTTTGGATTCAATGGTGGATCTCAACTAGCAATGGGAACTTTTGATGATGCAGTAGCAGTATCAAAAATATTTATTAATACAAACCTTGCAGCGTGTGGTGGTGTAATGGCTGCAGCAATCGTAACTAGACTTGCAGCAGGTAAAACAGATGTAGTCCAGATGTTAAATGGAGCAATAGGTGGACTAGTATCTATTACCGCTGAACCTTTGATGCCTTCTCCAATTGCAGCGATATTAATTGGTGCAGTAGGTGGTGTTATAGTGGTTTATGGAACCAAGTTCTTATTCTCAATGAAAATTGACGATGTTGTAGGTGCTGTTCCAGCTCACTTGTTTGCAGGAGTTTGGGGAACGCTAGCAGTTCCAATTACAAACTCCAGTGCGAATTTCGGAACACAGTTATTAGGTGTGATCGCAATAAATGCAACTGTATTTGTAATAGCATTTGTGGTTTGGGCAATTATGAAAAATACAATAGGTATCAGGTTAAGTAAAGAAGCTGAACTTAAAGGTACAGACGTTACTGAAACTGGTGTCATTGCCTACGCAATAAGAGACTAAAGACTTTAACTCCCTCAGTGTTAAAGAGTTAATGTGGAGGCCCCATGGGGCCTCCAACATTAAAAAGCAGCTTCCTCCCAAAGTTTTTTAAAATCAACATTAGGTGACAATCCATAAATTGAATTAATATTCGTGCAATGTATTGCTATTGAAGGTATAGGACTGAAACAAAATTCTTTCTTATAAATATCATGTAAAGGTTTTTCAAAAGGGTAGTGCTCAAATTTGCACATTTGAGTAATCTTTTCATGATATCTATCAATCATCATTTTACTGGTTAAAAACGTACATAATGTTTGATTAATTCTCCTCCAATGTAATTGATTACCAATGATCACGTTAGTATTTTCAACATCCCTATACAGATAAGGGTAATCAGTAGGACATAAAAAAACTTCGCTATTAAGTTGCGAAGTAAATTTTTCATATGCTGAAATTAATTCCAATATTGAATTTTTTGAATGTATATAATCATCTTCAACAAAATATATTAAATCTTCACAATTTTTAGATAATTCAATGGATTGATGAATATTCGACATATTTGATTTTTGATTAACAGTAACAGGTTTATTTTCCTCATTAGTGCTTGATATTTGAGTACTATATTTTTCGTATTCTAACCTTTTAATTTCATAGCTGAAAAAATTATTATTTAGAATAGATTCAAACTTATCTATTATTTCTTGATTAGAATTAAAATCTATTATTGTTAATTTAATTTTAACTTTTTTTAATTCTTTTTCAGAAAATTTGATAGAGTTTACAATCGATTTAAGACATCTTAGGGTATACTCGCTTTTTTCTTTTTCAAAAATTCTTTCTTTCGATTGAGTTAACATTTTAATAGATGCACATGTTCTTAATATAATATCTAGGGATTTTACAGGCCTTGTTATTTTGACCTTACCCATTGGAAGAGTTAATGAGCTTACTCCTAATTGAGATAATGAACTATTTGAACTTTTTCCTTCTGAGCTATTTAAACTAAGATCACCTTGGTCCATAACTTCGTATCCTAGACTTCTAGAAAGTTTAAAGAAAATCTTTTTTAAAAATGTATTTTTTTTCTTTATTTTTGACTCTTTCATAATATATACTTACTTCATTATGACTATAAAATCATCTCAAGAACTCGTTGAAAATGCTTTACAAGAGATAAAAACATTATCTGTTGATGATGCATTAAAACTAGTTCAAGAAGATAAATGTAATTTAGTTGATATAAGAGATATTAGAGAATTAGACAAAGAAGGAAGAATAGACAATTCAGCTCATATACCAAGAGGCATGTTAGAGTTTTGGATGGATCCACAAAGTGCTTATTTTAAAAATGGCAAAATTGATATGAAAAAAGAAATAGTCCTATTTTGCGCAGGTGGTTTGAGATCAGCTTTAGCTACTAAGTCATTAAAGGATATGGGTTACAAAAATGTATCACATATTGACGGAGGTTTCTCCTCAATGAAAAATAACGGTTTCAAGGTAGTATAATTTAATCAAATAGACTTATTCTTTTCGCAAAAAATATTCTTATTACCCAATATAAAAAAATTCCCAATGGTCCAACAAAATATGTAAGCAATAAAGGAACGAATGCTAAATATTTTGATATTTGAAATTTTTGACAGTCGCGCACAATAAATGAACCACAAAATAAATTTATTGCTAAAAAATGAATCCAAAAAGTTATTAAAAAAGAATCATTACTCATTAATTCATTAAGATTTGCCAATCCCTTGTATAAATCAAAGTTATCAATAAAATTATATCCTGACTTAAAAAAAAGTACGATAAGATATGTATAAATTGCAGAGAAAACTAAAATTGGAAATATTGATGAAACTATATATTTACAGATATTAGATTGTGGAAATACAATTAAAACGAGCCAAAAAGGAATAACACCAATATTCAACCAGATATAAATCATTTCAGTTGTGAAAAATTGTGATATTTGATCAATCATTAAAAAATATAATATATTAAATCTTAATATGATTCCTATTAAAAATAAGAAAAAAAATCTAAAAGTTACTGTTGAGGAAATGAGGAATTTTTCATTTAATTATATAGAAAAATACGCCCCCTCAAAGCAACAGCTTAGAACTTATTTGTTAAAAAAATATATTAAATCAAAAATACCCAATACTAACAAAAAAAATCTTACTGATTTAATTGATATAGTCCTCCAGGACCTTGAAAAATCGCAATTTATAAATGATGAATTTTATTCTAAGTCCAAAGCAAAGAGCTTAATACAGCGTGGAAGCTCCATCAATAAGATAAGAAGCGTACTTTTATCAAAAGGTATTAAAGATAAATATATTAATGAAACAATTGAAAAAATTAATGAGGAAAATGAAGATCAGGATTTTTTTTCAGCAGTAAAACTTTGTAAAAAAAAAAGAATAGGACCAGCACGTAATGAGAGCAATAGACCACTTTTTTACAAAAAAGATATTGCAGTTTTGGCAAGGGCAGGATTTGATTTTGAAGTTTCAAGAAAAGTAATGGATATAAAAGAAGACGAATACCAAAAAATAATAAATTTACTCTAACTTATCTCCCTTATTTTTTTGAGATAAATAAAATTCTATTTTTCTTTTCATATAATTTTTAACAAATACAAAAACTAATAATCCGAAAATTGATACAGAGATTATGATAATTAAGATTATTCTGATTTGTTCGTCCATTATAAATATTTGGATCTTTTTAGTATTAAACTTGGATTTTTAAAATCCTTTTTTCCATAAAGAATTTCATTGCCCTCAAAATCAGTGATAATACCTCCTGCATTTTTTAAAATAGCATGTCCAGCAGCTATATCCCATTCAGAGGCTCTTGGTTCGGCCACATACAAGTCGTATTCGCCTGATGCAATTACACAGAATTTAAGAGAGCTTTTCATTTTTTTAAAATTTGTTACTCCAAACTTCTTATGTATTTCTGATATTTGGGGTTTTAAATTATCAGAATAAGAAACTGCAATAATTTCATTTTCTTTTGTTTTTTTTTCACAATTTATTTTTTTTTTAACATTATTTGAATATTCGAAGGAATTCCCAGGAGCATAAGAATAAAATAATCTTTTTTTTGCTGGCGCATATATAATACCTAACTCAGTTTTTTTATTAAGTATCAAAGCTGCATTTAAAGTAAACTCATCTTTATTATTTATATAATCATGAGTTCCATCTATGGGGTCAATTAACCAAAATTCAGTCAATTGACTGTTATTTTTATTCGAATTGCTTTCTTCAGAAATTATAGGAATATCTGGAGTAAGTTCTTTGATTTTATTTGTTAGGATATCGTTAACTTCAAGGTCTCCGTTTGTTACAGGTGTATTATCATTTTTAATTTCAGTTTTTAACCCTTTGTCTCGTAAATACATTGCTTTTTCACCCGCGCTTAAAAAACACTCGTTTAAATCCATACTTAAATTTTTAAGCTCGTTACTTTGCATTATATATTTTTTTTAAATCAATGATTTTTGCATTTATTACCTTTTTTCCAACATTCTCAAAGTTAACTGTTACTTTTTCTTTAATAATAGATTGAATTTGTCCAACACCCCACTCTTTTTTATTGGGATTTACTACTTTATCTCCTGGATCAAAATCTAAAATCATTTAATTTTATTTTAATTGAAAACAGTATAATTACCATACATTATAAAAATTAAATTCAATGCAATAAATAAATAAAGCAATACTATAGATGTCATTTTTAAATAAAAATTATAAATATATCTTAATATTAATAGTTCTTTTAATATGTTTCTACCGAAGCCCATATATTTTTTTAAATGGTAGATTTTTAGCTGAAGATGGGTCTGTTTGGTTTAGCAACGCTTACTCATATGGCTTTTTAAAAGGTATCACACAAATTTATTTTGGTACGCAATATTTTAATCTTTGGGCTAACATTACTTCTGTTATTGCAATTTTATTTCCATTAAAGTTTGCACCCCTAGTTACAGTTTATATGGCTTTTTTAGCCCAACTTTATCTATACGTATTTATTATATTTGGAGAATCAAATTTTTTAACAAATAAATTAGATAAAATTATCGGTGTTTTTATTGTAATTATTACACCAGCAATGGTACCTCAAGTTTGGCTAGCTTCAAATGTTTCACAGGTTTACTTTTCAATCACTACAATTTTAATTTATTTTCAGAGAGAAAATATTAAAAATTTCTATTATAAGTTTTCTCCATATTTATTATTAGTATCCAGTTTATCCTCAATAATACCTTGTTTATTAAGTCCTTTTTTTGTTCTCAAATATTTAAAACAAAAAAGCAAATTTAACTTAATAAATGCTTTACTTATTTCAATTGGTACGTTTTTTCAATTTATACTTTTTTTTTATATTAAACTCTCAGGCCTTGAAGCTTTATCAGATGGTCCCAGATATATTGTAAATTTTGAAAAAATTTTTAATTTTACATATAATGTTGTTGTAAAAAGCTTTTTAGGAAGAGATTTAACTCAAAATATATACTTCAACTTTGATTATCTACAAAATAATTTAATATTGATTGCGTTATTAATAATATTGGCAATTATTTTTCTTAAAGCGTCTCTTGTTCACATAAAAAAAGATAAAATACTAAAGACTTTAATCTTTTTTTTTCTATTACAATCCATTCTGGTCATTTACGCTGCGAAATTTGATCAAGTCCAAGGAAGATATGCAGTTATACCAAGTATTCTATTAATTTTTTGTGTTTATAGAATTTTTCAAATATCTGAGCGAAACTTAAGATATTTTTGTTCAATTTTAATTACTATGTCTTTTTTAACAGGTTTATACGAATATAAAACTAACACTAAATACCCAGAACTATTAATGTGTATGACACATTGTCCTAATTGGAAAAGTGAAATTAAACAATGGGAGCAAGATGAGAATTATAAACTTAAAATTTGGCAATATCCTCAAAAGACAATGAGTTTAAAAAAAAAACAAAATAATTTTCAAACAGCTAAATAAAAATTTTAATATTACTTATTTATAATTTTTTAATTTATTAATAGACAGAATTAAGTATAAATATCCTTAATATGAAAAAGAAATTAAATTCTATTGGACTTAATAAAGACCCCAAAGATACTAAGGTTGTAGTTGCTATGTCGGGAGGTGTTGATTCCTCGACTGTTGCAGGAATTATGAAAAAAGAAGGTTACAATGTCATTGGTGTTACATTAAAATTATATGATGATAATAAAGAAAATAAACACTCAAAACAATGTTGTACGGGGCAAGATATTATGGATGCAAAACGAGTAGCCCAAAAATTAGATATAGAACACAAAATTTTTTATTATCAAAGTAAATTTAAAGAAAGTGTTGTCGACAATTTTGTTGAAAGCTATCTAAATGGTGAAACACCAATTCCATGCGTTCAATGCAATAAAACTGTGAAATTTAACGACTTATTTCAAGAGTCAAAAAATTTAAATGCTGATGCTTTAATTACTGGTCACTACGTAAAAAGTTTAACAAAAAATAATATTACAGAAATGTATAGAGCAATAGACGAGAACAGAGACCAAAGTTATTTTTTATTTAACACTACAAGAGAACAATTAAATTATTTGAGATTTCCATTAGGTGGGATGTTAAAATCAAAAACAAGAGAAATTGCCAAGGAATTGGGCTTGAATGTTGCTGATAAACCTGACAGCCAGGACATATGTTTTGTTCCTAATGGTGACTATGTATCAGTAATCGAAAAAATAAGACCTGATGCATTTAAAAAAGGTAATATAAGAAATACCGAAGGTAAAGTCTTAGGTGTGCACGATGGAATTGTAAATTTTACGATAGGACAAAGGCGTGGTATCAAAATCGCAGCAAAAGATCCTTTATACGTTATTGATATAGATCCAAAAAAAAATGAGATAATTGTAGGAAATAAAAAAGAACTACTAAAAAAAGATATTATTTTAAAAGATCTTAATCTCTTGGTTGACAAATCAGTGTTTAACAAAGAAATATTTGTAAAAGTAAGATCTACGGGAAGATTAATAAAATCTAAACTAAATTTAATAAATAATCATGCCCAATTAAATCTTTTTGATGATGAATATGGTATATCCCCGGGTCAGGCATGCGTATTTTACTCAAAAGATAATTTTGGAGATAAAGTTCTTGGTGGTGGTTGGATTTCTAAGAATTAGTATTTTTTTTCCACATAAAATAAGTAAGCAAGTAAAAGCTTATTACACCAACAAAGTAGTCCCACTCAAGCGCATGTTTAATAAATTTATTTCCTGGCATGCTTACTATTGGGATTGCTAATATTGCAACTATGATTAATAGACTTACGAGAATTCCTTTAAGTTTTAAAAATTTAAAATTAATTTTATCGATTATTTTATCTTTTAACTTATACAATGTAAAAACAAGATAAGCTTGAGCAACAATTTCAAAAATTATAAAAAGAAGCATCACAACTCTTCGAAATAGTTTATAAAGATCGTAGTCAAATTTAATTCCTAAAAATATAGAATGAATAGTTAAAAGAATTGCTGAACCTAAACCAAAAAAAATTATTTTTCTTACATTTTTATTGTTTCCATCCAAAGATAAAATAATTTTTTTATTATAGATCCAGTATTTTATTAATAAGTATGAAGTAAGAAACATTGCGGGTTTAAATACTAAATAAGTTGGAAAAACTCTCGCGGTTCTACTTATTGATGCCCCGCCATCAATGTAGGGTATAGTATTTAGTATAATATCTTTTGGATCAAAAAGACTATGAAATTGTGTGATTAAAATCAGACAAGTATTTATTGCTACGAAAGGAACTATAAAAATCCATAACGTTATGGATCTAACCTTTTTAATACTATCCATTTTGGGTTTGATTATTTTTTTTTATTCTTTTTTCTTGCTCTTCTTTTTTTTGAGCCCATTTTTCTTCGGCCTCTATGCTTTTTTGGATATCCCATATTTACCTCAAATTATAATTTTATTGACTTATTCGTTGGATATAGCATTGTCAATCTTACATATCAAATTTATTTATGGGAAATTCATTTAAAACTATACTAAAACGAACATCAAAAGACTTTAAAAACCGCTCAGTAAATCCTCCATTGGTCAGAACATCAACAATGGTTTTCAAGTCAATGAACGACCTTAGGCAAACACAAAAAAAAAGTTTAAAAAATCCAAGAGGTGGTTATTTTGATTATGGAAGGCAAGGCACCTCAACCACTCTAGAATTAGAGAAATTATTAACTAAACTGGAAGAATCCTATCATACTTTTCTGACACCTACTGGATTTGGTGCAGTTTTTTTGACTTTATTTAGTATATTAAGACCAGGTGATGAATTAATAATTGCTGATCCTGTTTATAGCCCAACTAGAAATTTAACAGAAAAATATCTAAAAGATTTTCAAATAATTGTAAAGTTTTATAATCCAAACGATTTAAGCACAATCAAAAAAAATATCACAAAAAAAAACTAAACTTATTTATGTAGAAAATCCAGGTAGTAATACTTTTGAATTCCAAGATCTTGGAAAAATACTTTCTATGGCAAAAAGTAAAAAAATCTATACTGCTATAGATAATACATGGGGGACTCCTTACTTTTTAAAACCCATAAAATTAGGATTTGATTTATCAATAGTTTCTGGGACTAAATATTACTCAGGACACTCAGATGTGATGGGAGGAAGTCTCGCAGTAAGCCAAAGAGTATTTAGAAGAGTTTTACAAGCGCATAATATGACAGGTTTAAGATTAAGCCCTGATGATGCATATCTAATTATGAGAGGGTTAAGAACATTAGATATTAGACTAGATAAACATCAGGAAAATACAAATAAAATAGTACGATTTCTATCCCAAAAAAAAAATATTGAAGTTTTGTATCCTTTCAAAAAAAACTCAAAAAATTATAAGTTATGGAAAAAATATTACTCAGGTTCATCAGGATTAATGGGATTAAAAATTACTTCAAAAAATAAAAAGTCAGTAGATAAATTTGTTAACTCTTTGATTCATTTTGGCCATGGTTACAGCTGGGGTGGTTTTGAAAGTCTTGCTTTACATCAGGAAATAAAAGAACAAGGAAATAGAAAATTTTTAAAATTAAAAAGCAACGAATATATTGTTAGATTACATATTGGACTTGAAGATTTGGAAGATCTCATATTAGATTTGAAAAAATCTTTAAAACATATTAGATAAGTGTTGTGCAATTTTTTCAAACAAGAACAGCTTTAATAACCCTAGTAGCTGCATGTTTGGTTGTTCTGATATCATTAAGTGTTAGGCAAGTATTTGGATTATTTTTTATTGATTTTAATAATGATCTAGGGATTTCAAATACGGAATTTGGTTTAGCTATTGGAATTCAAATGTTAGGTTGGGGTTTATCAGGACCAATTTTTGGTGCAATTGCAGATAAATATGGTGGTCACAGAGCAATAATACTTGCATTCTTGTTTTATATTTTAGGAGTATATCTATTATACAATGGTCCAAATACAGGAATTTATTTTCAAATTAGTTTGGGAGTTTTAATTGGAATTGGATGTGGAGGTACCGCTATAAGCATCCCTATGTCAATAGTGGGTAAACATTTTCCTCTTTCAAATAGAACAATTGCAATGAGTATTGTGACAGCCGTAGGTTCGTTTGGATATTTTTTATCTCCATTATTCACAAAATACTCTTTAAGTAGCAACGGATGGGAACAAACACTATTTATTTTCATGATTTTTTTAACTGCGGGTCTTGTTGTTGCAATTTTTGTAAGGTCACCAAGTAAAATTCAAACTCAAGATGGAGATCTTAAACAGGATACAATGGGAGCATTAAAAGAGGCTTTTCAAAATAAAAGTTATTTACTTCTCATTGCAGGTTTTTTTGTTTGTGGTTTCCACATAACATTAGTTGGGACGCATGTTCCAAAATATGTAGCTGATAGAGGATTAGCTGAATGGACGGCAGCAGTAATACTTTCTCTGATTGGTTTTTTTAACATAATCGGTTCTTTATTAAGTGGGTATCTATCTACAAAAATGAGTAAAAAAATAATATTAAGTATAATATATTTATTAAGAGGAGTTTCGATTTGTATATTTATATTTACGCCACCAAGTACAATAATTTCAATATTCTTTGGTGCTAGCTTTGGTTTTTTATGGCTTTCAACAGTCCCAGCAACTAGTGGAATAGTAGCTCATATTTTTGGAACAAGATACTTAGGATTACTTTATGGGTTAGTATTTTTAAGTCATCAGGTTGGATCATTTTTTGGTGCCTATTTGGGTGGTTTATTTTATGATCTATATGGATCATATGATTATGCGTGGTATTTGGCAATTGCATTATCTATATTTGCTGGTTTAATACATTTGCCAATAAAAGAGAAACCAGTTGAAAGAGCACAAACAGCATAAATTTAGCTTCAGTCCCTATTTAGAAAAGCTTTATCAATCAGATAAACCTTTGATAATTTATAAAATGAAAGATGGATATAATATTTATACAGATTTCTCAAAAAAAATTATTCTTAATAAAGGAAATATTAATAATTTTTTAAATTTCAAAAATTTAAAAAAAAAAAATAAAGAGTTAGATTTGTTCATTGGATTCTTTAGTTATGAGATACTATGCAATCTTTTAAATATAAAAATAAAAAATCAAAAAAAACTAAATTTTTATAAAGGAGTATTTTACAAACCTGAAACAGTTATTCACATTAGAGATAAAATAAAAGTAATTTCATCTAAAAAAAAACATCAATTTAATAGGTTTTTTCATAAAACGAAGATTTTATCTCCTTTTAAAAAAAATATTGAGTTTACAAATTATAAGAAAATTTTTGAATCTTTCTCAAAAAAAATAAGACAGGGTGAAACTTATCAAATAAAAATTTGTACAAAATATAGAAATCGTTCAAATATTAATCCCATTAATTTTTTTTGGCGTTTAATGAAAGTAAATTCTTCACCAGAGTCCTTTGTAATCAGAGACAAAGATTATTCTATCGTAAGCTGTTCGCCTGAGACCTTAATTGATAAAAGAGGTGAAACAATTACAACAAAGCCAATTGCTGGAACACTTAAAAAAAATAAAAAAAATAATAAAAAGACTGCCTTAAAATTTTTTAGAAATAATTTAAAGGAAACCAAAGAACATAATATGATAGTAGATATGGAGAGAAATGATTTATCTAGAATCTGTTTGCCTGGATCAGTAAATATATTAAGAGAAAAGTTTGTAGAGGAGTATAAACATCTTTTTCATTACGTAACAATCATTAGGGGAAAACTTCAAAAGAATATGTCTTTAAAAAATATTATTAAATCTATGATGCCTGGTGGTTCGGTTATAGGTTGTCCAAAAATCAGGACTCTTGAACTTTTAAATAAACAAGAAAAAGATGATAGAAATATTTTTACAGGAAGTTTTGGTTACATTAAATTTAATAAAGATATGAGATTTAATATTATTATTAGATCAATACTAAATTATAAAAACCATTCAGAAATTTCTGCAGCCTCAGGTGTTGTTTTAGACAGTGCCCCAAAAAAAGAATTTAATGAAAATTATATTAAAGCCAAATCTTTGTTAGAGTTATTTAAATGATTTACATTATAGATCATCAGGACTCATTTACATGGAATGTAGTTCACCAGTTTTCAGAATTTGATAATGTAATTTGTAATAATTATTTTGAAATTAACTATGAAAAATTAAGCAAAGCAGATACAATTGTACTATCTCCTGGCCCCGGATCCCCAAAAGATTATCCAATGACTTCAAAAATTTACAAAAGATTTAAGGGAAAAAAAAAAATTATTGGAATTTGTTTGGGGTTTCAACAAATACTGTACAATGAATTTGGTAAAATAGTACAACAAAAAAATATTTATCATGGTTATCAATCGAAAATTAAAGTGACAAAAGATAGTAAGATTTTTACTAAAGGTAAAATTTTTAAGGTTGGAAGGTATCATTCACTTAAACTGCAGGAACCTTTCAATTCACAAAATATGAAAATAAGCATGAGATGTATAGAGACTAAAATCCCGATGGCAATTGAGAATATAAAAGAAGATATTTTTGGTTTTCAATTTCATCCAGAATCATTTTTAACTGAAAATGGCAAAATTATTATTAAAAAAATCTTATCTTCGTAATAACTTGAATGAAGTTAATTTCAAAGATCTCTGGGGATCTTTTGGAATATTTACGACAATGAGAGTGAAAGGAAAACCACCTAAAATTTTTTTGTATAATCAGCATATAAATAATTTAATAAAATCTTTAAGTACATATAAATTAAATCAAAAAAAATTAAAAAAAGATTTAATAATATTAATTAAAAACTTTTTAAAAAAAAATATTTCGTACGACCATTTATTACGAATTGCATGTAATAAAAATCTAATTTCTATTTCTTTAAGAAAAAGGCTAAAACCTAACAGTAAATTTTATTTACAACTTTTTAACTATAAAAGAGTTGATCCGTACTTAAAAAATCTAAAATACAAAAAAATATTAAAGCAACTTAACAAATATGACACCACCAGAAATGATGTTGCTTTATATTTTAATAACTATTTTTTAGAGACTTGTACTTCTAATTTACTTTTTATAAGAAATAATCAAATTTACTCCCCATCAAAAAATTTTTATAAGGGTATTACATATAAATATTTCTCTAAGAAAATAAAAATTAAAAAAAAAAATATATCATTAAAGGAAATTGATAATTACAGTGAAATACTAATGATTGGGTCAGGAAAAGGTGTGGCTTCTGTATTTAAAATTCCATCGCTTAATTGGACAAGGAAAAATAATAAAATATTCCTTAAACTCAATAAAATTTATGAAAAAGGTTTATCAGATTAATGTATGATTGATCCAAATAACCCCTGCATATTTTGTGATGTAAAAAAACAGGATATAATATATGAAAATGACTATGCTTTTGTAAGTTATGACTCATATCCAGTATCAAAATTCCATAGTCTTATAATTCCAAAAAGACACATAAAAAATTTCTTTGATTTAAATGATAAAGAACTTAATGCATGTAATGATCTTATTAAAAAGATTAAATCAAAAATAGAAAATGATGACAATTTAGTTGAGGGATTTAACTTAGGAACAAATGCAGGAAGTGTCGCTGGTCAAACAATTATGCATTGTCATATACATTTGATTCCAAGAAGAAGAGGGGATGTTGAAAATCCCCAAGGCGGCGTAAGAGGTGTAATACCGTTAAAACAACATTATTTGAGAAAATCTAAATAAAAGAAGTCTATTTATGCAGTTGATCTATTAGGGCATCTATACTAAAAATATTTCAAAAAAGGGGTATAATTTCAAAATGTTTGCAAACAATCCATTTTCAATATTAGCTGAGAGTGTATCTCCTATACTAATGCAATCATTTGTAATTCTTATGGGCTTGCTTGTGATTGCTGGAACACTTATGGATATTATTCATAAGAAAAATGTAAAATATTTTTTTAATAATGCAAAAAAAGCAAAAAAGTCCGCAACAAAAAATTTAACTACAGGTGAAAGAATTTCTGTAATTTCAAAAACGATAGCTAGTGATATTGCTACCACTTCTGAGTTAGGTGCTGGTAAAAGAAGACTGGCTCATGTGATGGGCATGTATGGTACAATTCTTTTTTGGACAGCATCGGTTGTTATGATTTTCTTTTACTCTTCGCCACAATCAACAACTCCATCAGCTTGGCCGATAGTTTGGCATGTTGGTGCGCTATTGACTGTTTTAGGAGGGTCTTGGTTCTGGTTTTTCTTAAGAGTAGATGTTTATTCTGAAGCTCACCCTTGGTACAGAGTTATTAAGGCAGATTTGTTTGTGTTAGCATTGGTAGCTTCATCGTTGTTCGGATTGATATGGTCATTTTTACAATCTATGAGTTTACAAGATAGATGGGATGATAAAGTATTTTTAGTTTTCTTTATTGTATCAAATCTAGTTTTATTTGGAGGTGTTTATTGGTCCAAATTTGCTCATATGTTTTATAAACCAGGAGCTGCACTTCAGAAAAACTTAGCAGAGGCAGACGGATCAAGAGATAATCTTCCACCGGAAGCAGATGCTCCTGAGCAATTTGGCCTCGGTATAAAAAGAGAAGAGCCAAAACATTATTAATATGATAAGGAAAGAGAGATAAATATGTCAACATTTGTTTATATGACCAGATGCGACGGATGCGGCCACTGCGTGGATATATGTCCGTCCGATATAATGCACATCGATGAAACTATAAGAAGAGCAAAAAACATTGAACCAAATTTTTGCTGGGAATGTTACTCTTGTGTTAAAGCTTGCCCTAATCACGCTATAGATGTCAGAGGTTATGCAGACTTTGCACCTATGGGACACAGTGTTAGAGTTAGAAGAGAAGAAGAAAAAGGAACAATTTCTTGGAGAATTAAATTTAGAAATGGAACAGAGAAAAACTTTGTTTCACCAATCACAACTAAGCCATGGGGAAAATTTATTCCAAAACTTGCTGAAGGAGATAAACCAAACCAAGGTGAAATAAATTCTCAGATTTTATATAATGAACCACACGGATTAAATACTAATAAAGATTTACCTAAAGTAGAAAAAAGTGCTTTCAAAAAAGGTGTTTATTATTAATGGCAAGAAAAACTATAATTGAAGAATGTGACGTTCTAGTTGTCGGCGGAGGCATGGCCGGGACAGGTGCAACTTTTGAAGCTAGACATTGGGGTAGAGATCTTAAAATAATTTGTGTTGAAAAAGCAAATATAGATAGAAGTGGTGCTGTAGCTCAAGGATTGTATGCAATCAACTGTTATATGGGTATGCAGTGGGGCGAAAATCAACCCGAAGATCATGTTCGTTACGCGAGAAATGATTTAATGGGTCTTGTAAGAGAAGATCTTGGGTACGACATGGCACGACATGTAGATTCAACAGTTCATATGTTTGATGAATGGGGACTTCCAATGATGAAAAATAAGCAAACTGGGCGTTACCAAAGAGAAGGTAAATGGCAGATTATGATTCATGGAGAAAGTTATAAACCGATCGTAGCTGAAGCAGCAAAAAAATCTGCAGATAAAATTTATAACAGAATAATGATTACTCATTTGTTAATGGATGAAACAAATGAAAATAGAGTAGGCGGAGCCGTAGGATTTAATATGAGAACAGGTGATTATTACGTATTCAAATCTAAAACTGTTATTGTTGCAGCTGGAGGAGCTTCTCATATTTTTAAACCTAGAGCCGTTGGTGAAGGTATGGGAAGAACTTGGTATGCGCCTTGGAGTAATGGATCTGCATACGCTTTGCCAATACAAGCTGGTGCCAAGATGACACAAATGGAAAACAGAATTGTATTATGTAGATTCAAAGATGGATATGGACCAGTTGGAGCATATTTTTTGCACTTAAAAACCTACACACAAAATGCTAATGGAGAGAACTACGAGAAGAAATGGTATAATCAAACAAAAGAACTAGTTGGAGAATACATTGATCATCATCCGACACCAACATGTCTAAGAAACCATGCATTTGTTCAAGAAGTTATGGCAGGTGGCGGACCAATACACATGGTGACTAAAGAAGCTTTCCAAGATCCACACTTAGAGACAGTTGGCTGGGAAAATTTTTTAGGTATGACAGTTGGTCAAGCAGTTGTTTGGGCATCACAAAATATTGATCCAAAGTATACAAATCCTGAATTAACAACCTCAGAACCTTATGTAATGGGATCTCATGCAACATGCTCAGGTGCATGGGTAAGTGGACCTGAAGACTTATCCCCACCCGAATATTTCTGGGGTTATAATAGAATGACAACGGTTGATGGACTCTTTGGGGCAGGTGATACAGTAGGGGGAAGTGCACATAAATTTTCTTCTGGCTCATTTACCGAGGGAAGATTAGCGGCAAAAGCAGCAGTTAAATACATCCAAGAACAAAAAGCTAATAATATAAAAGTAAGCGACAGGCAATGCGAAGACTTCAAAGAAATGATCTATAAGCCTTTAGACAATTATACAGTCGGAAGAAACGAAATTACAGGAGGAACTGTATCTCCTAGTTATATTTCACCTATCCAAGGTTTACAAAGATTACAAAAGATTATGGATGAGTATGTTGGTGGAATTTCTGTGAATTATATGACCAATGAAAATTTATTAAAAAAAGGTTTAGAACTTCTTGATTGGTTACAAGAGGACCTAGAAAATGTTGGCGCAGAAGATTACCATCAATTAATGAGAGCTTGGGAATTAAAACATAGAACTGTTACTTCTCAATGTGTAACTGAACATACTCTATATAGAAAAGAAACTCGTTGGCCAGGCTATTACTACAGAGGCGATCATATGAAACTCGATGACGAAAATTGGCATTGTTTAACGGTTTCTAGACGAGATCCAAAGACAGGTAAATTTACAATGGAGAAGATGCCCGTATATCACATCATTGACGAGAAAGAGAAAAAAGAAGCCTCGTAAAACTTAATGAGCCTTCTTGAGAAAGCAGATAACGAGATTATCGAGATAGCTAATCCAATCTGGGCTAACTTAGTAAAGTCCTCAAACATGAAAGACTATGGCGGCTTTACAAAAGATTTTTCATCTCAAATGCTTTATGGAGCAAATGAAGTTGAACTTGGAAAACAATGGGCAAGCAATGATTTAATATCAAGCTTATCAGATGAGTATAAGGCGTTTGGCTGTTTAAGAAGAGGTCTTTATATCACGGTACTTTATAAGCAAAAAAGCACAAAAATTTCAGGTGAGTTTTTAGGAAGATTAGTTCTTGGTGAAGAAGATGGGTTAGTCAAGGTATTTGGCGCAACTATTTTTTAACAATTGTTGACTTTAATATTTTTGAGGAATAGTTAGTGTAAATGGAATATTTTCTTCCAATAGCAGAAGTTTATATAAATTTACCTTTAGTATTTTTACTTAGTTTAGTTGTTGGAGTTCTATCAGGGTTATTTGGCGTTGGTGGTGGTTTTTTAATGACACCTTTTTTAATTTTCATGGGAGTACCTCCTACTTATGCTGTTCCAAACGAGGCTAATAATATATTGGGAACTTCAATTTCAGGTTCAACAACACATTGGTTTAAAGGTACGCTTGATTATAAGATGGGTTTGATGATTGTGGTTGGCGGAGCTATCGGTACAGCAATTGGAATTGCAACATTTACTTATTTTAAAGGAATTGGAAAAATTAATATAGTTATCTCTCTTGCATATATGTATATCTTGGCAATCATAGGGACTCTTATGTTGGTTCAAGGAGTAACAGAATTAGATAGAGCAAGAAAAAAAATAGTTCAAAAAAAGAAATTACATGAACATTATTGGATCCATGGACTTCCATTTAGAATGAGATTTAAAAAATCAAAACTTTACGAAAGCGCTTTTACACCAATTATAATTGGCCTTATTGTAGGTTTTATAGCAGCAATAATGGGTGTAGGTGGAGCCTTTATTTTGGTTCCGGCAATGATTTATATTATAGGAATGCCTACAAAACTCATTCCAGGAACCTCATTGTTTGTAACAATTTTCGTTAGCGCAATTGTGACTGTTTTACATGCGTTTAATTATGGAACCATAGATCTAATTTTGGTTGTGGTTTTAATTTTAGGTTCAATAATTGGAGTTCAAATTGGTCAAAAAATTGGAGAAAAAGTTGATAGCTCGGAGTTTAAGACAATATTAGCAATATTATTATTATTAGTTGGTATAGCGATAGCATATGATACTTTTTTTGCTGAAGAAGCTGTTAATGAAGTTCAAAATAATGGTAAAATTGTACTAGGACCTATTGCTCAATTCGTTAGAGACTTGTCTATAAATGTTCCATTGTTATATGGGATGTTCTCAATTGTTTTGGCTCTTGGTCTTGGAATTGGTGCAGCAATAGTAAGAAGATTTTTATCTAAATTTAAGGCTAAATTTATACACACGCCTCCACCTGCTTCATTAAAGTAGTTTTTTAAAATTTAATATTCATGTTAAAAATTAATCATGAAAAAATTTTATATATTACTATTTTGCATGTTTTCTTTAAATGTTAATGCTCTAGAGAAAGAGACAACTTTTTCAAAAGATTTGTTCGATAAAGCCCAGTCAGATGGCAAAGTTGTAGTTGTAAGCTCTTGGATTAAATATTGTTCATCTTGTGCTAGCCAGATGAAAGTTTTGAATAAAGCAAAAGACGATTTTGAAAATATCGAATATTTTACATTTGAAGTTACAAATAGAGAAATTGCTGATTTTCTTAAAGTGCAATATCAAACTACACTTTTGATTTTTAAAGATAATAAAGAGGTTTATAGAAGTATTGGTGAAACAAGTAGAGAAGAAATATATAAAGCTTTAAAATCCTCGATATAAATTTAAGCGCTTCTATAAAGCTTTGTCATTACAAACTCTTTATGTCCTAAGGCCTCAGCACATGTAAGTCTTCCGTTTGCAACTTTAATTGTCGACTTAATTAATTCATCTCCAGCTTGGTCAAGGTTCATTTCACGGGATAATATTTTTGAAACATCAACGTCTATATGTTCACTCATAGTTTTTGCAGTTAAAGGGTTCGCTGTAAGTTTTATAACCGGTTCTATTGGATTTCCGATTATATTTCCTTGTCCAGTTGGAAAAAGATGAATATTAAATCCCCCAGCTGCTTGTAATGTAACACATTCAGCTGCTGCAGAGGATGTATCCATAAAATAGAGACCTTTACCTTTTGTAGGTTCCTCAGCAGGTTCTAATACATCAATAAATTTTCTTGAACCAATTTTTTGAAAATTTCCAAAAGCTTTTTCTTCAATTGTTGTTAGTCCACCTGCTATATTACCTGCAGTTGGCTGACTTTCAGAAAGATCGTTTGTTGCTTCTTTTAAAATAAAATCATTATAATCACTCCACGTTTTCATAAATTTTTTTTGAGCCTCAGGTGTTTTACCTCTTTTGGCACAGACAGTTTCTGCACCTGTAAGTTCAGATGTTTCACCAAAACATAAATGAACCCCTAAAGGTTCCAACTTATCCATTAGATTCCCAACAGTAGGATTAGATGCTAGACCTGATGTTGTATCAGACTCTCCACATTTTACAGAAATCCATAAATCGCTTATTGGACACTCCTCTCTTTGTTTTTCAGAGGCCCACATAGAAAATTCTTGAGCTTTCTTTGAAACTTTAGCTATCGTATCAATATCTCCAACTCCCTCTATACTGAAACCTTCCACAGGTTTTCCTGTTTTGGCAATTGCATCCACAATTCTTTTTGTCCACTTAGGTTCAATACCAATAACAATTACAGCAGCAACATTCGGATTCTTTCCTGTTCCTATCATTGTTCTAAAATGCAACTCTAAATCAGCTCCAAATTGGAGCCTTCCATATGAATGTGGCAATGAAATTGTACCTTTAATATTATTAGATACAGCCTCCGCACAAGCATTTGATATATCATCAACTGGTAAAATTATTACATGATTACGAGTTCCTGCTCTCCCATTTTCTCTTTTATAACCTAAAAAACTTTTTGGAATTTCCATATTACCACTTTTTTGTCTTTACATTGTGAACATGAACATGTTCACCTTTATTAATATTTTTGACAACTTTTCCTATATCGTGACCGTATTTTAATATAGTGTCGCCTTCTTTTAAATCGATCATAGCAATTTTATGACCTAAAGGTATTTCGCTTTTAGACAGAATTTTAGCTGATTTATCGTTTTCCATTATCCAACAGTTACAATCCTGATTTGGGGTAATTTTTTCAATAACTACAACACCTACATTGTCTTTTTCATCATGTATAATTATATCTGTATTTGCCATAGAGACGATTTCTTATTTGAATTTTAGCAGATCTTATATATTAATCTTTTAAATTGATAAATATTAATTTTTAAGGATTCAGTGATGACCAAAATGACAACAGAAGAGGCTTTTATTAAAGTGCTTCAAATGCATGGAATTGAACATGCTTTTGGAATAATTGGATCAGCATTTATGCCGATTTCTGACTTGTTCCCTAAAGCTGGTATAACTTTTTGGGACGTAGCTCATGAAACAAATGGTGGTTTAATTGCTGACGGTTATACAAGAGCAACAGGTAAAATGTCTATGGTGATTGCTCAAAATGGCCCAGGCATAACAGGATTAGTAACCCCAATTAAAACTGCTTACTGGAATCATACACCTCTTTTATTGGTCACTCCTCAAGCTGCAAATAAAACGATGGGACAAGGAGGATTTCAAGAAGTAGAGCAAATGAATTTGTTTAAAGACATGGTCTGCTATCAAGAGGAAGTGAGAGATCCGTCAAGAATGGCAGAAGTTTTAAATAGAGTAATTGAAAAAGCATTTAGAGGTTCAGCACCAGCACAAATAAATGTTCCGCGAGATTATTGGACACAAGTAATTGATATTGATTTACCACCAATAGTCAGATTTGAGAGGCAAGGTGGTGGTGAAGAGGCTATAAACAAAGCAGCGTCTCTTTTGTCAAAAGCAAAATTTCCTGTAATACTTTCAGGTGCAGGAGTTGTAATAGGTAATGCAATTCAAGAATGCAAAAATCTTGCTGAAAAACTTGATGCTCCTGTTTGCAATGGATACCAACACAATGATAGTTTTCCTGGTAGCCATCCATTAGCTGTTGGACCATTAGGCTACAATGGCTCAAAAGCAGCAATGCAACTTATTTCAAAGGCTGATGTTGTACTTGCACTAGGAACAAGATTGAATCCATTCTCAACATTACCTGGTTATGGAATTGATTATTGGCCAAAAAAAGCAACTATAATTCAAGTAGATATAAATCCTGATAGAATAGGTTTAACAAAAAAAGTAACCGTTGGAATTTGTGGGGACGCTAAGATGGTAGCAAATCAAATTTTAAATAAACTTTCAAAAGATGCAGGTAACACAGGTAGAGATGAAAGAAAGAACTTTATTCATAAAACAAAATCAGCATGGTTACAAACTTTAACAGGATTAGATCACGAGGATGATGATCCAGGAACAGTTTGGAACAAAGAAGCTAGAGAAAGAGATAAAGATAGAATGTCACCAAGACAGGCTTGGAGAGCAATTCAAGAGGCAATACCTAAAGATGCAATTATATCGAGTGATATTGGAAACAACTGTGCAATTGGAAATGCATACCCAACTTTTGAAGAGGGTAGAAAATATTTAGCTCCCGGACTATTCGGTCCTTGTGGATATGGTTTTCCCTCAATTCTTGGAGCAAAAATTGGATGCCCAAAAACACCTGTAATAGGATTTGCAGGAGACGGTGCATTTGGCATAAGCATGAATGAAATGAGTTCATGTGCAAGAAAAGAATGGCCAGCTATTACAATGGTCATCTTTAGAAATTATCAATGGGGAGCTGAAAAAAGAAATTCAATTTTATGGTTTGATGATAATTTTGTAGGAACTGAGTTAGATCCTGAACTAAGTTATGCAAAAGTTGCAAATGCTTGTGGTTTAAAAGGAGTTACAGTTAAAACAATGGAAGATACAACAAAGGCCATCAAACAATCATGTGAAGATCAAAAAAAAGGTATAACCACATTTGTTGAAATTATTCTAAATCAGGAATTAGGGGAACCGTTCAGAAGAGATGCTATGAAAAAACCAGTAGAAATAGCAGGAATCAAAAAAGAAGATATGAAACCCCAACCTTCTGAAAACAATTGATGAAATATCGTTATAAGTTAAGTTTACTAAAAAAAATTTTCAAAGATAAAAAAAAAGAAAGTAAAAAATTTTCATATCCATTGTTAACCGACGGATATTCATCATCAGACTTACAAGAAGCTTCAAAGATTTTATTAAGCGAAAGAATAACAATGTCTAAAATGACGAAGAAATTCGAGAAATTTTTTGCTAACAAAATAGGAGCCAGATATGCACTAATGGTAAATTCTGGATCATCTGCAAATTTACTAGCTACTTTCTGTCTTTTAAATCCGTATAAAAAAAATAGATTGAAAAAGGGCGATGAATGTTTAGTTCCAGCTCTATGCTGGTCCACATCGCTATGGCCAATAGTTCAAGCTGGTTTAAAACCTATATTTGTGGATGTTAACATAAATACTTTTACAATAGATTTTGAAACTATAAAAAAAAGTGTCACAAAAAAAACTAAAGCAGTCATGTTGTTGAATGTACTTGGAAATTGCTCAGAAATGGAAAAAATCAAAAATTTCTTGAGGAAGAAAAAAATATTTTTAATAGAAGATACATGTGAGGCTTTGGGATCAAAATATAAAAATAAATATTTAGGTACTTTTGGTGATTTTGGAACCTATTCATTTTATTATTCCCATCAAATTACTTCTGGTGAAGGAGGTATGATAGTTTGTAAGTCAAAAAAAGACTATGAAATATTAAAATCGTTAAGAGCTCATGGTTGGGATAGAGAATTAAATAAAAAAAATTCTAAAGGATTTAATTTTGTTAATGAAGGATTTAATTTAAGACCTTTAGATCTTACCGCAGCAATAGGTTTAAATCAGTTTAAAAGGTTAAATTTTTTAAAAAAAATTAGATCGAAAAACAGAAATAAAATAATTAAATCTTTAATTTCATCAAAAAAATGGAGTAACCAATATTTATTTTTTGAACCTCAAAAATATTTAGAACCAAGTTGGTTTGGTTTCCCATTAATGTTAAACAATAAAAATAAGAAAAATAAAATTAAGCTACTAAATTATCTAAATAAAAAAAAAATTGAAACTAGACCAATTATAAGTGGAAATTTTGCAAATCAACCAGCGATTAAAAAATACAATATAAAGTTTAAAAAAAATGAGCTTAAAAACTCTCAAGAAATAGAAGACAGGGGATTTTTTATCGGATTACCAACAAAAATATTGGATAAAGTTGAAATAAACAAGATTACAAATTTGTTGCTAAATGTTAATAATTTGTAATGCTTAAATGCGCAATAACTGGTGCAAATGGAGTTTTAGGTAGAAAATTAAGGAAAAAACTTCCATATAAATTTTACTGTTTTAAGGGAAAAATTGAAAACTATGAAAAAGTAAATAAATGGATTAGCTCTGAAAAATTTGATTTATTAATTCATTTAGCAGCAATAGTCCCAACAACTAAGGTAAATAAAGACATAAAAAAAGCAAAGCTAGTAAACGTTACTGGAACTAAAAATTTAGTCAAAGCAGTTCTTAAATGTAATAATCCACCACGCTGGTTTTTTTATGCATCAACATCACATGTATATAGAGTAAATTTGAAAAATAAAAAACTCTCAGAAATATCAGCAATAAAACCACATTCAAGATATGGCAAAACAAAAAGACAAGGTGAAAAAATTATCGAAAAAAACTTTAAAAATAAAAAAATTAAATTTTGTATAGGTAGAATATTTAGTTTTACAGATAAAAATCAAAAACCACCTTATGTTATACCAACATTAATATCAAAAATTAAAACAAATAAAAAAAAAAGCTTAATCTTAAAGAATTTAAACCATTATAGAGACTTTATTTCCACAAACGAAATATCAAAAGCAATAAAAATTCTTTATCAAAATAAGTCATTTGGTATTTTTAATATAGGAAATGAAAACAAAATTAATTTAAAAAAAATAGCAATATTATTAGCTAAAAAATATAATAAAAATATTTCATTTGAAAAAGATAATAGTCCAACATATTTGATAAGCAACACTGATAAAATTAAAAAACTTGGTTGGAGAAAAAAAAAATTTACCAATAGTTTAAAATATTTTTATTAAGATGAATAAGAACTTATTTTTTTTAAAAATCCTTGTTTCATCATTATTGTCAATTTCGATTATATTTCTATCTATTAATAATATTATCTGGATAAATTTTTGGAGTTTTTTAAATATTCCAGCTTCAACAATACCTTTTTCAGACCTTGATGCTTTAAATATTTTTCTATCATATAAACAGGATGGATTTAACCCATATTTTGAAAATCCAAATAGTCACCCTGTGCATAAATTTTTAATTTATCCTTCTATATGGTTATATATTGCAGAATTTTTAAATTTACAAAATTATAAAAATTTTATTTTATTTTGTTTTGTAATTCTTACTATTTATTTTTGGATCATCTTTGATCTAACTTTAAAAGCAAAAAATAAAAAGTTATATTGCCTTATATTAATTTATTTTTTTTCTACCTCAAATTTCCTTTTAATCGAAAGATTAAATATAGAGATAATAATCTTCTGTCTTATATATTTTTCAATATATTCTAGAAAAATAATTTTTAAAAATTTACTTTTTATTTTAAGTTTTGTTTTAAAATTATTCCCTATATTTTCTTTGATTATTTTTATAGATAAAAAAAAAAATTTCTTTTTTATTTTAGTTTTCTGTTTAATATATGTTAGTCTTTTTCAAGAAGAATTTATTCTAATTTCAAAGAATATAATTGAGTATGCACTTGTTTATGCTTATGGAGTTACATCTATAGCTAAGGGCATATATCACTATTCGATGAAATACGAATATTTAATCAACGATGATAATTACACAATATTTAAATTTATTTTAATTATCCTATTTTCAATTTATGGATTGCTAATTTTTTTAATTAATTTTAATGTAAAATCAAAAAAATCGATTACTGCAAAACTTTTATCTGATCAAGAAAAGTTATTTCTTGCAGGTGCAGGAATATTTACCGGAACATATTTAATCTCATCTAATATAGATTATAGATTAGTATTTTTGATCCTAACCTTTCCCTATTTAGCCATAAATTTGAAAAAAAACTTTTTTCTTTTTTATTGCTTAATATTAATAATTTCATTTAATAGTTTGATTTTCCAGGTTGATGATGTTTATGGATTAATTTTTTTTGTAAACTCGGTTTTGGTTTAT
>CACPQG010000008.1 GCA_902636025.1 uncultured Pelagibacteraceae bacterium
TAAATTTTTTGATCATTAATGATTAATTTGTATTTATAATGATGGCAAAAAAAAGACCCCAAAAGAATTTTATACTTTGGGGGTCTTTTTAAATTTAAATTAATTTGCTTTTACTGTTACAGATCTTCTATTTTTTGACCATGCTAAAGGATTTGAACCTGAATCTACAGGCCTCTCCTTACCATAACTTATAACTGAAATTCTATTACCTGAAATTCCATAAGTCATTAAGTAGTCTTTGGCAGCATTAGCTCTTCTTTCACCTAATGCTAAGTTATACTCCCTTGTGCCTCTTTCATCCGCATGACCTTCTAATACTACATTTATCTTAGAATTCTTTCTTAGCCACTCTGCTTGTTTTCTTAAAGTATCTCTTGAAGCAGTTGTTAAAACTGACTCGTTTGTAGCAAAGAATACTCTGTCTGGAACTCCTGATGCTAAATATTCAACAGTATCTTTTCCTGTATAAACATCACCTTGCATTTGATTTTGAACTTTCTTAGTTGCACAAGCTGAAAGTACCAAACATGCTAGCATCACTAAAAATGCATTTTTAAAAAATTTGCTTAAATTCATCACTGCTCCTTAATTGATTATTTTAAGTTTTCCACAACTGAATAAATCTTTCAAGTCAAAAAATCAACTATTTTATAATATTTATATCTAATTACTTAATAAAGACGACCAAGATGGGTCTGAAGCGTCTGATTCTGTCTTCACCAAACGCTCATTATAGCCTGTTAAATCTATAGACCATAGTTTTGCTGAAAAGCCCTTGCCTTCAGAATCTGTCTTAGTTTCTCTATAAAAAATCAAAACTCTTCCATTAGGTGACCATGAAGGAGCTTCCTGATAATAATTCTCTGTAAGAAGTCTTTCGCCACTTCCGTCGGTTCTCATCACACCTATATAAAATTTTCCTTTATGTAGTTTTGTAAAGGCAATTAAATCTCCTCTTGGAGACCATACAGGTGTTCCATATAAACCTTTTCCAAAAGAAATTCTTTTTACTTTTGACCCATCCGCCTTCATCACATAAATTTGTTGATAACCACTTCTGTCAGAGTTGAAACATATAAATTTACCGTCTGGAGAGTAAGAGGGAGAAGTATCGATAGATGGATGATTTGTTATTCTTTCTACAATTCTATTTTCTAAATTCATAGTATATATATCTGAGTTTCCATCCATTGCAAAACTCATAATAATTTTTTTTCCATCAGGTGAAAATCTAGGCGCAAAAGTCATTCCAGGAAAATCTCCAACTACTTCCTGTATTCCAGTCTCAATATCTAACAAATATACTCTTGGAAGGTTCCGAAAATATGAAAGATAAGTTACCATTTGATTAGTTGGATTAAATCTTGGAGTTAAAACCAATTCATTTCCTAGAGTTAAATATTTTGTATTTGAACCATCTTGATCCATGATCGCTAATTTTTTTATTCTTTTTGTTTTTGGACCCTCTTCTGCTACATAGATTATTCTAGTATCAAAATATCCCTTTTCACCGGTTAATCTCTCGTAAACTTTATCTGTAATTATATGTCCGACCCTTCGCCAGTTCGAAGGAACTGTTGTAAATGCCAAAGCCATCATTTCTTTTCCTGCGAGCACATCCCATAATCTAAACTCAACTCTAAGTTTTTCATCTTTTAAAGTTACTTTACCAGTAATTAATGCTTGAGCTTTTATTAAAGACCAATCTTCAAATCTTGGTTTTAAATGTGCAATATTTGGTTTTTGAAGAAATGCATCTTTATTTAATGGATTAAATAACCCAGAATTTCTTAAATTATTTTCAACTACACTTGAAATTTCTTGTCCAACTTTATCTATTTTTAAATCTTTAGTTAATTTCTCATTAGTATCCTTATCAGCAGACAAAGGTGAAACTGCTATTGGTAGAGGATCCAAATTTCCTCTGGTAATATCAACTTCTATAAGTGCATATGATTGAGCTGTTGATAAAATTAGCAGAATTATTGATAATTTTAATTTTTTTATCATCCCTCTAACATTTCTCTTGCATCAAAATTTAATTGTAGATTTTTCCATCTTTCATATCCTTTAGTAGGTACTCTCAGAGGTTGACATAATTTTATAGCTCTTAAAGCACTTTCTGCCAAAACTTTATAAAATCCCTGACCAGGTTTATTCATTCTGGCATGATCCAAAATTTCAGACTTAACTACAGTTCCATCAGGTTTCAATTCTAATTTAATCCTAACTAATAAATTTTCATTGTATGGTAATCCTAAAGGAATACTCCAGCAACTAAATATTTGGGCTTTTAAAGCGTCTTCTTCACTCAAAGTGAGACTGAGACTATCAACGTTTTTGTCCTGTGATTGAGTGATTTTGTTATTTTTTTTTGTCGTTTCTGCAGTTTCTTCTTTTGATTTGTCAATTAAAGCTGCAATACTGTCTGGATCAAATAATTCATCTTTTTCAAATTCAGAAACTTGTTTAATCTCGTCCTCAATTTTCTCTGGATTTTGTTTTTTCTCGTCTAATTTTTCTACTTTTTCTATATTATCATCTGGTAATGGTATTGCGTCTGGCTTCTCCTTTTTTACTTTCTTTGGAGGAGCTTGTTCAGATGTAACTTTTTCCTCCTTTTTTTTAACATCCTCTATTATTTTTTTTGCCTTTGGGGCAAATGGAATATTCGTTTTTTCAGCTATTTGTATTAATTCGACTGAAATAATAGGGGGTAAATCAATTGGTTTCTTTGCTAAAAAAGGGAGGCTTACAGCTGTAATAAAAATTAAAAAAAAATGCAGCAGAGAGGAAATAAGAATATTTTTACTCAATTTCTACCTTTCCTTGTAAGGCTCAGAAATTAAAGCAACCTTTGTAAATCCTGATCCAGATAGCATACCCATTACTTCTAACACTCTACCATAGTTAATTGACTGATCTCCTCTTACATAAATTCTTGTGTCAGTTCTATTTTTTGAAACTGCTAAAATTTTTGCGATGATTTTATCAAATTCAACTTTTGACTCCTGGATGTAAATTTCACCCTTAGAATTAATAGTTAAAGTTAAAGGTTCCTGCTCCTCTGGCAAAGAATCTGCTGAGCTTTCAGGTAAATCAACTTGAACTCCTACAGTCAACAAAGGTGCGGTTACCATGAATATGATTAAAAGTACCAACATTACATCAACAAAAGGCGTGACGTTAATTTCACTCATTGGTTCTCTTGAAGACCTTTTAAATTTAAAAGCCATTTTAGATAATTGATAAAAATCTTTTTGAAAAATTTTCTAATTTTTGGAGATACTTTTTAGAGTCGTTGCTAAATTTATTGTAAGCGACTACAGCAGGTATAGCAGCAAGAAGACCTAACGCTGTTGCAAATAATGCTTCCGCAATACCAGGTGCAACAATTGCTAAACTCGTATTTCTTGAAATAGCAATTGACTGAAAAGAGTTCATAATCCCCCAAACTGTTCCGAACAATCCAATAAAAGGAGCTGTAGAACCTACTGTGGCAAGAAAAGTATAACTTTTTTCAATTTTTTCCATTTGTTTTTCAATATTAATTTGAAGCATGTTTGAGAGTCTTTCATTAAGTTGTGATTTAGATCTTGTTTTTAATGCGGCTTCCATAGATGCTTTAAATATTTGTGCTAATGGATCATCTATATTTTTAGGAATATTGTTGTAAAAGTTTTCAGCTGATTTTGATTTCCAAAATTTATCCTGAAATTCTTCGGTAGAAATATTTATTTTTTTAAACAATCTTATTTTCTCTATAATTATTGCCCAAGAATAAATAGAACAAGCAATTAACAATAACATTACAGACTTTACAATAACATCAGCTCTTAGAAATAGTTTAATCAATGAAAAGTCGGTGTTAGTAGCTAGACCGACTGCTTGTGAAGATATATCAGCTTCCATTAAAAATTCTTCACACTTAATTGTGTCATCAATTTGTCTAACATAAAAAAATGCTTATTTTTTAATAAAAGTTTCCTCAAAATAGCTTGCTATCAAGATCGCGTCTGCTTTGTTTGCATCTTTTTTTTTTGATAAATTTACCGAAAAATAAGGAAAAATCTCAATTGCCTTAGTTCTACTTGCGTCTTTTGATGCATTTATCAAACTGAAGTATTTTTTCCACTTTGCGGGTCTTACAAAATACATAGGAAGATTCATTGCTGAACAGATCCCTTTGAGAATACCAAAAGATTGGCCAAAATTAAACATGCTAGTAACTCCTTGGCCTGGCATTGCAGATACATGCTCTATAATAACTTTGACATCATTAGGGTTTTTATCCTTTATGTATCTAGAAATTTCATTAAAAACTTGGGATCCATTAACTTGCCTTTTATTTTTTTTTCCATCTGCCATGCTTGGCATATCTATGACATTGATAATTTTACCATGTTCCATAAAACATAAGGCACCTGAAATTCCTGGGTCAATTCCTATTATAAGCATTAATTATTTACCAAGTTTAAATTTGTATAAATACTTTGAACGTCATCATTGTTATCTAAATCTTCCAAAAAACTATTAGCTAACTCTAGATTGTCTTTACTTACCACAACTTTATTATTTGGTATCCATTCTAATTCAGTTGATATAAAATTTGCTATATTTCCCTCTAATTTTTTTTTGACGCTATAAATGGTATTCTTATCACAGTGAATTTCATGAAAATCCTCATAACTGAAACACTCTGTTGCTCTAGCCTCTATTGCTAATTCTAAAACTCTTTCTTCATCAATATAATTCTTGTCTATTCTGATTACTCCTACTTGGGTAAAATTATGTGATGCTGACCCACTCGACCCAAGATTTCCTCCGTTCTTGTTGAAAATAGTTCTTAACTGTGAAGCCGTTCTATTTTTATTATCTGTGAGAGCTTCAACTATGACTGCAATTTTTTCAGGACCAAATCCTTCGTATCTAATATTTTCTAAACTCGATCCTAAATTTCCTGAGGATTTATCTATTGCTCTCTTTATGTTGTCTTTTGGCATATTTGCTGTTCTCGCAGCTTGAATTGCAGATCTTAATCTTGGATTCATGTTGGGATCTTTATCACCTAACTTTGCCGCTACTGTGATTTCTTTTGAAAGTTTGGAAAAAATCTTTGATCGTTGTTTATCTGCTCTACCTTTTTTATGTTTGATACCTGCCCAATGTGAATGTCCTGCCATTTTATTTAGTGAGTATTTTTTAAATCACCTCCAAAGATAAAACTTTCTACGTTTTTAGCTAAACCAGTTTCTTTATCACAATCAACAATGACACCAGACAAACTTGCAATGCCTTCTGCTGGAAAATGTTTTTTTGAATCTTCTTTGAAAAATCGTTTTAAAGAATTTTCTTTATTCATTCCAATCACAGAATTATAATCCCCACACATTCCTGCATCTGTTTGGTAGGCGGTTCCAAGGTTCAGTATTCTTGCATCGTTTGTTGGTATATGTGTATGTGTTCCTACTAATAACGTAGCTCTACCATCAAAGAAATGTCCCATTGCTGTTTTTTCACTTGTTATCTCTCCATGAAAATCAACAAATAAAAAATCGTAGTCTTTTTTCAATTTTTTTTTTAATAAAAATTCTTTAGCAACATCGAATACATTTTCACATTTCTTCATAAAAACATTTCCCATCAAATTCAAAACTCCAATATTAAACCCATTTTTGGACTTATATACTTCAAATCCATTTCCAGGAGAGGGTTTTATTAAATTTAATGGTCTTAACAATCTATTCTCTGTATTAATATAATCTGCTGTCTCTTTTTGGTCCCAAACATGATTGCCAGTAGTTATTACATCAACACCTGAACTAAATAGGTTTTCTGATATTTTTTTAGTTATACCTACGCCTTCATCAGCAGCATTTTCACCATTAGCAATTACAAATTCAATGTCATTTTTTATAATTTGATTCTTTAATTCTCGCGTAATCGCATTTCTCCCAGGATTGCCGACTATATCGCCTAAAAATAATACTCTCATTTATAAAGTTTTTTCTCAGTTAATATATAATCCATTTTTTTATCAAAATTATTTGTAGGAAGTTTTTTTACTTCTTGGCATGTAATAGCCAAACCTATTTTTAAAATATTTTTTTTTTCATATTTTTTTAAAAATCTATCGTAATAACCTCCCCCATATCCCAATCGATTTAATCTTTTATCATAAGCAACCATTGGAATTAATAATATACTTGGTATTACCTTTATTTTTGATTTTGGCTCTGGAATGCCATATTTATTTACATATAGAGGATCATTTAAATTCCAAGTATAAAAATTCATATCATATTTAGAGCTAATAACCGGTAAACTTAATTTATAACCTTTTTGTTTAAACATTTTCATAACTTGAGATGTATCTGCTTCAAAGTTTACAGGATAGTAGCTTCCAACAATTTTATTTTTAAAAAATTTTTTTTTTATTTCTTCATGTAATAAACTAAATTTTACTTTTAAATTATTTTTATTTTTAATCTCTCTAACTTTAATTATTCTTTTTCTAATATGTTTTTTCAACACAGATTATTGTACTGAGTTATCTTGATTAACTTTTTGAATAAATTTATCAATTTCTGAAGTGGCTTCGTCCAAAATTTTTTCGTAATTCAGTTTTGTTTTATCTATTTCAGATTTAAGATCTTCATGATTATTTAAAAGACTATTTATCTCTTTTTCCTTGTCATCTTTATAGGCATAGACAAGTTTTTTTATCTCTAAAAATTTATTTTTAAGGTGTTCTAACTCATTTTTTTTTTCGGTAATTTTTTTTTTCGTTTCAAAATACTCATCCATAATTTTAATTGAAGTAATTAAAAGCAGTTTATTTTCACCTATGTTACCAAGATCATTTTTTAAACCCTCGAATTTTTCATTTAAATGATTAGAAAGTTCCTCCAAATGATCTTCCTGCCCATCATCACAGGATAACAAAAATTCTTTACCATTAAATTTAATATTTACGTTTGCCATTTATCTATTTCTTCTATTAAAATATCTGTTTCTTGATTTAATTCATCTATTTTTTCGTTAAACATCATTTCCTTATTTTTTTGTTCTAAATCTTGTCTTTTAATTCGATCTTTCAATTTCTGATAGTTTTCCATCAATAATTTATACTTTGTTTCAAGTTGGTTCTTTTCAATTTCTAATTGATTCTTTTGCTCTATTAAATACTCGGTTTGTTTATTTTGGGATGGATTTACTAAATTTAAATCCTTTAGCTTTTGAAGTGAAGTGTTTAATTTTTTTTCTTTTTCACTTAAAGTTTTCATATATATATAAATATAATATTAAATTGAGTCTTCTTAGTCTAGATAGGATTGTAATTGAGTAAACTACACAAAGATTTATCCAACGCCATTAGGTTTTTATCTATTGATGCAGTAGAAAAAGCTAATTCGGGACATCCTGGAATGCCAATGGGGATGGCAGATGTAGCAACTGTGCTTTTTAAAAATTTTCTGAATTTTAATCCAAATAATCCAAATTGGTTAAATAGAGATAGATTTGTTCTTTCTGCAGGTCATGGATCAATGTTACTTTATTCTCTTTTATATCTCACTGGTTATAAAAGTATCAGTCTCAAAGAAATAAAAAATTTTAGGCAGTTAAATTCTATTTGTGCGGGGCATCCAGAATTTCATCCGGGCAGTGGAATTGAAACTACGACGGGACCCTTGGGTCAAGGAGTTGCGAACGCTGTTGGTTTTGCAGTTGCTGAAGAAGTTTTAAGAGAGAGATTTGGACCGAAAATTTTTAATCACAAAACTTATGTATTGGCAGGAGATGGATGTTTAATGGAAGGAATAAGTCATGAAGCACTCAGTCTTGCCGGTCATCTTGGTCTAAAAAACTTAGTAATGTTGTTTGATAATAACTCAATATCTATTGATGGACCAACTAGCTTAGCTGTCTCTGATAACTATAAAAAGAGATTCAATTCATATGGATGGGACTATATTGAAATTGACGGTCATAATGAAAAAAAAATTTTTAAAGCATTAAAAAAGGTTCAAAGAGCAAAAAAACCAACAGTAATATCTTGTATTACAAAAATTGGATTTGGGTCACCTAACAAATCTGGAAGTGAAAAAGCGCACGGAAGTCCACTTGGAGAAAATGAAGTTAAACTGGTTAGGAAAAAATTAAATTGGCTACACGAACCTTTTATAATTCCAAAAAAAATAATGGAGGAATGGAGACGGATAGGAAGTGCTGGCAAGATAAAAGAGGATAAATGGAGAAAAATTTATAATAAGAAAAAAAAACAAATAGATAAAATTTTCTCGTCTAATTTTTCTGGTATTTTTAAAAAGGAAAAACAAAGTGCAATTAAAAGCTCAGAAACTTTGGCAACTAGAAAGTCATCAGAAAAAATATTGACCGCATTAAACGAGAAAAAAAATATGATTATTGGTGGTTCTGCTGATCTTGCAGGATCAAATAATACAAAAACTAAAAACCATAAACCAATTAGCAAAAATAATTTTAAAGGAAATTATATTCATTATGGAGTACGGGAGCATGCTATGTGCGGTATTATGAATGGTCTATCTTTACACAGTAAATTAATTCCTTATGGAGGAACGTTTTTAATATTTAGTGACTACTGTAAACCTGCAATTAGACTCTCAGCTCTTATGAAGCTAAATGTTGTTTATGTTATGACACATGACTCTATAGGTCTTGGTGAAGATGGGCCAACTCACCAACCGATAGAGCAATTAACCGGATTAAGATCAATTCCAAATCTTAATGTTTTTCGACCTGCTGATACAACAGAAACTATTGAGTGCTGGGAGTTAGCATTGAAGAATTTACACACGCCAAGTGTACTTGCCTTAAGTAGACAAAATTTATCTCCAATAAGGAAAGTTTATGAAAGTCAAAATAAATGTTCTCTGGGTGCATACGAGATATATAGGTCAAAAGATAAAGTTGATTTAACTATATTTGCTAGTGGTTCGGAAGTAAGTTTAGCACTTGATGTTAGTCATAAATTAGCCACAGAAAACACCTATTCCAAAGTAATATCAGTACCGTGCCAAGAAATATTTTTTAAACAAAGTAAAGATTATAAAAATAATATATTGAACGAAACTAATTATAAAATATCTATTGAAGCTGGTAGGTCAGATACTTGGTCAAAATTTGTCGGGGAAAAAGGATTATCTTTTGGAGTTGAAGATTTTGGTAAAAGTGCTCCTTATAAGGAAATTTTTAAAGATTTTAAATTAACAGCTAACGAAATATCAAATAAGACTAAAGATATTATATACAAAAACAAAATTTTATGACGATAAAAATTGGCATCAATGGAATGGGAAGAATAGGAAGAATGGTAGTAAGAACAATTTTTGAAAATGAATTTAAAGATATCAAAATTAAACACATAAATAATAGGTCTAGTTCTGAAGTAAGTTCAAATTTACTTAAGTACGACTCTGTACATGGACAATTCAAACAAAAAATTACATTTAATAAAAACTCTTTAACAATTGGCAAACATAAAATATCATTTTCTCAAGAAACAAATATTGATGATATTAACTGGTCAAAGCATGGGGTTGATTATGTCTTAGAGTGCACTGGAAAATTTAATTCAAAAGATAAACTTTATACCCATTTAAAAAATGGGGCTAAAAAAGTAATTGTATCAGCACCGTGTAAAAATGCTGATAAAACAGTTGTCTTCGGAGTAAACGAAAAATCAATTACTAATAAGGATCAAATAATCTCTGCCGCATCATGCACAACTAATTGTTTAGCTCCTGTGCTAGATGTTTTGAACAGAAATTACTCAGTTGAAAGAGGATTCATGACAACAATACATGCATTTACAACAGATCAAAGAATATTAGATAACTCCCATAAAGATCCAAGAAGAGCAAGATCTGCCTCTCAATCTATAGTACCTACCTCAACAGGAGCGTCAAAAGCAATAGGGGAAATTATACCATCATTAAAAGGTAAACTTGAAGGAGTTGCGATGAGAGTTCCTACACCTAATGTATCTTTAATTGAATTAGTATTTTGTGCTAAGAAAAATCTATCTATTGCTTCAATAAACGGTTGCTTTGAAAAAGCCTCAAAAACTAATTTAAAAGGTGTATTAGGAATTACAAAAGAAAAATTAGTATCGGTTGACTTTAACCATAATTCAAATTCAGCAATTGTTGATACATCTCTTACCAATACAATAGGAAAAAATATGGGTAAAATTTCAGCTTGGTACGATAACGAATGGGGATTCTCAAATAGAATGTGTAATATAGCACAATATTTACATAAAATCTCTTAATGAAGTCAGTTGAAAGTATTGCAAAAAATCTAAAAAATAAAAAAATAATTCTAAGATTAGATTTAAATGTACCTCTTAATAATCAGATTGTAACAGATTCAAACCGAATAGATAAAATAATTCCTACTTTAGAATTTTTAATTAATAATAATGCTAAAATACTAATCCTTTCACATGTTGGTAGACCAAAAGGCAAAATAATTAAAGAACTTTCTATGGAACCAATTTGCAAATATCTAAATGAAAAATTAAATCAAAATATTTATTTCATAAAAAAAGATATTAATAATTTAAAAAAGCAAGATTTATTTGATGGTAGAAATGAGAGTATTTTAATGCTTGAAAACTTGAGATTTTATGATGGAGAGGAGAAAAATAATGAGGAATTTGCTAAAACCTTAGCAAGTTTTGGAGATTTGTATGTTAATGATGCATTTTCCTGTTCTCATAGAGAACATGCTTCAGTTTCTAAAATAACAAAATATGTACCATCTTATGCTGGAATTCAGTTAATGTCTGAAATAACAGCATTAAAAAAAATAACAAATAATATTTTAAGACCAATAACATGTATAATTGGTGGCTCAAAAATATCTACAAAAATTAATGTTATAAAAAACTTAATAACAAAATTCGATAATTTTATATTTGTTGGAGGAATGGCTAATAATATTTTAAAGAATAGAAATTATCAAATTGGAAAGTCAATTTTTGAGGTTAATTGTGAGGATATAGTTGAAAATATTTTTACTTTATCAAAAAAAGAAAATTGTAATTTAATTTATCCAGTTGATGTTTCTGTCAGTAAAGAGATTAATGGTAATGTAAGTGTAAAAAAAGTAAATGAAATTTTAAAAGATGACTTAATTTTAGATATTGGTCCTGAGACAGTCAAAATACTTAGTAAAACAATAGAAGAAAGCAAAACAGTTCTTTGGAATGGACCTGCTGGCTATTTTGAAAACAAAAATTTTCAATATGGTAGTCTAGAAATCGCTAAAAAAATTGCAGAAAGAAACAAAAAAAATAAAATTTATTCTGTTGCTGGAGGTGGAGACACTGTTGCTGCTCTTAACAAGTTTGGTTTAACAAAATATTTCAATTTTGTTTCAACTGCGGGTGGAGCCTTTTTAGAATTTCTTGAAGGTAAAAAATTACCTGGTATAAAGGCATTAGAGTAAATAAATGTCAGAGCTATACTCCATTACAGAAAAAATAATTTCTAGCGGCAAAGGTATTTTAGCTGCGGATGAAAGTACAGGCACTATGACTAAAAGGCTGGAGACTGTTAATGTAAAATCAACTGCAGAAAATAGATTATTATTTAGAGAGACGCTTTTATCCTCTAAGAGCATGAAAGATTGTATTGGAGGAGTAATTTTGTATGATGAAACAATAAAGCAAACAACATCTAATAAAAAAACAATTCCTGAACTTATTGAAAGTTCTAGCGCTGTGCCAGGAATAAAAGTTGATACTGGAGCGAAAATATTAGCTAATTCAAAAGATGAAAAAATTACCGAAGGTTTAGATGGTCTTAGAGAAAGACTTAAAGAATATTACAAACTTGGAGCAAGATTTACAAAGTGGCGAGCTGTTTATGTAATTTCAAAAAAATTTCCTAGTAAACTTGCAATTCATACAAATGCTCAAGCGCTAGCTCGATATGCTGCATTGGTTCAAGAGAGTGGGATGGTGCCAATTGTTGAGCCTGAGGTTTTAATGGATGGAAAGCATGAAGCAGAAGATTGCCTAGAAAAAACATCTGAGGTATTAAAAAAATGCTATGAGGAATTAATTTTAAATAAAGTGGATTTAAAAGGAACGATACTTAAGCCAAATATGATTTTACCTGGGTCAGCAAGTAATGAAAAAATAGAGGCAAAAAAAATAGCAGAATTAACATTAAAATGTTTAAAAGAATCAGTGCCAACAGAAGTTCCTGGTATTGCTTTCCTTTCTGGTGGACAAACAGAAAAAGAAGCTGCAAAAAATTTAAATGAGATAAATAAGTTAAATAATACTAATTTTATAATGACATATTCTTATGGAAGAGCATTACAACAAAGTGCATTAAAGTTTTGGTCAAAAGATATCAATGATATTGACGGAACCCAAAGAATATTCGATCATAGAGCAAAAATGTGCTCTTTAGCTGCTCAGGGAAAATGGACAGAAGAAATTGAAAATAAATAAAAAAAAAAGAAAATTTATTTATTTAATTTCACCAGATAAGATTGATGACATTCATTTATTCAGTATAGAACTAGAGAAAATATTAAGACTTAGAAAAGTCTCTTTCTTTCAGTTGAGACTTAAAAACTATAAAGAAAAAGAAATAATATATATTGGCAGAAAAATTAAAAAGATTTGTAAAAAATATAAAATAAAATTTATTGTAAATGACAAACCTATTATAGCAAAAAAAGTAGGTGCGGATGGCTGTCATTTGGGTCAAAAAGATATGAAATACAGCAAAGCACGAAAAATAATTAAAGAGAAAATTATTGGAATTACTTGTCATAACTCTAAGACCTTGATCAATAAATTCATAAAATTACAGCCATCGTACATAGCGATTGGTGCTTTTTTTAAAAGCACAACTAAAAGAGTCAGATATAAAGCTAATATAAGTTTGTTAAAATACGCAAAAAGAGTAACTAAAATACCAATAGTAACAATCGGAGGCATAAACCACAAAAATTATAAAAAACTATTATTGAATAATGCAAACTTTTTAGCTATTTCAGGCTACATTTGGAATAATAAAAAATATAAACCGTATGAAGCTATAAAAAAATTAAAATGAAAATATCTGCTAACGAAATAAGAGTTGGAATGTTGCTCGAGTATAAAAATGATTTATGGGAAGTTCTTAAAACACAACACGTAAAACCTGGAAAAGGTGGCGCATTCGCACAGGTTGAAATGAAAAGTTTAAACAAAAATACTAAATTAAATGAGAGATTTAGATCTAGTGAAAATTTGGAAAAAGCATCTGTAGACGAAGTGAAATGCAATTTTTCATATCAAGATGATGGCATATATTATTTTATTGATCCAAAAACTTTTGAACAAATAGAAATTCAAAAGAATTTTATTGGGGAAAAAGGGGAAATGCTTGCTGAAAATTTAGAAGTAATAATAAGCATATACAATGAAAAACCAATTTCAATTCAATTACCAAATCAAATAATATGTAAAGTTGAAACAACAGATGTAGCTTTAAAAGGACAAACTGTTTCATCATCTTATAAACCAGCAACTTTAAGCAATGGGATAAAAATACAAGTCCCGCCATTCATTGAATCTGGTGATGAAATTATTCTGGATACTAGAAGTGTTGAATACATAAAAAAAGTTTAAAAATATGAATGTATTATCTTCAAACTTGAATTTAATGATCAAAGCTGGAGAAAAAGCCTCAAAAAAACTTATAAGGGACTTTGGTGAAGTCGAAAATTTACAAGTTTCAATTAAAGGTCCAACTGATTTTGTGAGCAACGCAGACATTAATGCTGAAAAAATAATTATTGATGAATTGTCAAAATCAAAAAAAAATTTCTCAATACTGAGTGAAGAAACTGGATACATAAAAAATAAAGATCAAAAAAATATATGGATAATAGATCCCATTGATGGAACCTCAAATTTTTTGCACGGTATACCGCATTTTGCTATTTCAATAGCATTACAATCCCATGGAGAGATAATATCTGGGTTAATATTTGATCCAATTAAAAATGAAATGTTTTATGCGGAAAAAAATAACGGTTCATTTTTAAATAATAAAAGAATAAGAGTTTCAAAAAAGAAAGAGATTAATGAATGTATATTTGCAACTAACGGACAGAAATATAAAGATATTAATGTTCCTACAAGAAAAACTGGTTGTGCCGCTCTAGATATGGCTTATGTTGCAGCTGGAAGATTTGATGGTTTTTTTCAGGAAAACTTAAATTTGTGGGATATAGCTGCTGGTATAATTCTTGTTAAAGAGGCAGGTGGAAATTTAAATTCTATTGATTTATTAAATAGGGAGGCTTTAGATATTAGAGCAACAAGTTCAAGTATAAGTGAAAAAATATACAAAAAGCTGAATAAGTTTTAATTGTTTTATAATTTTCTTTTGTTATAAGTCTCGTTATGAAAAAAGACATACATCCAAAGTATCATAAAATTAAAGTCGAAATGACTGACGGAACTCAATTCGAGACAAAATCAACTTGGGGAAAAGAGGGCGATATACTTAAACTTGAAATTGACCCAAAATCTCATTCTGCATGGACTGGTGGAAAACAAAGGCTACTTGACAAAGGTAGAGTTAGTAAATTTAATAAAAAATTTCAAAATTTTAGATCTGAGAAAAAATAATGAGCAATGGACTTTTAATGCCAATAGCAACTGCTGTTTGGTTAGTTGAAAATACTACTTTAACATTTAAACAAATTGCAAATTTTTGTAACTTGCATGAAGTAGAAGTTCAGGGAATTGCTGATGGTGAAGTTGCAAAGGGAATAAAACCATATAATCCAATTATTTCAGGACAATTAACTCGAGATGAAATTGAACAATCTTCTAAAGATCAAAATAGACCTCTTAATATTAAAAGCGGCGACATTAAAATTTCAGGGGAAGAAAAAAAAGTAAAAAAATATATTCCTCTATCCAAAAGACAAGATAAGCCAGATTCTGCTTTATGGTTGATAAAGCAACACCCTCAGTTAAAGGACTCACAGATTGCAAAGTTAGTAGGTATAACCAAGAACTCTGTATCTTCTATAAGAAATAAAAACTATTGGAACTATAACAATTTAAACTCAAAAGATCCTGTAGCAATGGACCTATTTACACAAAAGGATTTAATATTAGAACTGGAAAAGGCAGAAAGAAGAATTAAAAGAGAGAAAAAACTAAAAGAAAAGGCAAAACTTTCACAGTAGTAAGGATACATATTGTATAGACAAAAAAAAATTAAAGTGATAATAAATCAGCTTTTTTGGAGGTTGTTATTAAAATAGAGGTTAAAGATAATAATGTTGAGCAAGCTTTGAGGGTTTTAAAAAGGAAACTTCAAAGAGATGGTTTTTTTAAGATAATAAAGTTGAAAGATACTTATGAAAAACCTTCAGAAAAAAAAAAGAGAATCCTGCAAGAAAATATTAAAAGAGTAAAAAAGTTAAATAAGTTAAAAAATAGATATTAATATCGCGGGGTGGAGCAGTCTGGTAGCTCGTCAGGCTCATAACCTGAAGGTCGGCGGTTCAAATCCGTCCCCCGCAACCAATTTAGACTATTTTGGGTAATTCTTTTATCCAATTAGAAATTGAGCCAGCTCCCATTCCAATGACTACTTTATCACCATAAATATTTTGCTTAACAAATTTAGCTAAACTAATTTTATCTTTGATAAGATACAATCTAACTTTTGACTGATTTATTATCTCTTGTGCAAAACTTTCGTATTTGAAATTAAGTTTAATATTTTCACCTGCTGTAAAAACAGGACATAGTATGATCTCATCTGCTTGTTTAAAACATTTAGTAAATTCTGATTTAAGATCATTTAACCTCGAAATTCTGTGGGGTTGAAATATACAAACTATTTTTTCAGATGAATATGCATTTTTAACTCCACTTAAAACCTCTTTAATTTCAGTGGGATGATGTGCATAATCGTCAAAAAAACTTGCACCTCTGTATTCAAATATTTTATTAAATCTTCTTTGAACTCCTTTATATTTCTTTAAGCCATTTTTTATTTTATTAATCGGAATACCTAAGCTTATAGAAACAGCTATTGAAGCTGTTGCATTTCTTATATTGTGTAATCCAATAATAGGTATTTTTATTTTATTAATTGAAAAACTTTTTTTTCCAGGCAATTTTATAAGTAAATCAAATAGTGAATAATGTTTTGATTGGATTATGTTGTTTATACTAAAATTCGATTTTTTACTTACTCCGTAAGTAAGATAATTTTTAACTTTAATTGATTTTATTAACTTAAGATTATTTTTATCATCATTACAAATAAAAGACTTTCCAAATGAAGGAACTCTATCTACGTATTCCCCAAATAAGTTTAGTAGTTTATCTATTGATTTATAGTAATCCATATGCTCTCTATCAATGTTCGTTATTATAGAATATGTGGGTTGTACTTTTAAAAAGCTACCATCAGACTCATCAAGTTCAACGATGCTCCAGTTGCTTTTTCCAAGTCGAGCAGAGTTATTTGACGATTTTAAGACACCCCCATTTATAATTGTGGGATCTAAATTACTTGATGATAAAATACTTGCAATGAGTGATGTTGTAGTTGTTTTTCCATGGGATCCAACTACTACAATATTTTTAGTTAAAGAGGTTATATGTCCAAGCATATCTCCTCTTTTATAAATAGGTAAATTTTTTTTTTTTGCTGAAATAACTTCAATATTATTTTTTTTTACTGCTGATGAAATTACGATTATTGTTGCATGATGTATATTTTTTTTATCATGTCCAAGAAAAACTTTTATATTATCATTTTTTAATCTTTCGATATTTTTATTTGAACTAATGTCGCTTCCTTGAACTTTAAATCCCATGCGCCTCATTACTAAAGCTAATCCACTCATGCCAATACCCCCAATGCCGACAAAATGTATTATTTCTGATTTTGCTAATTTAATTTTCATTAAATGTTTTTAATATTAATTTATTATTATTTTCCCATGTGTTGTTAAAATTAAATTCTTCCATAGCCTTTCTTTTTTGTTGTATATCTTTTTTATCAAAAATTATTTTTGAAATTATTTCAAGTAGAATATTTTCGGTTATGTCTTTTTGCTCAATTAACCAACAACAATTTTTATTTTTATAGAATTGTGCATTATAGATTTGGTGATCATCAGTTGAGTATGGAAATGGAATTGCTAAAAAAGGAACTTTAAAATAAATCAATTCTGCTAGTGTTGAAGCTCCAGCGCGTGTAATGCAGAAATCAGCTTTTTTATAAATATCTTTTAAAGAGTTCTTAAAGTCAAAAAGATTAAAAGAAATATTGTTTTTCTTATAAAAAAATTCTAAATTTTTAAAATTATCCCTGTTTGCTTGGTGATATATGAATAATTTTAATTTTTTACCCAATTTATTTATTGTATGAATTAGTTCTGTTTGAAAGAAATTGGCACCTTGACTACCGCCGATAATTAAAAATATTTTTGAATTAGCGCTTTTTTTGTCTACATTATAAAAATTATAATTTTCTTTTTTTATTAACGGATAGATAATTTCAATTTTATTTTGATGCTTCTTGGGAAATTTCTTAATTTCATCAGAATAGCAAAATATTTTTTTACATTGATTTAAGAAAATCGAGTTTGATTTGCCTAAAACCATATTCGGTTCAAATAAAAAAAGTTTAGATTTAATTAGCTTAGAGGCTATACAAATAGGTAAGGTCATGTATCCGCCAGTAGAAATAATTTTATTAATTTTATTTTTTTTTAGAAAAATAATAGATTTTATTATGGAGAAAAAAAAATATAATAAATTTATAGGTATCTTTAAAATATTTTTTTTTATATCTGGTACATCAATTATTGTTTTGTTACAAAAATCTGAATTAATAAACCTCGACCCTCTTAAATCAGTAGTTAAAAAAATATCATAATCATTTTTTAAATGTTCATAAAAATTTAATGCTGGAATTACATGTCCTCCAGATCCACCTGTACTTATTAAAATTTTTTCTCTCAAGATATATTCTTTTTTGTAAGATTTAAAATAATTCCCGCAAGTATAGAGCTTCCAATTATTGATGATCCGCCGTAACTTAAAAAAGGAAGTGTCATTCCGGTTGTAGGTAAAATTCTAATATTCACTCCTAGATGTACCAAAAATTGAAAAAAAATTATTACACTGCATCCGAATATAATAAATTTAATTTTGTCATTTTTTAGGTAAGAAATTCTTTTAAATGTTTTGTAAATAAATAATAAAAATAGAAATAATATAAAAAAAATCATTATCGCACCAAACTCCTCAGAAATTACAGAGACTATATAGTCGGTATGAGCCTCAGGTACTTTATTTTTCAAAACCCCCTCTCCTATACCTTTTCCAAAAAAGCCACCACTTATTATTGCCTCTGATGCTTTTTCAGATTGATAACTATTTCCAGATGAGGGATTAAAGAAAGAACCTATTCTAATTAATATATATTCAAATTTTGAAACAGTTAAAACTATTAACGATAAAGAAAATAAAATTAAACTAAAAAAAGAAAAAAATAAAAAAAGATTTATGCCAGAAATAAAAATTAAACTAAGCCATGTAAGAAAAATTAAAATTGTTTGTCCAATATCTGGCTGAGAAGCTAATAAAATAATAATTGGCAAAATTATTAAAAAACTAAACAAATACCTAAGATTAAAATAATTTTTATTTTCAAAAGTTAATAAAGATGCGATGACTATAATTATAAAAGGTTTTAATATTTCAATTGGTTGAAATCTTGGTAAAAAATAAATATCTAACCATCTTTTAGAACCTTTCACCTCTGTTCCAAGAAAAGGCACCAGTAAAAGAAAAAATAAAAAAAGGAAAAAGAGTATATAAGATAATGAATATAATTTATTTTTTTCTAAAATTGAAAAAAATAACATCGTGGATATTCCAAGAAATATGAAAATACAGTGTTTTAGAAAGAAAAAATAGTTATTAGTATTTAATCTGTCTGAAACGATAAGCGAGGTAGAAAGCAAAGAAAACAAAAGACCTAGAACAAAAAGTAACAAAATAATTATTAGGATTGCTTTATCTAAATTTCTCCACCAATTAAAATAAAAGTTATTGTAGATTTTTTTATGTAACATTTTTTATTCTATAATAATTAATCAAATAATTAAAATATTTACCTCTATCTTCAAAATTTTTAAAACTATCAAAAGATGCTGCGCACGGACTGAATATTAAGTTGATTTTTTCTGTTTTATTATCTCTTTTGATGTCGGTTGAAACTTGCTTTATTACTTTATCAAGACTTGAAAAAGTCAAATAATCAAATTTATCTTTTAATTGTTTTATAAAAAAAGATTTGTATTTGCCATATATATAAATTCTTTTTATATTTTTTTTTTTTTTAAATATAAATTTATCTCCTTTTTTCGGTAAGCCTCCTAAAATCCAATATAATCCATCTAAATCGTTTAATAAATTTTTAGATGAGGAAAAACTAGTTGATTTAGAATCATTAATTATTCTAAGCATTTTCGAGTTAAAAACTATTTGTTGTCTGTAATTAAGTGATTTAAAATTATTTACAACATTAAAAATAATACTTTTTCTAATTTTAAGCTTTAAGCATATTTTTAAAACGAAAGATAGATTTTCTTGATTTTCAAGAGATTTAAAATATGGATTTTTTATTAAACTCAGATCACGTTTCGAAAGTCTATTTTCTACTTTAAAGATTTTGCACTTAGTTTTTTTGTTAAAAAATAAATCTTTAAAAAGTGTTTCACTTTTATTTATAAATGCAAAATCTTGCTTTTTTAATGAAAATATCAATTTAAATTTAGTTCTAAGATAATTTTTGAAAGTTTTATGTCTTTCTAAATGATCGGGTGAAATATTCAGTAAAGCGCCATAATTTGGTTTAAATATTTTATTATATGCAATTTGATAGGATGAAATCTCAAAAACAAAAATTGTTTTACTTGAAACTTTTTTTTCATTTAGTGGAGCATTTCCAATATTCCCAACTAATCTTGAATCATGGTTGCTTTTTTTTAGTATATCATTTAGTAATTTAGAAGTAGTTGATTTTCCGTTTGTTCCGGTAATACCTATTATCAAATTATTGAAATATTTTGAGTAAAAAACATCTAAATCTGTACATAACTTAAACTTATTTTTTTTTATGTAATTTTTTAAAGAACATTTAAATTGATTTATTCCTGGACTAATTATGATATGATCAAAATCAGTTTTATTTATTTCTTTTTTTGAAATAAAATGTTTTTTTAATACTTTTAACTTTATATTCTTTGGATTATCATCAAAGCATTTAACAAAATTATTTTTTTTTAAATATTTAAAGCAAGATTTACCTGAAACTCCAAGACCGTAAATCAAAATTCTTTTTTTAATATATAAATCACTATTAAATTTCATTACCTAAATTTGAGCGTTGCCAAACCAATCATAGCTAAAATAATTGCTACTATCCAAAATCTGATCACAACAGTAGACTCTGGCCAACCCTTTTTCTCAAAGTGATGATGAATGGGAGCCATTTTAAAAATTCTTTTTCCAGTAAACTTGAAAGAAATAACTTGAACAATTACTGATATTGCCTCTAAAACAAATAGACCTCCAGTAATCGCTAAGACGATTTCATGTTTTGTGATGATGCCTACTGCACCTAGTGATCCTCCAAGAGATAAGGACCCAGTGTCTCCCATAAATATTTTTGCTGGGGGAGCATTAAACCATAAAAAACCTAAACAAGATCCAATTATGGCCCCTAAAAAAACTGTAACTTCACCTACTCCTTTAATGTAGGGAATCTGTAAATACTCAGAAAATACAATATTACCTGTTACGTAACTAATAAATGCAAAACACCCTGCTACCAGAACAACTGGAACTGTAGCCAAACCATCTAGACCATCAGTTAAATTTACCGCATTAGAAGAACCAACAATTATAAATATTCCAAACGGAATAAAAAACCAACCTAAATCAACAATAAGATTTTTGAAAAATGGAAAATATAGATTATTTAAGTCTTGGTTATCAGAGAAATGATTTAGCATTATTATTCCGATCAAAGCTATAAGTACTTGAGAAATAATTTTAAATCTAAAAGATATTCCTGAGGAATTTTTATACTTTACTTTTTTATAATCATCCAATGCACCTAGTAATCCATAACCTCCAACTATATATATTAAAAACCATATATAAATGTTGGTTAAATCTCCCCATAGTAATATTCCAGAAAAAAGTCCAATTAAAATAAGTGCTCCTCCCATAGTTGGTGTTCCTATTTTTTTAATAATATGATCATCTGGACCGTCTTCTCTTATAGGATCTAAAATTTTTTTTGTTGAGAAAAAGCTAATAAAAGGATTACCAATTAAAAATACTATTAGTAATGATGTAAATACAGCTAAGCCTGTTCTAACTGTTAAATATTTGAATACATTTAAAAATGAGTAGCTTTCAATTAATTCTAGAATTAATAAATATAACATTAAGCTATTCCTTTTAAACGTTTTACAATTTTATTTAAACCTGTAGAATTTGATCCTTTTATCATTAGATAATCATTATTATTTAAGTCTTTAATAATCAAATCAAAAATTTCAGACTTATCTTGTAAAATTCTACCTTTTATATTTTTTTTTATACCCTTATATGTTTCAATTACATCACCGCCGTATATGTGAATTTTATTTATTTCAGAATTGTTTAATTTTTTAGATATATCGCGATGAAGCTTTTTAGAATGTTTTCCAAGTTCAAGCATGTCCCCCATTAAAAAATGTTTTCTTCTATTTTCGATATCTAAATTGCTAAAATTTAATATAGCACTAGAGAGCGACAATGGATTTGAATTATAGCTTTCATCAATAAGAAAAATTTTTTTATTTTTAAATCTAATTTTTGAGATATTACCTCTACCTTCTGGTACCAAAAAATCTTTAAAAAAATTGGGTTTAAGTTTATTAGTTTTTTTTAAAATTGATAAAACAACTAATGTAGCTAAAATATTTTGTATATAATTTCGATATTTATATCTAATATAGAAAATCTTAGTTTTATTATAAATTTGAATTTTAATTTTATAGATTTTTCCGATCTTATTTATTTTTTTAAATTTTACATCTGAAATAGATGACATTCCAAAAGTTGCTACATTTAATTTTCTTTTTAATGCAATTTTTTTATGGAAATTGAAAAACTTATCATCAGCATTTAGTACTAAAAAACCGTCACTATTTATATTATCAATAATTTCTGATTTTGCTTTTGCAATTCCTAAAATATTTTTAAAATTCTTAGCATGGGCATATGATATATTTGTGATTATCCCAATATCAGGTTTAACTATTTTTGATAAAGAATTTATTTCTCCTTTTCTATCCATACCAATTTCAAAAATTCCATAATCATTTTTTAAATTCAAATTAAATAAACTTAATGGAACTCCATATTTATTATTATATGATTTGGGAGAGGAGCTTGCTTTACCGATTTTATTCAATGATTTATTTAATAATTCTTTTAATGAAGTTTTTCCACAGCTCCCCGTTACTCCAATTATTTTTCCAGGATAAATTTCCCTTATATTACTGGATAATTTTGACATAAAACTCAGACTGTTTGCTACATTAATTACCTTTTTGTGTTTGAACTTATTTTTTTGCCTATCGGATATAACTATTGAGGCTCCTTTTTTTAATGCTTGAGGAATAAATTTATTGCCATCGTTATTTTTACCTTTAATTGCAAAAAATATATTATTTTTTTTTACTTTCTTAGAATCTATGGATGCATTATTTAACTTAATGTTTTTAGGAATTTTTTTTAACTCCTGAAATTCTTTTAAAATATTTATTTTGAAATTATTTGATAAAATTTTATTTTTTAGTTTAATAGATCTTAAAATAATATTTCTGTCAGATAAAAAGATTTTTTTAGAGCCAAAATCTTGAATATTTTCATGACCTTTGCCTGATACTACTAAAATATGATTTGAGTTTAGATCACTAATAGCTTTTTCAATTGCTTTTTTTCTGTCTACAATTTCATGAAGTTTATTTTTATTTATATTTGTTTTAATTGCATTTCGAATTTTTTTTGGATTTTCATTTCTTGGATTATCATCAGTTAGATATATTTTTTCGCAATATTTATTTACTATTTTTCCGATAATAGGTCTTTTTGATTGATCTCGGTTACCTCCACATCCCACAACTATGAATATTTTTTTTTTACAAAATTGTTCCTTTAGATCTTCTAAGCATTGCTTTAAAGCGTCCGGTGTATGCCCATAATCTAATATACATATTGCACCATTTTTTATCTTTCCCACTTTTTCCAACCTCCCATTAACTGGCTGAATTTTATGAAGAATTTTAATAATTTTTTCAAATTTAAGAGTTTTATTTTCAGCAGCTAAAATTGCCATAAGTAAATTCTTAATTTGTAACTTTCCTATTAAATTTAAATAAAAAGAATAAGATAAATTTTTATACTTTATCTTCAGAAATTGTTTTTCACCAAAATATTTATGTTCTAAAATTTTTATTTGTCCATTATCATTTGAAATAGTTTTTAAATTAATTTTTTTCTTTTTAGATATTTTAGATATTTTTCTATACTCTGGTATATTTTTATCCGTGATAATACTTGATTTTTTATGCAATAAGTTTTTAAAAAGATATAGCTTTGAATTTAGATAATCATTAAAATTTTTGTGATAATCTAAATGGTCATGAGATAAGTTTGTAAAAATTCCTTTATTGAATTTTAAACCATCTAATCTATTTTGTTTTAATCCATGACTGGATGCTTCTAAAATAACATTATGAACCTTTTTATTCGAGAGTATTTTCAAATATTTAGATAATTGCAAAGGATCAATAGTGGTGTTATTTAAAGATAAATTTTTGGACGCAGTCCTTATACCAAGTGTACCTATTGAGGCTACTTTTTTTTTATTTAAATTTAAAATTTGATAGTAGAAATTACAGATTGAAGATTTGCCGTTTGTACCAGTTACTGCGATTAAATTCTTAATTTTTGAATTTGTAATGCTAAAGGATATCTCTGCTAGTATTTTTCTTACATTTTTAAAACTTAAATATAGTACTTTATCTTTATATCCCTGATATTTTTTACTATAAATAATCGTCTTTGCACCATTTAAAATTGCGTTTTCTATAAACTTATTTCCGTCAACATCATTTCCCTTTATTGCAAAAAAAATATTATTTTTTTTACATAATTGACTATTAAAACTTATTCCTGAAAAATAATGTTTTTTAAATTCTGGTTTAATTTTTTTAAAATATTTTCCAATTAACATCTATATTAATATAATTCGTTATATTTTGTGGCTAAAATAGGCCCAATTTTTTCTATTATTTTGCCAGCTACCTCAACTGAAGTCCAGCCAGCTGTGTTATAAGGAGTTCCCTTGTACTTGATTCCACTTCCATCTCTATAATTATAAATATATTCACTATTTGTTTTTGGCTCATCTAATAGAACTAGTAAAACATATTTTGGTTTGTTAATTGGAAAAATTGATACAAAAGTATTTATTTTTTTTTTCGTATAAACTCCATTTTCAATCTTTTGAGCGGTTCCAGTTTTCCCTCCTACGTCATATCCATCTATATTTGCTAAATTTGCTGTGCCTTCTTTTGTTGATACTATTTTTCTCAAAATTGAATTTATTTCATTCGAAACATCTTTATTTAAAACTTGTGTCTTAACATTTTTTTTTTTTTGTTTAATTAAAGTTGGATTAATTAAATATCCTCCATTAGAAATAATTGCATAAGCTGTAGCTATTTGTAATGGTGTTGTAGATATTCCATGGCCAAACGAAACTGTGGCCAATTTACACTTTCCCCATTTCACTGGTAGAGGTTTTCCAATTTCCTCTAAATCAAACTCAATAGTATCTAAAAGATTTAAAGAATTCAAAAATTTTTTTGTTTTTTCAATTCCCATTCTTTGCGCAATCCTAACTGAACCAATATTTCCAGATCTAATTAAAATTTGTTCAGCGGTTAGGTCTGTTGGTATATCCATATCATATTCAGAAATTTTCCTGTCTGCACAATATATTGATTTCGGTAAATTTTTAAAATTCGTGTTTTTATCAACAATTTTTTCATTAATAGCCCCAGCAAGAGTAAAGGTTTTGAAAATTGAACCTAACTCATAAACACCTTTGGTAATCCTATTAATATATTTTAGATCAGTTATATCATTTCTTTGGTTAATATTAAAATCAGGTAAAGAGACTAATGAGAGAATATCACCATTATTTATATTCATCAGTAAAGCAGCACTCCCCTGAGATCTAAAAATATTTTTAAATTTTATTAGCTCATTTCTGATAAGGTACTGAATGTTAGTATCTAAAGTTAGTTGTAATTTTTTATCTAAATTTTTAAGATCCTTATCTTGTGTTTTTTCTAATCCAGAAATTCCGTTATTTTCATCATCTATTTGTCCCAAAACATGGCTGAATAGGTTCTTATGAGGATAAATTCTTGTTATTTTTTGCTCCACAACTATAGATTTTTCTCCTAATAATCTCACTTGATCATATTCTTCTGGGGATAATTTTTTTTTTAAATAGAAAAATTTTTTCTTTTTAAATTGATCTTTAAAACTTTCAAAATCTAAATCTGGAAATAAGATTTTTAATTTGAGAAATAGTTTTGTTTCATTTTTTTCATTATTAGGAATTATACCAATATTATTCGTAATTACAGTTTTTGCCAAAAAATCACCCTCGATATCAATTATATCTGATCTTAAAATTTTTCTTTTAAAATTTTTGTTATCAGAAG
>CACPQG010000009.1 GCA_902636025.1 uncultured Pelagibacteraceae bacterium
TACCTTCAATAACATTATCAGGTTCTAAAAGTTCAGAAGATACATCAAGATTAACTAATCGGGATGGCACTAATGCAACAATTACTGATGTTAATCCAGAGTCAAAATCAGTTAAAATAGAACAAAAAATATTCCAGGGTTTTGGTGGTATTGCTGATTTTAAAAAGAGTAAATTGGGCTTAGATCTAGCCGATGCAAAATTATTAAAATCTGAACAAGAAATACTATTTAAAGCAGTTGAAGCTTTTTCTGGAATGATTGTAGCAAATGAGAAATTTTCAATTAATGAAAGAAATGTCGGTTTACTCGAAAGACAAGTTGAAACTGACAGAATTAGATTAGATAGAGGAGAAGTTAGTGTGGCTGATCTTGCACAATCGGAATCCTCATTAGCAGAGGCACAAGCAAAATTTATTCAGGCTAAAAATGAAGTTGTTACAGCAAGATTAAATTATGAAAATGTTATTGGTCCAATTCAGGATACTTTTGCATTAAATAAAAATTCTGATTTAAATTTAAAAATTCCTATGACTTTAGAAAATGCAATTAATTTATCAAAAAATAATAACCCTGATCTAATTATTGCAAAACTAGAGTATGAGCAATCAGAACAAGACGTAAAGATTTCACAATCTGATTTGTCACCATCAGCAACATTGTCTTTCGAAGCTAAAGAAACTGATGACTTAAGTTCTACAATTGACCAACAAGATAAAGAGACTGTTCAAGCAACAGTATCATGGCCAATTTTTTCTGGAGGAAAAAATTATGCTGGCTTAAGTAAATCTAAAAACTTAAGAAATAGAAAAAAATTGTTATTAGATAATGCGTTAAGAATTAACGATACCAATGTAACCACTGCTTGGTCAAACATGAAATCAAATGCAAGTATGTTAGAATCTGTTAAGTTACAGGTAAGAGCAGCTCAAATAGCAAATGAAGGAATTACTGCAGAATATGAAAGTGGTAAAGGTAGATCCACATTGGATGTGATTCAATCAAATTCAATTTTACTCAATTCTCAAATAAGTCTTGCAAATTCAGAGAGAGAATATTTATTATCAAAATTTAAACTTCTTCAATCAGTTGGTGTTTTGAGCGCCGATCATCTTGGTTTCAATAATTAGGCTATTTTTGGCTTAATTTATCTAAATAAATTAAGTTCTTGCCAATGAGAACAAAATGTGTACATTTAACAATATGATTCGAGTGACAAAAAACGCAAAAAAAAGAGGCATTAAATGACAAAAAATAACTTAAAAGTGGTTAAAACCGCAAAAGATAAAGATTTGGAAAACAAAGAGAAAAACAAGGCGCTAGACGCAGCTATAGATCAAATTACGGATACTTTTGGTAAAGGCTCTGTAATGAAGCTTGGTCAACAGAAAGCTATGGATGTTGAGTCAGTTTCAACAGGATCTTTAAGCTTAGACTTGGCTCTTGGAATTGGTGGTCTTCCAAAAGGAAGAATTATCGAAATTTATGGACCAGAATCTTCTGGAAAAACAACACTTGCGCTTCAAGTAGTGGCAGAAGCACAAAAGGCAGGTGGTATTTGTGGATTTGTTGATGCAGAGCATGCATTAGATCCTGTTTATGCAAAAAAATTAGGTGTTAATACTGAAGAATTACTAATTTCGCAGCCAGATACTGGTGAACAAGCCTTAGAAATTACTGACACTTTAATAAAATCAGGTTCAATGTCAGTTCTAGTTGTTGACTCTGTTGCAGCATTAACTCCTAGAGCAGAAATAGAGGGGGATATGGGAGATCATCATGTTGGTCTACAAGCTAGATTGATGTCTCAAGCACTAAGAAAATTAACAGGTTCGATTTCTAGAACAAACACAATGGTTATTTTCATTAACCAAATTAGAATGAAAATTGGTGTTATGTTTGGAAGTCCAGAAACTACATCAGGTGGTAACTCATTAAAGTTTTATTCATCAGTCAGAATGGATATTAGAAGAATTGGTGCGATTAAAGATAAAGAGCAAATTATTGGAAATGCAACAAGAGTGAAGGTAGTAAAAAATAAAGTTGCACCACCATTTAAAGTTGTTGAATTCGACTTAATGTATGGAAAAGGAATTAGCAAAACGGGGGAGTTAATAGACCTTGGAGCAAAAGCAGACATAGTTGAAAAATCTGGTGCCTGGTATGCTTATAAAGGTGAGAAAATTGGTCAAGGGAAGGAAAATGCAAAACTTTACCTTGAACAAAATCCAAAAGCTGCTGCTGAAATTGAAATGGCTATTAGAGAGAAAGCTGGCTTGATTTCAAAAAAGATTGAGGGCAATCCTATAGATCAAGAAAAAGTAAAAGCAGAAGAAAAAGAAGAGACACCATCTAAAAAGAATTAACTTTTAGTTATCTAAAAAGGCGCTTATTTTAAGCGCCTTTTTTCCCTATAGTTATCTAGACATCAATTAAAAAAGCTGTATTTTAAAAATATGGCCGACAAATCACTAAACGAGATAAGAAAAACTTTCTTAAAATATTTTGAGAAAAACGGTCATACAATAGTTGACTCGAGTAATTTAGTCCCAAATAACGATCCAACCTTGATGTTCGCAAATTCAGGAATGGTTCAGTTCAAAAATGTTTTTACTGGGCTTGAAAAAAGAGATTACAAAAGAGCTACAACCTCTCAAAAATGTGTACGTGCTGGTGGAAAACACAATGATTTAGAAAATGTTGGATATACCCCAAGACATCACACATTTTTTGAAATGCTGGGCAACTTTTCATTTGGAGATTACTTTAAAGAAAGAGCAATTGAGCTTGCTTGGAACTTAATTACAAAAGATTTTGGATTAGACAAAAATAAACTTTATTTCACTGTTTATAATGAGGATGACGAGGCCTTTAATTTGTGGAAGAAAATAACAGGTTTTGGTGAGGATAGAATAATCAGAATACCAACATCAGACAACTTTTGGTCAATGGGTGAAACAGGACCTTGTGGACCATGTTCTGAGATATTTTATGATCACGGAGATCATTTACAAGGGGGTCTTCCAGGAACAAAAGATCAAGATGGTGATAGATATATTGAAATTTGGAATTTAGTTTTCATGCAATATGAGCAAGTAACTAAAGATAAAAGAATTGATTTACCCAAACCATCTGTTGATACTGGAATGGGACTCGAGAGAATTGCTGCATTACTACAAGGCACACATGATAACTATAAAACAGATCACTTTTTAAAATTAATAAATTCAATTTCAGACACTGTTAAAGTAAAACCTTCAGATAAAAACCTATCTAGTTTTAGAGTAATTGCAGATCATTTAAGAGCAAGTTCATTTTTATTAGCAGAAGGAGTTTTACCTTCAAATGATGGACGAGGCTATGTTCTTAGAAGAATTATGAGACGGGGAATGAGACACTCACATCTACTAGGAGCTAAAGAACCAATTTTTTATAATATATTTAAAACTTTAGAAAACGAAATGTCCGGTAATTATCCTGAATTAGAAAGAGCAGAATCATTAATTAAAGAAACCTTAAAAATGGAAGAGGAAAAATTCTTAGTTCTTTTAGAAAGAGGTATGAAGATATTAGATGATGAGATTGAAAAGATAGATAAAGTTTTACCTGGTGAAGTAGCTTTCAAACTTTATGACACTTATGGTTTCCCTTTAGACTTAACAGAGGACATTCTTAAAAATAAAACATTAAGCTTAGACCACGAAAAATTTAACAAACTAATGATAGACAGTAAGGAACTTGCAAAGAAAAATTGGAAAGGATCAGGTGATAGTTCAGTAGATGAAATATGGTTTGGAATTAAAGACAAAATAGGCTCAACTGAATTTTTAGGTTACGAATCTAATCAGGCAGAAGGAATAATTTTAAGTTTAATTAAAAATAACAAACAATCCGATAGTTTAAAAGAAGGTGATGAGGGTATGGTAATTTTAAACCAAACTCCATTTTACGGTGAGTCCGGAGGACAAGTTGGTGATAATGGAACGATATCTAATGGAAATAATATTTTTAAAGTTTCAGATGTTCAAAAAAAATTAGGTAATTTATTTGTACATTATGGAAAAGTTGAAAAAGGAAACTTCAATTTAAAGGATAACGTAGAACTTAAAATTGATATTGAAAGACGAGAAAATGTGAAAGCATATCATTCAGCAACACATTTATTGCACGAGTCTTTAAGGAGAATACTAGGAACTCACGTGATGCAAAAAGGATCATTAGTTGCTCCAGATAGATTACGTTTTGACTTTAGCCATATGAAGCCAATTTCTCCAGATGAAATGGTAAAAATAGATGAGCATGTAAATCAAATGGTGAATAAAAAATCAGAGGTAATTACAAGAATAATGACTCCAAAAGAAGGTATTGCTCATGGTGCATTAGCATTATTTGGAGAAAAGTACGGAGATGAGGTTAGGGTGGTTTTTATGGGTGAAGAAGGAAATAAATATTTTTCAACCGAATTATGTGGTGGAACACATGTAAAAAATACCAGTGATATTGGTAATTTTAAAGTAGTTAGTCAATCAGCTATAGCAGCGGGGGTCAGAAGAGTTGAAGCTCTTAGAGATAAACAACTAGATGAATTTTTAAAAAACAAAGAAAAACAATCTAATCTTTCTGAACAAAAAGATGAAGAAACAATTAAAGTTTTATCAGAAGAAATTAAAAAACTTGGAGGAAAACCAAATTTAAATAAAGAAAATAAAAAAGATTTAATTAAAGAATTAAATAAAGAATTAGAAAAATTATCCATCAATGAAATAATAAATAATAAATCAAAAAATATTATTAATGATGAAAAAATTAATGGTGTAAATGTTAGGATGCAAAAAATTGATGGACTTCCTCCAAAAGAATTAAGAAGATTAATTGATAATGGAAAGAAAGAAATAGGAGAAGGAATAGTGATTATTTTTGCAAGCAAAGACGATAAAGTTGGTTTAGCGGTCGGTATAACAGATAAGCTTAAAAGTAAATATGATGCTGTTAAATTTGTTAAAAATGGATCAGAAATTATTGGCGGAAAAGGTGGCGGGGGAAGACCTGATTTTGCTCAAGCTGGAGGAGTAAACAAAGATAAAATTGAGGATGCTTTTAAAAGCTTAAAAGATTTAGTTTAATCTTTTTCTCAAGTTCGCATCAATTACATCTAAGAATTGATTTGTGGACAAATGTTTAGTTGATGGACCTACTAAAATTGCTAAGTCTTTGGTCATAGATCCAGACTCTACAGTTTGGATGCAGGTTTTTTCTAAGTTTTTTACAAATTTTTTTAAATCCTCATTATTGTCTAATTTTGCTCTATGATACAAACCTCTTGCCCATGCAAATATTGATGCAATAGGGTTTGTTGAAGTTTCTTTACCCTGTTGGTGTAATCTATAATGCCTTGTTACGGTTCCATGTGCAGCTTCTGCTTCAATTGTTTTACCATCTGGACTCATTAGAACACTAGACATTAAACCTAGCGATCCGAAACCTTGTGCAACTGTATCTGACTGAACATCACCATCATAATTTTTGCAAGCCCATATATAATTACCATTCCATTTCATAGCGCATGCAACCATATCATCAATTAATCTATGTTCGTAAGTAATTCCTCTTTCTTTGAATTTCTCTTTAAATTCGTTTTCATATACTTCTTGAAATAAATCTTTAAATCTTCCGTCATATTTTTTTAAGATTGTATTTTTGGTTGACAGGAATACAGGCCATTTTCTATTAAGACCATAGTTCATGCACGATCTTGCAAAATCTATGATTGATTGATCCAAGTTATACATTGAAAGAGCTATACCTGGACCAGGAAAGTTAAAAACCTCAAATTCTTTTTTGTCTTTTCCATCTTCTGATGTCCATTTTATTTCTAATTTTCCTTTTCCTGGCACCTGAAAATCAGTTGCTCTATATTGATCTCCAAATGCGTGTCTACCAATACAGATTGGATTTTCCCAACTTGGAACTAGCTTTGGAATATTTTTGCATAATATAGGTTCTCTAAAAACAGTTCCTCCCAAAATATTTCTTATTGTTCCATTTGGAGATCTCCACATCTTCTTCAAATTAAATTCTTTAACCCTTGCTTCATCTGGCGTAATTGTTGCACATTTAATCCCTACACCATATTTTTTAATTGCGTGTGCACAGTCGACAGTAATTTTATCAGAAGTATTATCTCTACTTTTAATTCCTAAGTCGTAATATTTTATATCTAACTCTAAATAAGGAAGGATAAGCTTATTTTTTATGAAATCCCAAATTACCCTAGTCATTTCATCGCCATCTAGCTCAACAATTGGGTTTTTAACCTTAATTTTGCTCATATTAGAGTATATATCTTAATAATTGAATTTTGGAGTTTAATATACATATTAAGACCATATTACCAAATATATAATTATGATAGACAAAGTATTTCCACCAATTCATAACGAAGGCTATAAATTTTTAGTAATTTTTACAGTTGCTACAATAATTTTATACTTAATTAGCAGCTTCTTAGGATTAATTGGATTAGTTCTTACAATTTGGTGTTACTATTTTTTTAGAGATCCTGAAAGATATTCAATAGATGATGATGATTATTTGGTAAGTCCAGCAGATGGTTTAGTTTTACAAGTTCAAGAAAATGAAGGACCAAAAGAGCTTAATTTAGAAAATAAAAAATTTACTAAAGTAAGTATTTTTATGAATGTTTTCGATTGCCATGTAAATAGATCACCTTGTGCAGGAAAAGTTTCAGAAATTTTGTACAAGCCAGGAAAATTTTTTAACGCTTCTCTCGATAAAGCTAGTGAAGAAAATGAGAGAAATTACTACAAAATTACTAATTCAAAAGGCGAAGATATAATTGTAGTTCAAATAGCAGGTTTAATAGCAAGAAGAATTGTTACTGATACATCAGAAAATTCAGACCTCAAACAAGGAGAGAGAATTGGGATGATAAGATTTGGAAGTAGAGCAGACCTGTATTTTGAAAATTATAAACCACTTGTTAAAGTCAATCAGAAAACTATAGCTGGGGAGTCACTTATTGCTAAAAGATAAAATGAATGAACCAAGAAAAAAATTTAAAATTGTAACAGATAAAAGCGCAAGGGTAATTTTACCTAATACATTAACACTTATTGGGGTATGTATTGGCTTAACTTCTATTAACTTTGCTCTAAATCAAAACTTTAAACTTGCAATAGTAGCTATTGTATGTGCTGCAATAATTGATGGTTTAGACGGAAGAATTGCAAGATTAATAAAAGGAACTTCTAAGGTCGGTAAAGAATTAGACTCTCTTACAGATATTATAAGTTTTGGTGTTGCACCTGCATTTATAATGTATTTTTGGACTCTAAATACTCTCGGAAAAATTGGCTGGTTGATTTCTTTAGTCTATGTAGTCTGCGTTGCTTTAAGATTGGCTAGGTTTAATGTTAATACAGGTGGAGAATCATCTTGGAGAGATAATTTTTTTCAAGGTGTTCCATCACCTGCAGGAGGTATTTTAGTGCTAAGTCCTCTTGTTTATGACCAGAGTGGATTAAATATATTTAATTACAATATAGAATTAATAACACCAATTCTTTTTATAATTGTATCGATCTTATTAATAAGCAAAATACCAACTTATTCATTAAAAAAAATTGTTGTTCCTAGAAGCACAACAATATTTTTACTTTTAGGAATAGTTTTACTTTTTGGACTTTTGTTAATATTTCCTTTTAATGTAATTGCAATAGGTTCTTTGATTTATCTTTTAGCTATTCCATTCAGCATTTTTCATTATCAAAAATTGAAAAAAGGTTCACTGTCAAATAAAATATCTGCTGAAGACGAGCCTGAAGATATGTTATAAATGAAAAAAAATGTTATAGTTTCTTTAGCTGACTCAAATTATTTTAATTTGCTAAATGAACTTATAGATTCAATAAAACAATTCGATCAAAGTAATTCCGTAGCAATATGTATTTTGGATGCTGGTTTAGAACAAGAGCAATTAAAAAAACTCTCAGATAAAGTAGATGAAATAAAAAGTGCAGAATGGGATATCCAAGTTTCATCAATTAAAGTAAAAGGAAAAGAGTGGTTGAAGAGTCAGGTTTCTAGGGCTTTTTTACCAAAATATTTTCCTAATTATGAAAAGTACCTTTGGATCGATTGTGATGCATGGGTAAATGATTGGAACGTAATAGACCTATATTTTAAAGCTTGTGAAAATGGTAAGCTAGGAATTACTCAAACAATAGGTCCAGGTTATAGGGTTACTTCTAAAGTAAATTGGCTATTTGGAAAGATAGCAGTAATAAAATCACAAAATTTTAAACACGCTGTCAGTTCTAAAATAGGAATAGATAAAGCAAGAAAACTTGCTTTTGCTCCTCATGTAAATATTGGAGTTTTTTCTCTAGAGAAAAACTCAAGTTGTTGGAATACATGGCAAAAAAATTTAGAAACCACATTAAAATCAGGAAAAATATTTGGCTCCGAAGGTCTAGCAATTAATATGAGTATTTATATAGATAATGTTGTTACTGAATTTCTACCATTAAATTGTAATTGGATTGCAAGCAACCTTCTACCTAAATTTGATGAAGGTAGAGACACATTTGTAGAACCTTTTCTTCCAAATAGCAAAATTGGAATAATGCATCTTGCAGCAGGCATTTGGGATAATAAAAAAGATATGAGAATTGATAGTTCAGTAAAAATTCAAATTCAAACTTTAGAAAATAAAACTATTTTAAAAAGCTTAAGGTTTGGTCATTAATTGAAAAAAAATAAAATTTCAAAAAATTGGATTAATAAACAGCGTAGAGATATCTATGTACGAAAATCTAAAATAGAAGGTTATCGTTCAAGAGCAATTTATAAACTAAAAGAAATTGACGAAAAATTTAAAATATTAAAAGAAGTCTATACAGCCATAGATTTAGGAGCAGCGCCAGGGAGTTGGTCTCAATATCTTTCAAAAAATATCCAAAATGGAAAAATTTTAGCAATAGATTTGTTAGAATTTAAAAGGATCAATAAAGTTCACCAATTAATCGGTGATTTTTCCGAGGAAATATATAAGCAAAAAATTAGGGAATATTTCAATAAAAAAGTAGACCTAGTTGTTTCTGATATGGCAGTAAACACAACTGGAAATAAGAATCTTGACTCCATTGTAACAGGAGAACTTTGTATCGATGCAATGAGTTTCGCAAAAAACCAATTAAATCAGAGGGGGAAATTTATTTCAAAGTTATTTATGGGCACAAGTTTTAATGAAATTGTTTCTGAAGCTAAACAAATATTCAAAGAAGTAAGAGTTTTTAAACCGCCATCTAGTCGAAAAGACTCAAAGGAAAATTTTATAATTTGTAAAATTTTACGTTAAGTCCTCTTTTATTTTTTTAAGAATCGTATATATAGGATTATGGATCCTATTAAAGAAGCACTTACTTTCGATGACGTTACTCTAGCCCCCAGGTACTCAGAAGTCCTGCCATCGCAAGTTGATACATCTACTTATTTAAGAAACGATTATAAGATTAATATTCCTTTATTGTCCTCAGCAATGGATACTGTAACAGAATCTAAGATGGCCGTAGCTTTAGCTAAAGCAGGTGGAATAGGAGTAATACATAGAAATTTTACAATTGATAAACAGATTAAGGAAATTAGAAAAGTTAAATCTAAAAATCTTAAAGTTGGAGCTGCAGTTGGTGCTGGAGATTTAGAATCAAAAAGAGCCTTAGCAATAATTAAAGAAAAAATTGATTTGATTGTTGTAGATACTGCTCATGGACATACCAAAAAAGTTAAACAAATAATTAAAACAATTATAAAATATAAACATAAAAAAACATTATTATGTGCAGGTAATATAGCTACAGCTGAAGCTGCAAAATTTTTGGCAAATCTTGGTGTAGATTTAATTAAAGTTGGGATCGGTCCAGGCTCAATTTGTACAACTCGACTTGTCGCAGGAATAGGTGTTCCTCAATTAAGTGCAATTATCAATGTGAAAAAAGGTTTAAAAAATAAAAAAGTAAAAATTATTGCTGATGGAGGTATAAAATTTTCAGGTGATATAGCTAAAGCACTAGCAGCTGGTGCTGATGCGGTAATGATTGGTTCACTTTTTGCTGGTACAAATGAGGCACCAGGGAAAATTCTTAAAAAAAATGGAAAAACTTATAAAGTTTTTAGAGGCATGGGCTCAATAGGAGCAATGAATAAGGGTTCTGCTGATAGATATTTTCAATTAAAGCAAAAAGATAAATCTAAATATGTACCAGAAGGGGTTGAGGGTTTTGTTAAATATAAAGGTCCAGTAGATAAAATAATTTTTAAACTAATTGGAGGACTTAAATCTTCAATGGGATATCTTGGATCTAAAAAAGTTTTAAACCTTAGAAATAAACCTAAATTTGTAAAAATTACAAAGGCAGGATTTTATGAAAGTATGGTACATAATATAGATGAAATTAAAAAAGATGAAAAATATTAGTTCTAAAATATTTAGTCTATTGATGACGATTATTGCTATTTTTTTTATAAGCAATCACTCTTTCTCTGAAAATTTCTTTAATGAAGCTAAACAGAAATTCGATCAAAAAAAATATGAGGATTCTAAATTTTTATTTCAAAGAAATATTGTTTTTAATCCAAAAGATGCAGAATCTTATTTATTTTTGGCAAAAATTTATAAAAATCAAGAAAATGAAAAAGAGGAAATTAAGAATTTAAATACTACTTTATTATTAGATCCTAAAAATGAGGAAGCAATGCATCTATTAATTAACTATGAGCTTAAAAAATCGAATTATTCCAAAGTTAAAGAACTTAAAGAAAATTTTTCCTCAATTTGTAAAAATCTTTGTAAAAAATTAGAAAATATTGAAAAATCGTTAGCAGACATTGAACCAAAAAATGGATCTTAACAATAATTTAAATAAGATTTTAATTATTGATTTTGGTTCACAATTCACACAACTTATAGCTAGAAGAATTAGAGAACTAGGCGTTTATTCAGAGATAATAAGTCATAAAAAAATGAATTTGAAACTAAATAAATCCAAAATACGAGGAATAATTTTATCTGGCGGTCCATTAAATGTTTACCAATCTAAAAAAGTAAAGTTCAGAAGAGAATTATTTGAATGGAGTATTCCAATATTAGGAATTTGTTTTGGTCACCAAGTAATATCTAAAGAATTAGGTGGAAAAGTCAAAAAAGCAAAACACAGAGAATTTGGTTTAGCAAAATTAAAGAGAATAAATAAAAGTAAGCTAACTCAAAACTTTTTCAATCAAAACGGTTTAAACAAGGTTTGGATGAGCCACGCAGATGAAGTAACAAAGTTAGCAAAAGGGTTTAAAGTTATCGCAAAAACTGAAACGTCAAAATTTTCAATTATTGAAAATTCTACTAAAAAACTTTATGGGATACAATTTCATCCAGAAGTAACTCATACAGAAAGAGGGAAAATAATATTAAAAAACTTTATTTTTAAAATCTGTAAAACAAAAAAAAACTGGTCTTCTAAAAATCAAAAAAAAATCCTTATAGAAGATGTGAAAAGAATTGTGAGCAATTCCAAAGTAATATGTGCTCTTTCAGGAGGAGTTGATAGTAGCGTTGTTGCAAAGCTGATCCATAATGCAATAGGAAAAAAACTGACATGTATTTTTGTAAATACTGGTTTATTAAGAAAGAACGAGGAAATCCAAGTCGTTAAAACTTTTAGACGTAAATTTAAGATAAATCTTATTTACGTAGATGCTAAAAATCTTTTTTTAAGGAAACTAAGTAAAGTTTCAGATCCAGAAAAGAAAAGAAAAATAATTGGAAATTTATTTATTAAAATATTTGAGAGATATGCAAAAAAAATTAAAAACGTTAAATATTTAGCACAAGGAACGCTTTATCCTGATTTAATTGAAAGTAAGTCAGTAACAGGAAGCCAGACTTCTAAAATAAAATCTCACCATAATGTTGGTGGCCTGCCAAAAAAAATGAAATTAAAATTAGTTGAGCCATTGAAACTATTATTTAAAGATGAAGTTAGAAAATTAGGCTTAGAGCTTAAATTATCAAAAGAAATCGTATTAAGACATCCTTTTCCAGGGCCAGGATTAGCAATCCGTATGCCTGGAGAAATAACGAAAGATAAAATCAGGATTTTAAAGGATGCCGATGATATTTTTATAAACTCACTAAAAAATTTCAAATTATACGACAAGATCTGGCAAGCCTACGCTGCTTTGTTGCCAGTCAAGACTGTTGGAGTTATGGGAGATAATAGGACTTATGAATATATGTGTTTGTTAAGAGCAATTACTTCAGAAGATGGTATGACTGCCGATACCTTTGATTTTAACAAAGAATTTATGCAAATTGTTTCAAATAAAATAATAAATGATATTAAAGGTATAAATAGAGTTGTTTATGACATAACATCTAAACCACCAAGCACCATAGAGTTGGAGTGATGAATAACAAAATTAAAAAAATTATAAACAAAAAAAATAAATCTAAAATCGTGTGTCTTACCGCTTACTCTAAAAATATTGCGGAAATAGTAGACAATCATGCGGATATTGTTTTGGTTGGCGACTCTTTAGGGTCAGTGCTTTACAATTATAATACAACAAGAAAAGTTAATCTTAAAATGATGTTAGAGCACACAAAAAGTGTAAGGATGGGTGTAAAAAAAAGTCTTCTCGTAATTGATATGCCTTATAATACATATAGAAATAAATCTGAGGCACTAAAAAATGCAAAGCTTGCAATGAAACAAACAAAATGTGATGCAGTTAAAGTAGAAGGTGGAGTTAGGGTACAACATATAGTTCGTCATTTAGTAAAAAATAAAATTCCTGTAATGGGTCACATAGGTCTAACACCACAGACTATTAAAGGTAAATTTAAATCAGTAGGTAAAACTGAAAAAGAGAGAAATAAACTATTTAAAGATGCTAAAGCTTTGGAGAATAGTGGAGTGTTTGGAATAGTTTTAGAATGTACTTATAGTGATATTTCAAAAAAAATATCTAAATTATTAAAAATTCCTACTATAGGTATTGGAGCTTCTGTGCATTGTGATGGGCAAGTTTTAGTAACTGATGACATTTTAGGTTTAACAGATGCCAAAATTAAGTTCGTTAAAAAATATGTAAATATAAAAAAAATTATAAATACAGCAGTGTCAAAATTTAAATCTGAGGTTAAATCAAAAAAATATCCTACAAAAAAATATTCTTATTAGAAGTATTTTTTAAAGTTTTCGTTGATCGATAATATTTCTAAATCTACTAATCCGCCTATAACAAGTTGAAGGGCAACTAACAAAATAAAACCTAATCCTACATAAGCAATCCATAAATGTTTCTGAATATAATTAGCAAGAACAGTAGCAAGAGCCCCAGTTAAGATTACAGATAAAACTAATCCAAATATCATAAAGCCAAAATGCCCTTTTGATGCACCAACCACACCAATAACGTTATCAAAGCTAATTGTTATATCTGCAAATAAAACTTTATATACGCTTTGAATATATGAAGGTTCTTTTGACTTTTTGGTAGGTGATTTAACTTTTTTTATTTCAAATAGGTCTTTTTTAAGATCATAAACAATCCAAATTAATAATAAACCCCCAAGAATTTTAATAAAATAAAATTTAAATAAATATGTGGCGAATAAAGCAAAAACTACTTTGAATACTAATGCTCCAGCAACACCCCAAAGTATTATTTGTCTTCTGTTTTTTGGTACGAAGTTAGATGCAATTAATCCTATTATTATTGCATTATCCGCAGCTAAAATTATATCAATAAAAATAATCTGTGTTAATATTACAATTTCTTCTATCAAGGTGATCTATTTTTTAAAAAAATTAATATTTTCCAATTTAAGCTGGTAAATTTACTAATACTTTGAAATTCTTTTTCCGTCAATTATTTCTTTGAGTTGATCGTATTCTTTGCAATTGCAGCTCTCTAAAATAGTCAATTGCTTAATTGCTTTATCTTTTCTGTTTGTATTTAAATAAAGTTCACCTAGATACTGGTTTATTCTTTTATGATTTGGCTTAATTTTTAAACCAGACAAATAATATTTTTCAGCTTCAGTAAAGTTTCCAAGTTTTCGACTTGTAAATCCTAAATAGTTAAGAGTATCTGCATTATTCGGATCTTCATCGTTAGATTCTAGAAACAATTTAAAGGCTTTCTTATACTTTTTTTCTGCTTTGGCTAAATTTTTTTCTGCTTTGACTGTATTACCTTTTTTTAAAAACTTATCTGCTTTTTTTTCCCAATGCTTACCAGACAAGACTAGTTTATGACCCTTATCATACTTTGAGATTTTACTCTCTCCTCCACCAGAATCACCTCCTGCCGAATATGCTGATACACCTAAAAGAAAAAAGGTAAGAACATACAAACATATTTTTTTCAACATAATAAGAATATAGAAAATAAAGTTTTTTTAACAACTGTCTTTTTTAAAGGGAGACAATTTAACTCTTTGTTTGTTTATTTTATAAGTATTTTTAGTTTTTCGTATTCCGAACATCCACAGTTCTTTAAAGAATTAAGAATTTCTATGCTATCACTATTTCTATTTTCATTATGATAAAATATTGCAAGATTAAATTTTATACCATTATGTAGTTTATTTAATTCTAAACCTAACAAATAATAAATTTCAGCGTTTTCGTTTAATCCTAATTTTGCACTCGATAAGCCCAGATAATTTAATATATCTGGGTTACCAGGATCTTCAGAATTTGCCTCTAAGAAATATTCTAAAGCTTTTTGAAATTTAATTTTAGCTTTTTTAATTTTGCCTTTTTTTTCAGTTTTCATTGCCCTTTCCAATTCCTTGTAACCAAGTCTAAAAGCTCCCGCAGGGGGAGGACCTTCTCTACCATAATTAGCATCCATTAATCCTTTAGAGAAAGAACTTGTTGGCAGTATATTAATCAAAATTGAAAATATAAATATTAATATCTTTTTCACATTTTATACTTTGACATTTTATTTAATGGCAATAAATTAAAGTTATTACTCTCAAGATTTTGTTTTATAATTTTAGCCATATCTAATGAGCTTCTGTTATCACCGTGAATACATACCGAGTCTATTTGACATGGAATTTTTTTACCAGAGAAACAATTTATTGCTTGGTTTTTAACCATGGATAAAACATGTTTTTTAGCTATATTAGAATCTGTAATTAATGCATTTGGTTTAGATCTAGATACTAGGTTACCATCATCTTCGTAATTTCGATCAGCAAAAATCTCACAAGCAATTTTCATATTTAATTTTTTTGCTGCTAATTCCATTTTGGAACCTGTGGGTACAAGATAAATTAATTCTTTGTTTAGTTTATATATTATATTTGCAAGTATAGTTGCTAAATTAATATCCTCACAAGCCATATTATTAAGAGCTCCATGTGGCTTCATATGAGTTACATTTTCATTATGCTTTTCAGCAATACTTTGAAGAATTTCATATTGATCTTTAATTAGTTTTTCAATTTCGTTTTTAGAAAGATTAAGTCTTTTTCTACCAAAATTTTCAGGATCATTAAAAGATGGATGTGCTCCAATACTTACTGCATTTTTCTTTGAAATTAAAATAGTGCTACTCATAGTTTCATGATCACCAGCATGATATCCACATGCTATATTTGCTGAATTTACAATTTCTAATAATTTTGGATCATTGATGTTTGAGTGATGTTTAGATTTTTCTCCTAAATCACAATTAATATTAATTTCCATACTGTTCATTGATAAAGTATAACATGTCATGATTAAAAATATATCAAATCTTGGCGACGCAGCATTATATTGTGATTTTGGAAATGACGTCAATCAGAAAACAAACTTTAAAGTAATAAAATATTTTAAACATATTAAGAAAAAAAATATAGAAGGAATAACCAATTTAATTCCCTCGTATAATAAGCTTATAATCTCATTTGACTTAAATGTAGTAAATTTCACTGAACTTAAAAAAAAAATTGAAGATATCAAATTTCCAGAAAACGACATAAGGCGGAATCAAAAAATTATCAAAATACCAACCTGTTGCGATGATGAATTTGCTCTTGATATAGAAAGGCTTTCATCAAAGTTAAATTTAACCAAGAAAGAAATTTTAGAAAAATATTTTAATAAGGAATATTTTTGTTATATGACTGGATTTATTGCTGGAATGCCCTTTTTGGGCGATATTGACGAAAAAATAAGACTTGAAAGACTTGAAACACCAAGAGTTAAAGTTCCAAAAGGTGCTGTAGGTATTACAGAACAATTTGCAAATATTTATACTTTTGAAAGTCCTGGTGGATGGAATATTTTAGGAAGTACTCCAACAAAAATTTTTGATAAAGCAAACGAAAGGCAGCCAACTTTAATTTGCCCTGGTGATAAAGTTTTATTTTACGAAATTAACAAAAAAGAATACTTCAAACTTAATGGAAATAAATAAAATTACAGTTTTAAGAGAAGGGGTAAATTCAACCTTTCAGGATTTAGGAAGGAATAATTGTTACCATATAGGCTTACCTTTTAGCGGTGCTATGGACAAAAGAAATTATTTAATAGCAAATAAATTGGTTGGTAATAAACATAATGAGGCTGTTATTGAGTTTGCGTATCAAGGGCCACTTATAAAGATTGAGGATGGAAATATAAATTTTGCTATATCGGGTGATATTAAATTTAATATAAAAAAAAATGGTAAATTAATAACTGGTGATTGCTATAAAAATTATAATTTATCAAAAAATGATGAGGTAGATATTATATCAACTAATAATTCAGTTTATGGCTATTTTGCAGTCAGTGGTGGTTTTGACCTTAAAAATAATTTTGGAAGCTATTCTACTCATGTAAGATCAAAAGTTGGTGCAAATAATGGAAATAAAATTCAAAAAGATGAAAATTTTTTTATTAAGGATTTTAAGGATAAGCATGTCAATAAAAGTCTTAAATATATAAATTCTAAAATTGAATATATAAGAATATTGAAAGGAACTAATTTTGATTATTTTTTTGAACAATCAATAAAAGAATTTACGTCTAAAGAATTTTTAGTCACCAAACTTTCTGATCGTATGGGTATGAGACTTCAGGGGTCTAAAATTAAAAATTTGAAAGAAACAAACATTAGATCAGAGGGTCTTATTAAAGGTGTAATCCAAGTTCCAGCAGACGGTAATCCGATTATCATGTTGTCTGATCATGGAACTATTGGAGGATACCCAAAAATTGGTGTAGTTATAAGTGCTGACTATGATAGATTGGTACAAACACCTTCAGGAAAAAAAATTAAATTTAAATTAATTGAATTAAAAGAAGCAGAAAAACTATATAAATTATATCAAATGGAAACTGAAAATCTTTTAAGTCAAATATAATGAATATTATATCTAAATTACCCGGCCCGCTTTTGGTTTTTTTTGGAGCTTTAAGTCTCAGTTTTGGAGGGCTTATTGTTAAATCATTTCAAGGTGCAAATTTGTGGCAAATTTTGTTTTGGAGATCAATTTTTTTTATATTAGTTGTAAGTATTTTTCTAATACTGACATATAGAAAAAAAGTTTTTACTGCTTTTGTGAGTTCTGGAGTTCCAGGATTAATAGGTGGATTAATATTATCTACTGGTTTTTGTGGATATGTTTTTGCTATGTATAATACCACCGTTGCAAACACAAATTTCATAATTCAAACTCAAACAATATTTTTGGCAATATTTGGATATTTATTTCTGAAGGAAAAAGTTTCAAAATTAACTTTGGTTTCAATTATTTTGGCAATTTCAGGAATAATTTTAATGGTTGGAACTTCTTTATCGCCAGGTCAAATGTCAGGTAATATCGCAGCTTTCATTATGCCAGTATCATTTGCAATTTTAATTTTAATTGTAAGAAAATATCCCACTGTTGATATGGTGCCATTACAATTGATCGCAGGAATATTTGCAATGTTGGTTGGTTATTTGATTGCTGGAAAAATTATGATCTCTTTTTATGATATTTTTCTAGGATTCCTAGCAGGATTTTTTCAATTAGGTTTTGGTTTTATTTTAATTACTATTGGAGCAAGACGAACTCCTTCAGCATTAGTGGGAATCATAATGTTAACCGAAGCCGTTTTAGGGCCCATGTGGGCATGGATTTTTATTAATGAGCAACCACCTTTAATGGTCCTTATTGGAGGATGTGTTGTAATTATAGCTGTTCTGCTTCAATTTTTACCACTTTTAAAAAAAAATAAGGCTTCATTACAATCTTAAAAGGCTATCATTTTACTAAATTTATGCTATAAAAACATTACGGGAGAGACCACATTAGTGTGGCGCCGAAGGAGCAACCACCCCGGAAACTCTCAGGCAAAAGGACCGTAAATATTAACTCTGGAAAGAGAAAAATTCTCGCCGAAGGAGCAAATCTCTCAGGCACATAGACAGAGGGGGCAAAGAGTTAATATTTTATGAAAAAAACACCTCTGTACAATCTTCATCAAAAACATGGTGCAAAATTTGTGCAATTTGCTGGTTATGAAATGCCAATCCAATATGAAACTGGCATAGTAAAAGAACATATAACCACGAGAAATAATTCAGGAATATTTGATGTATCTCACATGGGTCAGTTATTTTTAAAAGGCGGTGATGAATTAACAAATGATTTACAGAAAATATTCCCAATTGATTTAGCAAAAATTTCAATAAACCAAAGCAAGTATTCTTTTTTGATGAAAGAAAATGGTGGAATATATGATGATCTTATAATTACAAAATTAAAAGATGGCTACATGATAATATTAAATGCTGCTTGTAAAGATGCAGATTTAAATATTTTAAAAAGTAAAATCGGTGAAAAATATCAAATTAATTTATCAGACAACTTATCTTTAATAGCAATACAAGGACCTAAAGCAAAAGATGTTTTAGATTCACTTGTACCAGGTGTTACTAAACTCAAATTTATGAATGGTAACCAATTTAAGTACAAAGACTTAGACATCTATATAACTAGATCTGGCTATACTGGTGAAGATGGTTTTGAAATTTCGATTAACAATAAAATTGTGGAAAGTTTTGTAGAAAAACTTATTGAAAAAGGATCTTCAATGATTGGCTTAGGAGCGAGAGACACTTTAAGATTAGAAGCTGGACTTTGTTTGTATGGTCATGATTTAGATGAGAATACTAGCCCAATAGAGGCAAATCTAAAATGGGCAATTTCAAAAAGCAAAATTAATGAAAAGTTTCCAGGTTCAGAATTTATTAAGAAACAATATAACGAAGGTGTTTCAAAACTTAGAGTTGGAATAAAACCTGAAACAAAAGTGATAGCAAGAGAGTCTACAAAAATATTTGATGAAAAAGATAATGAAATTGGAAAAGTAACTAGTGGAACTTTTGGACCAAGCGTTAATGGTCCGATAGCAATGGGATACATTCATAACGATTATTCAAAAAAAAATACAAAAATCTTTTTAGAAGTAAGAGGAAAAAGGGTACCAGCAAGTATTTGTGAAATGCCTTTTTATAAAAAAAACTATGTTAGAGATGGAGGAGACAATGTCAGAAATTAAATTTTCAAAAGAGCATGAATGGATAACAGTTGATGGTGAGGTAGCAACTATTGGTATAACCAAACACGCAACAGAGCTTTTAGGCGATATTGTTTTTGCTGAACTGCCAGAGAAAGGTTCTAATGTAAATAAGGATGCTACAGCAGGCGTAGTCGAGTCGACTAAAGCTGCTAGTGATGTTTATACACCTATCTCTGGTGAAGTTGTAGATACAAATCAATCAATCGTAGACGATCCATCTAAAATTAATTCTGATCCTGAAGGGGATGGATGGTTTTTTAAACTTAAAATTAAAGATCCAGCTGAAATGAATACTTTAATGAATAGGGATGAATATGACAAATTTGCAAAGGAAAGTGCTAGTTAATGTTACATAATTCTGAAAAAGATTTTATCAAAAGACATATTGGACCATCTAAGAAAGATGAAAAAGATATGTTAGGACAGCTCGGTTATCAAAATATAAATGAATTAATTAGTCAAACTGTACCAGAAAAAATATTGTTTAAAGGAGAGCTAAATATTGGTGAACCTAACTCTGAATATGAGGCACTAAGAATATTAAAAGGTTTATCTAGAAAAAATCAAATTTACTCAAATTTTATTGGTATGGGTTATTATGGAACATATACCCCAAACGTAATTATAAGAAACATATTGGAAAATCCTGGCTGGTATACTTCTTACACTCCTTACCAACCTGAAGTCGCTCAGGGAAGATTGGAAATGTTGCTAAACTTTCAACAAATGATAATTGACTTTACGGGGATGGATATTGCGAATGCGTCCTTATTAGATGAGGGGACAGCAGCTGCTGAAGCTATGGGTCTCAGTCACAGACTTAATAAAAAAGATAGTGATCTTGTTTTTATTTCTAAAGATTGTCACCCTCAGACCATAGAGGTAGTAAAAACAAGAGCTGAACCTTTGGGGCTTAAAGTTTTAATTGGAGATGATGAAGAGCTAAACAATATAAAAAATGATATTGTATGTGGAATTCTTCAATATCCTGGAACCTTGGGTGATATAAAAGATCCAAGTGAAAATATTAGCAAAATTAGAAAAAGAAATGGAAAAGCTATACTTGCTTGTGATTTATTATCTTTAGCAAAATTAAAAACACCAGCAGAATTAGGTGCAGACATTGCCGTAGGAAGTTCACAAAGATTTGGAATTCCTTTAGGTTATGGGGGACCACACGCAGCATTTTTTGCGACTAAAGATGAATTTAAGAGATCCATGCCAGGAAGAATTATTGGGGTTTCTGTAGATAGACATGGAAATAAAGCATATAGACTTGCATTACAAACTAGAGAACAGCATATAAGAAGAGACAAGGCGACAAGTAATATTTGTACTGCTCAAGCTCTGCTTGCAATTGTTTCTGCAGCATATGCAATTTATCATGGGCCTAAAGGAATTAGGACGATATCAGAAAGAGTTTCTCAACTTGCTAAAAATTTTGCCGATAAACTAAAACAGTCAGGTTATGAACTTTATTCAGACTATTTCTTTGATACAGTAACGGTGTTAACAAAGGATAAAACTGAACAAATATTTCAAAATGCTTTATCTCAAAAAGTAAATATCAGAAAAGTAAATTCTGAAATGTTAGCAGTGTCTTTTGATGAAAAGAAAAATGTTTACAGAGCAAATCAACTTCTAAAAATATTTAATTGTGCTGAAGCTATAAAAGAAAATCCAACGGAAAGTTTACCTAATCTTCCAAAAAATTTACTTAGAACTTCTAATTATTTAGAACACAAAGTATTTAATAGTTATCACTCAGAAACAGAAATGATTAGGTATTTAAAAAGACTTGAGGACAAAGATATAGCTCTTAATAGAACAATGATTGCTTTGGGTTCATGTACAATGAAACTAAATGCTGTTGCAGAAATGATACCTATTAGTTGGAGAGAATTTTCAGAACCACATCCTTTCGCTCCAATAGAGCAAATGGAAGGTTTTAGAACTTTATTTACTGATTTGAAAAACTGGTTGAGATCAGTAACTGGATTTTCTGGAGTTTCTTTGCAACCAAATGCTGGTGCCCAAGGAGAATATGCTGGTCTTATGGTGATTAGAAAATATCATATGGAGAGAGGTGAAAAAAATAGAAATGTATGCCTAATCCCTAGTTCGGCACATGGTACAAACCCTGCAAGCGCTCAAATGGCAGGAATGAAAGTTGTCGTTGTTAGTTGTGATAAAGATGGAAATGTCGACTATGAAGATCTTAAAAAGAAAGTCCAACAGAATTCAGAAAATCTTGGTGCTTTAATGGTTACTTATCCGTCAACTCATGGAGTTTTTGAGGAAAGAATATCTGACATATGCGAATTAATCCATAAGCATGGAGGTCAAGTTTATATGGATGGCGCAAACCTTAACGCTTTAGTTGGTATTGCTAAACCTGGTAACTTTGGACCAGATGTTTGTCACATAAACTTACATAAAACATTCTGTATTCCACATGGTGGTGGTGGCCCAGGTATGGGACCAATAGCATGTAAAAGACATTTGGAAATATATTTGCCAACACATCCAGTAATAAAAGATTGTGGTCCAGCTACAGGTATCGGGCCTATATCTGCAGCCCCTTGGGGAAGTTCAAGTATTTTATCAATTTCTTGGATGTATATAAAAATGATGGGTTCAGAAGGTCTTAAACTTGCATCACAAATAGCGATTTTAAACGCTAACTACATAGCTCACAAATTAAAAGACCACTATCCAATATTGTATAAAGGTGCAAATGGAAATGTAGCTCATGAATGTATAATTGATATCAGATCTATAAAAAATGATACAGGTATAACAGAAGAAGATATCGCTAAGAGATTGATCGATTTTGGCTTTCATGCACCAACAATGTCTTGGCCAGTGCCAGGAACTATGATGATAGAACCTACTGAAAGTGAAAGTTTAAATGAAATTGATAGATTTTGTGACACCTTAATTAAAATTAAAAAGGAAATTGATAAAATAAAAAATGGAGAATTTGATAAAATTGATAATCCAATTAAAAATGCTCCACATACTGATCTAGAATTAGCATCGAATGAATGGAAACATAAATATTCTAGAGAAGATGCAGCATATCCATCAAAATTTTTAAAATCTAATAAGTTTTGGCCACCGGTTTCTAGAGTAGACAATGTATATGGTGACAAAAATCTTTTTTGTACTTGTCCAAGTATGGATGAATTCAAAGAAGATGCAGCTTAAAGGTTAATGAAAATTGCAGTGATTGGCTCAGGTATTTCTGGCTTAAGCTCTGCATATTATTTATCAAAAAAACACAAGGTCGATTTATTTGAAAAAGAAGATCACTTCGGTGGGCATGCGCATACTATTGACATTGATTATGACAAAGATGACAAAAAAAATTTGCCAATTGATATTGGATTTATTGTTTTTAATTATAAAACGTACCCAAATCTCATAAA
>CACPQG010000010.1 GCA_902636025.1 uncultured Pelagibacteraceae bacterium
AAAGGAAATGTAAACGCTGTAATTAAATTAGATAAAGAAAAATTATCTTCACCAATAATTCAAGATCAAAATTTATATATAACCAAAAATAATTCTATTATAAAATTAAATTAGATGTTTTTAAAATTATTAGAAAAGCTCGGTAGGAAAAAAGTTGTATTAGATAGAGGCCCTTCTCACCCAAAGTATGATCAGGCCAAACCATGGATGAACAGATATTATCTACTATTTAGAAATCGACCAAAATGGTTTCCGTTTAACATTTTAATTCACGAAATGTTAGATGATGATCATGGCGATGGGGTTCACAATCATTTATTTCCATATATAACAATTATTTTAAGAGATGGATATTATGAAACCTTAAAAACAGGAAAATTTTGGAGACCACCTGGATATATTGGTTTCCGTTCTGCTAACAATTACCACAGAGTAGATTTAAAACCAGGTACAAAACCATTAACAATTTTCATCTCTGGACCATTTGGTCTAAGAAAGGGACCACGTTCAGAATATGGAATTGATTTCAAAAAAAATAAATGATTCAAAAGTTCTTTAATTTAACAATTTCTACAAACGGACAAAAACTTTATGACTTCACAGAAAAAACTTATGATTGGATTAAGAATAATAATTTTAAAAATGGAATTTTAAATATTAGTATTCAACATACTAGCGCATCATTAATAGTTCAAGAGAACGCTGATCCTGATGTACAAACTGATTTAATAAATTATTTTGATAAGTTAGTTCCAATGAATAATAAATTATATATACACACCGCAGAAGGCAAAGATGATATGCCAGCACACATAAAGTCTTCTTTAACAAATAATCAAATTTCTTTAAGTATAAAAAACGGAGACTTAATATTAGGAACATGGCAAGGAATCTATCTATTTGAACATAGGCTTGAACCACATACTAGAGTACTTGTTCATCATTTTTTAGGAGATTGATTATATAAAAGGATTATAAGCCCATTGAAGTATTGCTTGTCTTTGTCTTTTTCTACAGCCTAGATCACCTTTTTCACAATTTTTTTCAATGGCAGTCACATGTCTTCTAAAGTTTTTCCACCTTTTTATTTGTATCTCATCTATATGCGGAATTCTTCTTCCATTTGTAAATCTACAATACCACTGAAACCAACCTAAAGGATCTTCTTTAAATATCCATCCTTTTTCAATCCAGTGGTCTCTAGATAACCCTGCTTTTACTCTAAAACGATTTAAATTTGTGTCAAAACTTTTACTTATTTTTGCTTTTTCGAACCATGATTTAGGATATTCATTTATGTTTGATCCAAAATACGATCCACCAAATACCCCTAGTTCTAACATTTTTTTTGGCGAAAGTTGCGGCTTAAAAATTTTATAGAAATCTTTATTTCCTATATTCCTTGAATAAATCTTTTTCATTTAAGTAGTTTTTTATTACCTGTAAATAACAATTTATTATATAAATTTTCATCAGCGTCACCCTCACAACCAATAATTAAAATATTTGAACTTTCCTCTAAACCTAAATTTTTCTTTATTTCACTATCCTCAGAACAAGCAATCAAACTAATTATACCCGGTGATGAACATTCGCCTCCGATAATCTCTTCATCACCTAAAATTTTATTTTTTAGCATTGAAATAGTTATATCTACATTTTCATCAGAAATACTTGTACAGATATTTACTGACTCTTTTAGAATTTTCCATGGGACTAATGATACTTCTCCACAAGACATTCCTCCCATTATACTTTCTTTTTTAATATCAACTTTTTGTAATGAACCTTTATCTATACTTTTTAGAACACAATCTGCATTTTCTGGTTCTACAATAATTATTTTAGGAATCCGTTTAAAATATTTAGCTATACCGGCAATAGCTCCTGATGCCATCCCACCAACACCAGCTTGTAAAAAAACATGTGTAATATATTGATTAGTTTGATTTGATATTTCTTTAATCATAACTGAATATCCAGCCATTGTTAATTTTGGAACAGTTTCATAATTTTCCCAAGCAACATCTTGTATAATTTCCCATCCATTTTTATTTGCTTGGGTAACACATTCCTCCAAAGATTTTTCATAATTTCCGTTGACTCTTATAACCTCTGCATCGAGATTTCGCATTGAATTCGCCCTCGCTTCACTAACGTACTCACTTATGAATATTTTACAATTCAGACCAAGTCTTTGCGCCCCCCATGCAACGGAGCGTCCATGATTTCCTGCAGTTGCGGTAGTTACTGTTAAATTTTTATTTTTACTTGCAGCTTTTTCAACCGCATATGCACCACCTAGAGCTTTAAATGATTTAAGGTGAAATCTTTTCGACTCATCTTTATAAAAAATATTATTTAATTTAAGCTTTCTTGATAGTTTATTAAGACTAATAAGTGGAGTAGGCTCATAGCCCTTCCATCCAGATATAGTCTTATAAGCATCAATTACGTTATTTTCATCACAGATATCTAATATTTTTTTTCGATCAAAGTTATAGTTTTTATTGTAAATATAGTTTGTAAGTTTCCATTTAAAATCTTCAGAAGCGCTCATCTTACAATCAGCAATCTAAAGTATTTAATTTTTCCCAATCTGTCACAGGACCTTTTTTGTCAAAATTCTCATTTTGAAAAAAACTTCTAATTTCCTCTTTTTTCAACTTAATGTAACTGTTAATAACTGTTTCACCAAAAGCATCTTTAATTATTTTGTTTTCATCTAGTTTTTCTAATGCCTCTTCCAGATCATCTGGCAATCTATCAAGATCAGGATAATTTTTATAATCAGTATACATATTACAAGTTAAAGGTTCACCTGGATCAAGTTTCATATTCATCCCATTTATACCTGCTGCAAGTATACCTGCTTGCAGTAAATAAGGGTTTGAAGATCCATCCATAAGCCTAAGTTCAAATCTTCCTGGGTCTGGTATTCTGATCATATGAGTTCTATTATTTCCAGTGTACGAAATGCTTGAAGGAGACCATGAAGCACCAGACTTTGTTGGTGGTGCATTAATACGTCTAAAACTATTAACAGTCGGATTAAAAAAAGCTGATAAAGATGCTGCGCTTTTCATTATTCCACCTAAAAAGTTATAAGCCAACTTACTAAGCCCGAATTTATCACCAATTTCTAAAAATTTATTATTTTTTTCATTCCACAACGAAATATGAGCATGACAACCGTTTCCTGTTAAATTTTCAAATGGTTTTGGCATAAATGTTGCTCTCAATCCATGTTTCTCAGATAAAGTTTTAACCATAAATTTAAAAAAAACATGCCTATCTGCTGTTGTTAAACAATCTGAAAAATCCCAATTCATCTCAAATTGTCCATTTGCATCTTCGTGGTCATTTTGATACGGCCCCCAACCTAGTTCAATCATACAGTCACAAATTTCTTTAATTAAATCATATCGTCTCATTAAAGCTGATTGATCATAACAGGGTTTTGATTGTACATCTCTTATGTCTGCTATTGATGAACCATCAGGTGTAACTAAAAAATATTCACATTCTACACCTGATTTCATTGTTAATTTATCTCTTGATAAAATATCTATTTGTTTTTTAAGCATTACTCTAGGTGATGCTTCAACTTGCTTACCATCCATCCATAGATCAGATGCAAGCCAACCAACTTCTTTATTCCATGGAAGTTGAATTAAACTGTCAGGATCAGGAATTGCAAACATATCTGAGTCTGCTGGAGTCATATCTAGCCAAGTTGCAAAACCAGCAAAACCCGCACCATCTTTCTGCATTCCAGAAATTGCACTCGCAGGCACAAGTTTTGATCTTAATACTCCAAAAAGATCAACAAAACTTATTAAAAAATATTTTATTTTTTTTGTCTTTGCTATTGTAGAAAGGTTTTTTGACATAAATTATTGTAGCACAATATTATTTAAATAGAGATAAAAAGAAATCTTTGTAATAAATTAAATTTATTACAATAATAATTATTATTGCTAAAACCACACCATATATAGCTTTAGGCCATGCAAGCCTAGACATTTTACTAGGAGTTTTATTTAAATTTTCTTGATTATTATTTTCGTCCATGATTTTAAAAAAGGGCACACACCAGTTGATGTATGCCCTTAATTTTAATTACCCGTCGGTAATATTGCTTTTCCAATCATTTGGACCACGTCTTTGCCTTGCAAGTTTTTCAAGCTCTTCTTTTTCTTGCTTGGCAGTAATGACATGCCATCCAATCCAAATTATGAGACCAAGAATTACCAATATTCCTTCTGACCCCACACCTGGATAAATAGCACCTTTGACTTCAGAGGCGCTTAAATGATCTATCCAGTTTGTTACTGTTGCCATATATTATCCTCCTTATCTAGTTGCTGAGGCTACTGATTTTTCATCGTCTTTTGCAACCTCCATTATTTCGTAGTCTAATCCAGCAATTTCTGCTTCTCTTGGAATTCTTAATCTTCCAACTCCATTAAGAACTTTTGCAATTATATATCCTGGTATCATTCCCAAAACAAAAAACATTATTATTGCTCCGATAAACATACCTAAAGGATTTATTGATGCATAAGTTGATCCGTCCCACATAGCTCCAACACTATAACCTGATGATGGATAACCATTTAAAACAAATCCACAAATCACTAAACCTACAAATCCAGCATAACCATGAACTGCAACCGCACCAACTGCATCATCTATCTTGAACTTACGTTCAACCCAGTAATGCATTTTGTATGCGATAACAACACCGATCATACCTATTATCATTGATTGAATTGGGTGATACAAATCATTACCTGCAGATGCACAGATAACTCCAGCTAGACCAGACGAATATGTCCAGAAAGGATCTCCTCTAGAAACTACATATCCAGCTAGCAACCCTCCAGAAAGCGACATCAAAAAGTTAAAAGTAATACCACTTAGTGTAGTAGGAGTTACATATATATTTGTTGCGGTAAAGTAAGTCACACCTTCCATTCCATACTCTGGACCTAAATTGAAAATAGGAATATTACATGCAGCATAGAAACCCCAGAAACCGGTATAAATTAAAAATAATCCGATTGTTACCAACCAAGGATTTCTTGGTCCTATATTTCTAGGTTCTCCGCTTGATGTAAATTTACCTATTCTTGGACCTAAAACGACTAAAATACCCAAAGCAAATCCACCAGCTATTGCGTGAATTACTCCAGATGCGTAAGCATCATGATATCCAAGTAGTTTAAGCATCCAACCGTCAAAGTGCCATCCCCATGCAGCATCTATAGTCCAGAAAACAGATCCAATTGCAATTGCTAGTATTCCAAAAGCAAATGTTGTTATTCTTTCTATAACTGCACCGGATACAATTGAAGCAGCTGTCCATGAGAAAAGTAAAAACGCTGCCCAGAAAACTCCACTAATATGATCACCCAAGTTTACAGCCATTAGCTGACTTGTAGCGACATAAAATTTAGCACTAAAAGCAGAGTCGTCAGTTATTAAAGCATCGCTTCCATTCATTATTGATGGTGCAAGGCCTGGTCCTGTTGGAAATGCCCAATAAATCCACCAACCAAATAAAAACCACGTGACTGTTACCAAGGGTATCAGCATTGTGTTTTTCATTAAAGTATGTTGATGATGTTTGTATCGGGAAGCTCCAACTTCATACATACAGAAACCCACGTGAATTAAAAACATGAGCACTACTGTTATCCAATAGTAAAACTCTGTAAATATGGTCGTCAATGCACCTAGTTCGTCAGTCATTTCAAACCTCCATTTGTTATAACAAATTAAGAATATATTATTTGATGGTTAAGTTAGTACAATGCTTAAAAACCTAGATCGAACGCAAATAATAGAATTAAAAACAACCTGCAGTAGATGAAAATTGAGGTAGATTCTTAAAACTTTCTGTAAGCTTTTTTAAGATCGACTAGAGGATGATTTGGAGACATTTGAAATTTTACAAGCAGTTCTCTTGCTATCATATCTCTATCTTGTTGATTATTAGGAAGCTTGATTTTTTTTGGTATAGTTACCCAACCGTTTGCATTTCTATCAAATACTGCTGGTCTATCTTCTTCATAACCCATGTGCACATCTTCAAGCCAATTTAAATCATCCCAACCCATTGCATCGATATATTTTTTTAAAAATGGAGTTAATCTAGAGTAGTCAGGTAAAAGGTTTACATCGTATCTGTAACCTATTGTTTGACCGATCATTTTTTCTCTAGCGGTCTCTTTTTTCTTACCTAACTGACCTTTTACTTCTTTAACTTTTTTTTTATTTTTCTTTTTTTTTGCCATTTTAGATTTTGTGGAAATCGTCAACTCCTACGGTATGGTTTGTACCTGATAATGGGACTTTCGCTAAAGCTGAAGCTTCCATTGTTAAAGCCGCCATATCTTCTGGCTCTAAAGAGTGAATATTAGTTTTACCACACGCTCTTGCTAATAATTGCGCTTCTAAAGTCATTGTGTGTAAATAGTTGTAAACTCTTAATGCTGCTTCATCAGGATTTAATCTTTTTCTAAGTTTAGGATCCTGTGTTGCTACTCCAACTGGACAACGGCCTGTATGACAGTGGTAACAATGACCAGCTGGTACACCCATTTCTTTTTCAAAATTTGATTCTGGAATTTCTTTATTACAATTTAATGCAATCATAGCACCAGTACCTATTGCAATTGCATCAGCTCCGAGCGCTAATGCTTTAGCCATATCAGCTCCATCTCTAACACCACCAGCATATATTAAGGTAACTTTTCCAGTTTTACCTACGTCATCAATAGCTCTTCTCGCTTCTCTTATAGCTGCAATACCTGGAATACCGGTATTTGCTGCTGCAATGTGAGGGCCTGCACCTGTTGAACCTTCCATCCCGTCTAAATATATAGAGTCAGGGTCACACTTAGCGGCCATACGAACGTCATCATAAACTTTTGCTGCTCCAAGTTTTAATTGTATTGGAACTTTATTTTTTGTGAGTTCTCTTAACTCTTGAACTTTTAATGCTAAATCATCTGGACCTAACCAGTCAGGATGTCTTGCAGGAGATCTTTGATCTATTCCTGCCGGCAATGATCTCATCTCAGCTACTTGATCAGTAACTTTTTGACCCATTAAATGACCACCCATACCAACTTTTTGTCCTTGACCAATAAAAACTTCAATTCCATCTGCAAGTTGAGCATGATGCGGATTAAATCCATATCTTGATTGAATACATTGATAGTACCATTTTTCAGAATACCTTCTTTCATCTGGTATCATTCCACCTTCACCAGAACAAGTTGCGCTTCCAGCCATTGTTGCACCTCTTGCTAATGCAGTTTTAGCTTCGTAAGAAAGTGCACCAAAACTCATACCAGTAATATATACAGGTATATCTAATTCAATTGGGTTCTCACACCTAGGTCCAATTACTGTTTTAGTCTCACATTTTTCTCTATAACCTTCTATTACAAATCTTGTTAAAGTTCCTGGTAGAAATACCAAATCATCAAAAGTTGGAATTTTTTTCATTAATGCCATTCCACGCATTCTGTATCTTCCCAACTGTGCTTTTATATGAATATCGTCGATAACTTCGGGTGTAAAAATTGAATTATAACCTAATAAACTTTTATTTCTTTTTGCAAATTCGCTTTTGCCATTACCATTTGAATGTCCGTTTTTACCGTTTTTTTTCTTTGCCATTATATAGCTCCTTTTTTCTCAGTTGGTTCCAATGCATCGTAATTCCAAAGTTTCTTACCTGCTACGACCTTTGTCATTTTTGAAACATCAAAATTTTCGCCTAATTCAGCTACTTTAAGTTTTCTTTTTAACCAATCTATATCACTTTTTGTCATAGGTGACTCAATCGCATCACTACCATATGAGCCAATTTTTCCACCTACATATATTGTGCCGTCGTACATAGAGTCTCCTAAATTAATACCAACATCTCCCATAATGATGATTCTACCTCTTTGCATCATAAAACCAGTAAAAGCACCAGCATCTCCACCAACGATAATTGTTCCACCTTTTTGGTCAATTCCAGTTCTAGCACCAACGCTTCCTTTACAGATTAAATCTCCTCCTCTTATAGCAGCACCAAAACACGATCCAGCATTTTTCTCAATAACAACTTTTCCCGCCATCATGTTTTCTGCACAAGACCAGCCAACTCTTCCATTTACCCTTACCATTGGTCCATCAATTGAACCGACACCAAAATAACCTAAGCTTCCTTCGAAAATTAGATTTAATTTATTTAAAATCCCGACACCTAAGCTATGCTTTCCTTGTGGATTTTTAATTACGATAGTTCCATATCCTTGACTCATTAATTCATCAATTCTTCTATTTGCTTCCTTACAATCCATATCTTTTACATCAAGGTCTGTTCTTTTGTTAAAATCAACATCATATGCACCCCAATAAAAAAAATTTTCTTCCTCATCTGGATTAAAGAATTTCTGTTGTGTTTTTCCAGTTAATACTTCTGTGTGAAGACCCATTGATTGGGCTTTTGTTTTTTTCTCTGCAGTTTTTAAATTTGCCATACTTTTACTTCTCCATCAAAAGGATCATAGGTATCTATCTCTTGTGGTAATATTGATCTTATTGCTATTTCTTCTGATCCCATTGCAACTAAGTCGTCAGATTCATAAAGCACTAATGGTTTTGCAGCCATAGTATCTTTTGCCATACCTAAAGAGTCTTTTGTTGCAACAAAATAAGTAAACACTCCATCTAAACCAGTTAATGAGTCTTTCATTCCCTCTTCTAAGGTCGCTCCGTTTCTCATTTTTTCTGCTAAATAAACAGCTATAAGTTCCGAGTCACATTCGGACATAAATCTCATTCCTTTATTTTCTAAAACTCTTCTATTGTTCCAATAATTTGTTAATTGTCCGTTATGAACCACCGAAACATCACTGAATGGATATCCCCAAAAAGGGTGAGCTGATTTAATATCAACTCCCGATTCTGTTGCCATTCTAGCATGACCTATTGCATGAGTACCTTTAACATCTCCTAAACCATATCTCTCAGAAACTGTTGCTGCATCGCCTAAATCTTTTATTAGTTCTAAAGATTTTCCAATAGATAATATCTCAACACTTTCAATGCTCTCTATCTTTTTTGAAAATTCCATAAGATCATCATTAAATTGCATTTCATATCTGAAAGAATAAGGTGTTAATTGATCTTCTTTAATTACTTTTGCTCCTAACTCACTAAGCATATTATCAACTAATTTTTTTCTTTTATCGTAAACACTTGCATCTTCATTTACAGATGTGCTTCCTTCTCCAACATTTTCTCCAACTTTAAATCTCATTATGAAATTTTTACCATCATTTTCAGCATATAAGGCGTATCCAGTTGAATCTGGGCCTCTGTGCTTTAATGCTTGCAACATTAGTTGAAGCTCGGAACCTACGTTTGAAGATTTTCCTCTATGAATTAATCCTGCAATTCCACACATATTTTTTTCCTTTTTGTACTACGGTAAACAATCTAAATAAGTATCTAGATCCCATTGTGTCGTAGCACCTAAAAATTTTTCCCATTCATCGTTTTTATACCAGTGAAATACTTTATACATTTCATCAGGTAATGCTGATTTGATTACATCATCTTCAGCTAGTCTCTCTAAAGCTTCACCTAAACTTAATGGAAGTTTTTTAACATCTTTTCCAGCTTTTTGTGCTTCATAAATATTTCTAGACTCTGGAGCTGCAGGTTTCATTTTATTACTAATACCATCGTCACATGCTTTTAATAAAGCCGCTCCTAAAAGGTATGGGTTATGCATTGAGTCAACTGATCTATATTCAAATCTTCCAGGCGCTGAAACTCTCAAACCACAAGTTCTATTTTGATAACCCCAATCAGCGTAAACTGGAGCCCAAAAACCTTGGTCCCATAATCTTCTATAAGAGTTAACAGTAGATGAACCTAGCGCAGTAAGTGCCGGAAGATGTTTCATTATTCCAGCTATTGATTGTAATCCAATTTTTCCTGGTAGTTGCATATCCTTTGTATCAGGCATAAACGTGTTAGTTCCACCTGAAACATAACTAAATACTTCTTCAACACCAGGTAATTTTTTATTACCTAATTTATTTACAGAAATTTTTCCACCCTTCCATAAAGACATGTTTGTATGACATCCACTAGCTGAAACACCCATAAAAGGTTTAGTCATAAAACATGCAATTAACCCATGTTCTCTAGCAACTTGAGCACAAATTTGTCTATAGGTAGACAGTCTATCTGCATTTCTAAGTACGTTATCGTAAGTCCAATTTAACTCTAATTGCCCAGGAGCATCTTCATGATCTCCTTGGATCATATCAAGACCCATCGCTTTTGAATATTCAATAACTTTCATGAAAACTGGTCTCAAAGATTCAAATTGATCTATATGATAACAGAAAGGTTTGGAGAAACCTTTTCCAGTTGGTGTTCCGTCCTCATTTTTAGTAAGCCACATCATTTCTGGCTCCGTTCCAACTCTTAATTCTAAACCATGTTTCTTTTGGAATTCATCCATGAAAATTCTTAAGTTACCTCTACAATCTGATGTTAGGTGGCCACCTGGATTATTTCTTTCTTCTCTATTTCTAAAACAAGTACAAAAAACTCTTCCAACTCTTTTATCCCAAGGTAACTGAACAAATGTTTCTGGGTCAGGTATACCTACAAGCTCCATAGCCTCAGGCCCGTAACCAATGTAATTATTGTGCCTATCTAGAAATAAGTTAGCTGTTGCTCCGTAAACTAATTGAAATCCTTTTTCAGCAGTTCTTTCCCAATGATCTGCTGGTATACCTTTACCTACAACTCTTCCAGTTACCGAAATAAATTGAAAATAAATATATGTAATCCCTAATTCGTTAATTTTTTCTCTTACATTTTTAATTAATTTCGCTCTGCCAGGTTGATTTACGTGTTTTTCTAGATCAGTCATTTTTCCCCCTTAAAGAATTTTTATTTAGTAAAAGTATCGGATATTTAGTTTAGTGTCCATAATGTTAGTCTAACTCCATGGAAAAGGACTGTTCGAAGTAGGGTGCAATTCTCCTTTCGCGTAACGATTGAATCTAAATGGTTTCAATAATTCGCTTTCGTGGCCCATAATTTCTTCCGCAACAAGTTGCCCAACACCAATCATCTTATAACCATGATTTGCATCAGCAATCATATAAACATTTTCAAAAAAACGATCAAAAATAGGGAAGGAGTCTGGAGTTAAGCATCCCAAACCACCTGATGGTCCTTTTCTGTATAGATGAGATTTTCCCTCAAATCTTTTTTGACAATGAGCTAAAGCCGACGTCCACATATCAGAAAATTTATCAGTAGTTTGATACTCAGGGGACTCTATTCCATACGGGTCGACATTTACTTTATCAAAATGTTTTTCGACAATGTAGGGCGATGTTCCACCTTGTACTCCTAGTCCCTCAATATCAGGCTTGTAATATATTCCCCACAATTTATCTGTAATTAATTTACCATCTTTATCTGAGTATAAAGGGGCATCAGTATCTACATGCGTTACAGGAGGCAATTTTCCATCATTTGTTTTTAAATAATCTTTATCAACTCCCAAAACACCTTCTTGTAAAAACCAATACTTCCACATTTCAACTTCATGCATTTTTCCGTCTTTGCCTTTAATGTCAGTTGTCTTTGGAAGTTCTAACATATTCCAAAAATCTCTTACCCATGGTCCTGCTCCAATAACAACCTGTTCACAGTCAATAGTTCCTTTATCTGTTACAACTCCAGTAACTGCATTACTGTTACTTCCTCTTTTGAAGCCAGTAACTTTAACTCCTTTAACTATATTAGTTCCATTATTATTTGCTTTTACTTCTAATGCTTTAATAGAGTCTTTGTTAAATGCATATCCACCTTTTTTCTCATGAAGAACAGATGTAATTCCTTTTGCTTGCCAATCATCAAAGATTGTTTTCATATATTTTAAACAATCTTTTTCTCCTTCAATAAAATCTGACTCGTATCCTATTGCTTTTTGTTGTTCATAAATGCTTGCAACATCTTTATGCATCACTTCAGGTGAAATCTGTAAATATCCAACTGGATTATATTTAAATGCTTTAGGATCGCTTTCCCAAACGCTAACAGAATGTGCCATTAATTCTCTCATGGCTGGTTGGAAATAATTATTTCTTACAACACCACATGCAATTCCACTTGCTCCTGCTGCGGTATCTTTCTTTTCCAAAACTACTACGTCGTTTGGATTTTTATATTTTTGAGATAATTTCCATGCAGTACTTAAACCGTGAATTCCACCACCTATGATAACTACTTTTGCTTTTGACGGTAATGACATTTAACAATTTTTATTTTTCCTGCGACAGAAGTATATATTTTTTTTTATATATAAAATTTATAAGTAGTTTTACAACTTAGAGTTTAACCACTAAAAGCTTAAATTCTTTAAAGTATTAAGATAATCGTTGAATTCGCTGATAAAAGATTTGCTAGGTCTAATAAATTTTTTTCTTTGATCATTAGAAGTTTTCTCCAAATAGAAAAAACCTTTTTCACATGCCTCATTAATTATTAACGCCGATTTAGGTCGTGAGGTTTTAAATAGCTTAGTTTTTAATTCCTCCACTGATAAATTTTGTTTAAGTTTATACGCACTCATTACAAGTAACATCATATGATAATGAGATGGTGATTTTCTGAAAAAATAGTTGCTTGATGTGTGAGACTCTTTCATTTGATCTTCCCAAAATTCAAGAAGATCCTTAGTAGTTTTACTCATTATGATCTTACTTTTAATTTTTTTGGATCGTAGTGTGGAAAAGGAACTATTTTTGCTGGTATCCTTTTTTGATGACCGTCTATTTTTCCAATCTCAACTTCTGTATCTAATTCCGAATGTCCGACATCTATTCTACAAAGTGCTATATTTTTATTTAAAGTTGGAGAGATACACCCACTTGTAATAATACCAACTTGTGATCTTCCAATATGAACACAATCACCGTGATTAGCTTTTTCTTTTCCTGCAAGTTCTAAACCAACCATTTTTTTTTGAGGATTTTCTTTCCTTTTAATCAAAATATCTTTTCCAATAAAATCTTCGTTTTTAGTTTTAAGAGGAACTGTAAATCCAACACCAGCTTCAAATGGATCAACTTGTCCATCAAATTCATTTCCAAACAATATCAGCCCAGCTTCAATTCGAAGAAGATCAAGTGCTCCAAAACCAGCAGGTATCAATCCTTCATCCTTACCAGCATCCATTACAACGTCCCAGACCTTTGGAGCATCAGATGGATGGCACCAAATTTCATAACCCAATTCTCCAGTATATCCTGTTCTTGATACAAGAAGAGGTATTCCACTTAATTCTTTTATTCTACAAATTGTAAATCTAAACCATTGTAATTCTGATATTTTTGGCTGAGTTGGCGGTGTCCAAATAAATTTTTCTAATATCTTTCTACTATTTGGACCTTGCAACGAAATATTGCTTATTTGATCGCTTGAATTTTTTATTCGTACTTTATAATTCTTTTTCTTAGCTTGTTCTTTTAACCATTCGCCCGCATATTCATCACCACAAATCCATCTAAATCCATGATCGCTCATTTTTAAAAGCGTACCATCGTCAAACATAAATCCATTATCATAACACATTGATGAATAAACAACTTGACCAATCGATAATTTTTTTACATTTCTTGTTAAAGTGTAATTCATTAATTCTTCAGCATCAGGTCCAAGAATTTCAAATTTTCTTAAAGCAGATAAGTCAATAACAACAGCTTTTTCCCTACACGCTGTATATTCATTTATTACACCATGCTTAGTGTAATCATTTGGTAACCAATAACCTCTTGCATCAACAAAGTTTCTTGTTAGTTTTGATGTTCTTTCGTAAAAACCTGTATTTTTTGTTAATTTTGGTTCTGCGTCTGTTTTCATTCTAAAAGCAAATGATTTTGTAAATTCTTTATTTTTATCATAAGTTCTAACAAAAATATCAGTCGGATTCCACGAATTACATGGATCAATATCACTTGGACATGCTGATGTACCACATGTTAAATTTTTAAGAGCCTTCATTATCACATAATCTCCTGGGCGAGCAAAAGATTCATCAGATAGAACTGTATTTTGCCCTCCAGCTGAGGTGTTGAAAAAAAGATTAATCGCATGCCAGCCTTTTTGTTTTTGTACGCCATATTTTTGCATTGCACCTGTTAAATTATCTGAGCAGTTTGGATGACCAAAATATCCAGCATCTTCATAATATTTTGATGTGCATGCAAGATTAAAAGTATCATGTCTACCAACAGTGTCTCTTATTACCTCAACTAAAGGCTCATGATCTGTGTCGTAAAACTTTGAGTATAAACCAGGGCCAGGAAAAGTATTACCCATAAAAGTTCTTGTTGTTTGCCAGTCAAGCCCTTTCTCAACACCCTTTTCAAGCTTTGCTGTATCAAAAGCTACAAAGTCAGAACACTGTCTGCCTGTTGGACATATAATTTGAATATAGTCTCCCTCTTTAACTTCAAATGAGATTGCAGTTTGTTTATCGATGTTAGTTTCATTTAATGGATCAAATACAGGATCAGGAATTATGGAATGCTCTTTATCATTAACTATATTTGCTCTTTTAATGAAAATTGTTAAATCAGTAGGTGGGTTTTGTTCATGTACGAGCATTGCAGGTCCTGGTGCTGCAAAAATACTGTAACACTTGTCTTTTGATTTAAATTTTAATTTCTCACCCCACGATGCATCTTTATCAAAAACTATTGCTGACTTTGAGTTCTTTATGTTTAGGTTTCTTTTTTTTAATTGATAAGCTGCAACTCTAGAAGTCTCATCTTTTGATGATAAAATTTTTTTTATTTCTGCACTGTCTTTAATCTCTTTTAAGCTAAGCAGTGAAAGATCTGAATTACCATCTTTATTGAATACTGCTATCTCACAGATTTGATTTCCCTCATTATTAATTATTTCAATTTCATCATCAGGAAATAATTGTATTCCTGTTAAACCGCCACCATTAACCACATATCTTTCAACTCCAGGTGGCAACACGTTCAATCCGGGTTCTCTTATTTGAAATAATTCACTACTCATAAGTATTCATAAACACTTATATATTATATATATATGTTCTTGTTGACTATACATTTTCTTAGGCACATAATTAGTGACTTAATATATTAAGAAAGGGGAAAATAATGAGAAAAATAATATCTCTTATATCTGCTTTAGTGATTTCAATGGTTTCTTTCGTTGGAGTTGCAAACTCAGCAGATAGTAAAAAACCCATTGTTATACCAACACACAACTGGTCGAGCCAAGTAGTTATGGCATATGTGATCGGTGGAATTATGGAGAGCATGGGTAATAACGTTAAATACGTTCCAGCTGACTCTCAAGCTGTTTACGAATCTATAAGAATTGGAGACGTAACTTTATCACACGAAGTTTGGGAATCTGCATTTGGAAAATCTTTTGACACTGCTCGAGATAAGGGCGGAGTTTTGGATTGGGGTGATCATGAAGCAAGAACAATTGAGGATATGGGTTATCCTGATTGGGCTGTAAAATATTGTCCTGGTCTACCAGATTGGAACGCGTTAAAGAATCCAGATTGTGCTAAAAATTTTGCAACACCAGACTCTGGTGGAAAAGGACGAATGCTTGAAGGTCCTCAAAGTTGGCACGGAGACCTAATACCTCAAAGAATTGAAGCTCTTGGATTAGGTGATCTATGGACTGTTAAGTTTGCTGGTGGTGCAGATGCACTTTGGGCAGAACTTAAAGCAGCTAAAAAAGAGGGAAGAGGAACTATAATTTTCAACTGGACACCAAACTTTACAGATGGTGCTGGTTTTACTTTTATAGATTTCCCACCATACTATGATGGTTGTAGACCTGTAGACGGTGGTGATGGAAAATGTGGAGCTCCTGACGGCTATTTAAAAAAAGCTGTTAACGAGAACTTTCCAAAAACTCACCCAGCAGCTGCAGCTATGTTCAAGAAATTATCTTTTAATACAAGTCAAATTGGAGCAATGGCTGCTTTAGTTGACGAAGATAAGATGTCTCATGAAGATGCTGCAAAAAAATGGTTAGCTGACAATAAGTCTGTATGGCAAAGTTGGACTAAGTAATCACTTTATTTCAACTTAAAATCAAATTAAAATCTTCCCTAGTTTTACTAGGGGAGATTTTTTTTTTATTTTAGTGTAGTTTATAAAAGTAATGAGAAAGATTTTAATTTATATAATTTTAAGCTTTTTATTTTCCAATATTAGTTTTGCAAAAAAATCAGGATGTACTGATGGAGATTGTAATAATGGTTTTGGAACTTGGACTTATACTGATAAAACAACTTATGTCGGTGATTGGGTTAACGGGTCAAAAAAAGGAAAAGGCATTGAAACCTGGCCAAATGGATATGTTTATGAAGGCGAATTTAATGACAGTAAATGGCATGGTATTGGAAAATTAAAATTCCCTGATGGCTCCACTTATGAAGGAGAATGGAAAAATAGTAAAATGCATGGCAAAGGAGTTTTTACCTGGTCTGATGGCAAAGCGATGGAAGGGACATGGAATGAGGGTAACCATGTTAAGTAACATTTATAGATTGTCTGAAAATTATAAAAATTCAATAGGTTTAGTTAGTTTAACAATTGTAATTTTCTTTACTTTCTTTGTACTTAATATTTTTTTTGGACCAGATCCAAATGCTGAAAAAAAAATTGCTGAAGAAAAAAAAATTCAAGAACAAGCAAATGAATTTATTGAGAGTTTACCAAGAGGTGTGCTAACGTTTTATGAAAGTGATAAAGGAAGAAAACTTTCAGCAGAAGAATATAAAATCGTATGCAATAATACAAAGATTATTACACAAAGAGCAATTATGGGTGCGAACATCACAGATGCTAAAGCATTTAATCTATATACAGCAAATGGGGGTACTACTGGAAAATATGCAGTTAATTGGAACGATAGTAAAAATAAATGTTTTGCAAAATTTACGGTAAAACCTTTAGAGGGAACCTCAGACTCAGTAACAGTTGAGGGTGAGGCACTTGGATTTTTAAGAACAAGTATAGATACTAGGGTTTATTTTATTAAAAATTTTTAGATGGAGAATACACTAATAATAATAGTATAATTATTTAAATATGACTTCTACACCAGTAATTAAATGTGAGTCTGTTTATAAAATTTTTGGAACTAATGCCAAAAAAATGCTTCAAAACGCAAATGGTAACGTGGATGCAAAATCATTTCAGGATGCAGGATGTATTGTTGGAGTTAATAATGCTTCATTTGAGGTTTCTAAAGGTGAAATGCTTGTGGTTATGGGTTTATCTGGTTCGGGTAAATCAACATTGTTAAGATGCATATCTCGCTTGACTGATGCAACTGGAGGGAAAATATTTATTGAAGGTCAAGATCTTCTCGCAATGAACGAGAGACAATTAATTGAATTACGAAGAAATAAAATGGGAATGGTGTTTCAGAGTTTTGCCCTACTTCCCCACAAAACAGTTCTGGAAAACATAGCTTTTCCTTTGCAAATAAAAGGAAGTAAAACTAACGAGAGTATTCAAAAAGCAGTCGAAATGGTTGAGCTTGTTGGCTTAAAAGGTAGAGAAAATTATTTTCCAAGAGAGTTATCTGGAGGTCAACAACAAAGAGTAGGTATAGCTCGTTCACTTGCAGTTGAACCTGATATTTGGTTTTTAGATGAACCTTTTTCAGCACTTGACCCTTTAATTAGAAAAGAAATGCAAGATGAATTTCTGAGACTTCAAGGAGTTTTAAATAAAACAATTCTATTTATCACACATGATTTTGACGAAGCACTAAGGCTTGCCGATAGAATAGCAATTATGAAGGATGGTTTAATTGAACAATTAGATACTCCAGCAGATATAGTTTTAAATCCAAAAACTGAATATGTAAGAAAATTCACTCAAGAAGTGCCAAGAGAAAAAGTTTTAAAGATTGAAGCTGTAATGGACAAATCTTCAGCGGGACAAAATGCTGACAATATCACTGTTTCAAAAGATGCTATAATTGAGACTGTGGCTGAAAAAATTTTAAGTCAGGATAAACCGGTGAGTGTAGTAGATAAAAATAATAATGTAGTTGGAAGTGTAAAACCTTCAAAAATCATCCAGACTGTTTTTGGGCAAGGTAAAGAAAAAAAATAAAGTATTATGGCTTTTCTTCAAAAATATCCTAAAGCTGTCCAATGGTCATTTTTGTTATTAGTGTTCTTCGGATTATGTTTTGCAATAGAGGTTCCTGATGGATATGAATTTGCAAAAGCTGGAACTGAATTTATTGATAAAGATAAATTAGATCAAACAAAATACAGTGTGTTTTGGAGATTACCTGCTTTTATAGCATGGATGCCTGGATGGATAAATGACTCAGTTTTTTTTCTATTAAATGAATGGGCACCTATAGAATATTTTGATAGCGATATTCAAGAGACAAAATCTCGTCCAGTTGTTCTTCATATTACAAGAATTATTTCTAGATCAATGCTTTTCATGATTGAGTTCATAAGAGAAATTTTAATTGGAGGTGTTGAAACTGTTGTAGCATTTACTAGCTGGGATTGGTTAGATAAAAATCCTTGGGCAGAATTACCAGGCCTTCCTTGGACTATTGTTGCTGGTGCAGCTGTAGTTTTAGGATATAAATTAAATGGTAGGAATCTTGCGATCTTTGCTGGATTAACTATGATTTATATTTCAGCATTCGGTCAATGGAAACCTTCAATGCAAACTTTATCTTTTGTAATGGTTGCAGCTCCAATATCTTTTTTATTAGGATTAGGATTTGGAATATGGGCATACAGAAGTAAAAGAGTTGAAAATATTTTAAACCCACTTCTTAACGTTGCACAAACCATGCCACACTATTCTTATTTAGTTCCAATAATGGTTTTATTTGGTATCGGTGATCATGCTGGAGCAATAGCAACAATTATTTTTGCTACACCTCCTATGGTCAGATTGACTTTATTAGGACTCAGAAAAGTTTCACCAGAAGTTATAGAGGCAGGAAAGATGAGTGGATGTAGTAATTTCCAACTCTTATTTAAGGTATTAATACCAACGGCCCGTAGAGATATTTTAATTGGTGTTAACCAAGTTATTATGCAGTGTTTAGCAATGGCTGTTATCGCATCTTTTATTGGAGCAAAAGGACTAGGCTGGAATTTATTATTAGCTTTGAACCAATTACGAATAGGTTTAGCTTTAGAAGCAGGAATATGTATAACACTAATCGCTGTTTTATTAGATAAAATGTCATTAGCTTGGGCAAACAAGCAAATAAATTATTTTGAAAATCCAACTTTCTTTCAAAGAAATAAATATTTTATGATTTTTGTCGGAGTAGTCATAGCTGGATACATTTTATCATATATTGGAACATTCTATTTCAAAGAAGGATTTAATTATCTGTTTATTGTTCCACACAATAAAGGAATATCTACAGAAGCATTTTGGAATTCTGGTGTAGATTGGATACTTGATAATTTTTTTGATCCACTAAAAGTTTTTAATACCTGGTTAATTACACAAGTTTTAATTCCTATGAAAAATGCATTTTTAAGAATGCCAGTAGTAGCCACTTTTGTACTTTTTATGGGTGCTGGATATATTATTGGGGGAATAAGATCTGCAGTTGTTGTTGGAAGCTTTACATTATTTATAGCTCTAACTGAGTGGTGGGATAGAGCGTTAATAACCATGTATATGGCAACATTTGGCGTAATTGTTTCAGGTATTTTAGGTATAATAATTGGAACTTTAAGTGCACAAAGTAACACAAGCACTAAAATTACATTGGCGGTGTGCGACACACTTCAAACATTTCCGTCTTTTATTTACCTAATACCTGTAATTATGTTATTTGGAGTAACAGATACTTCTGTTTTAATTGCAGTTGTAATTTATGCAACAATACCTGCAACAAGATACACAATAGAAGGATTAAGAAGTGTTCCATCAGCATTACATGATGCAGGCTCAATGTCAGGAGTTAACAGACTTCAAAGATGGATGAGAATAGAACTACCCTTAGCCTTTCCACACATGATGCTTGGAATAAATCAAACAGTCGTATTTGCATTGTTTATGGTAATTATTGGAGCAATGATTGGGACAACCGATCTTGGACAATATATTCTTAAAGCATTATCTGACAGACAAGGAACCGGCAATGGTTTGATGTTGGGATTATGTGTAGCATTTATTGGACTTGCAGTAGATAATTTAATACGTACTTGGGCTGAAAAACAAAAGAAATTGTTAGGGCAGGATTAGTATTTTGTGAATGGGATACTTGCCATTGATCAAGGAACCACATCATCTAGAGCAATAATTTTTTCAAAAGGTGGCAAAAAATTAATTTCATCTCAATTAGAGTTTAAGCAATTTTTTCCAAAAAACGGATGGGTAGAACATAATCCCAACGAAATTTGGTCGACAACAATTAAAGTCACAAAAAATGTTTTGTTAAAATCAAAGAAGTTAAAAATAAATATTAAAGCATTAGGTATTACCAATCAAAGAGAAACAACTGTATGCTGGGATAAAAAAACAGGTGAACCAGTTTATAATGCGATTGTTTGGCAAGACAGAAGAACAGAAAACTACTGCAAAAAAATCAAAAAAAAAGAAAAATTAATTAGAAAAAAAACAGGTTTATTTTTAGACCCATATTTTTCTGCAACAAAAATTAAATGGATAATAGACAACGTTCCAAAAGCTAAAAAATTATTTAAAAAAAATGAGTTGCTGTTTGGCACAATTGATAGTTTTTTGATCTGGAAATTAACCAATGGTAAAATTCATGCAACAGATGCCACAAATGCTTCAAGAACAATGCTTTTTAATATTACAAGTAACAAATGGGACAAAGATATTTTAAAAATATTCAAACTAAACGAAAAAATTCTTCCAACTGTTAAAAATTCTGCTGATGATTTTGGTTTTACAAGCGAGAAAATTGTTGGACAAAAAATAAAAATTTCTGCAGTATTGGGCGACCAGCAAGCAGCAGCAATAGGTCAAGCATGTTTTGAAAAAGGATCAGTCAAAAGCACCTATGGTACAGGAGCCTTCTTATTAATGAATACTGGTGAAAAAAAGATCATGTCAAAAAATAAATTAATAACTACAATTTGTTACAGAATAAATAATAAAATTACATATGCTTTAGAAGGATCTATATTTATTGCAGGTGCTGGTGTGCAATGGCTTAGAGATAAAATCAGGCTTATAGATAATGCTTATGAGACTGAAAAGATCGCGAAATCAAAAAAAAATAGTAAAGATGTTTATGTTGTACCAGCCTTCACAGGTCTAGGAGCTCCATACTGGAATTCCAAATCAAGAGGTTTAATCACGGGTCTTACAAGGGATAGTGATTGGAGAGATTTAGTAAGAGCAACAATTGAGTCTGTTGCTTATCAAACTTCTGATTTATTCATATCAATTAGAAAAGATGGTTTAAACCCTAAAAGTGTTAAGGTTGATGGTGGTATGGTTTCAAATAATTGGTTTGTTCAATTTCTATCAGAAATTTTAAAAATTAAGATTACCAGATCAAAAATTAATGAAACTACTGCTTTAGGAGCCGCTTATATGGCTGGTTATCAAACTGGTATTTATAGATCACTCAGTGATATTAAACAAAATTGGAAAAAAGATAGAGACTTTAAACCAAAATTCAATAAAAGTTACAGAAATAAGTTATTGCAAGGTTGGCAACAAGCAATTAAAAAAACTTTAGCATAATTTTGTTATGGCAAAAATATTAGTAATCGGTGGTGGAGCAATGGGATCAGCTTTTACGATCCCTTGTTTAGAGAATAAAAATAATGTTACAATTACCGAACCCTATAGCAAACAATTTATAAATAATCTTAAATCAAAAAATAAATTTCATTCAGTATTAAAAATAAAGTTACCAAAAAAACTTAAATTCAGAATATTTTCAAAAGAACTTTTAAAAGAAAAGTTTAA
>CACPQG010000011.1 GCA_902636025.1 uncultured Pelagibacteraceae bacterium
TTTATTAGATCTTTAATTCTAATATTTTTCTTATTTTCAAGTATTAGTCGGATTACACCTAATGCTGCTCTTCTTAAAGCAAATGGATCTTTTGAACTTGTAGGTTTTTGGTTTGCACCAAAGAAACCAACTAATGTATCCAATTTGTCGGTTAATGAAAGAGCAAGACTAAAAGGTTTTGTTGGAACTTTGCTTTCGAGTGAATTAGGTAAATAATGTTCTTTTATCGCGAGAGAAACATCTTTATCAAAACCTTGCGACTCAGCAAAATAACCACCCATCACACCTTGAAGTTCTGGAAATTCTCCCACAATATCTGAGAGTAGATCAGTTTTACAGATGGAACATGAAATTTCAATTTTATCTTTACTGATTAAAAGTTCATCTGAGATTTCTCCACCTAATTTTCTCATTCTTTGAATTTTATCAAAATAAGTTCCTAATCCTTTAAAATAATTCATACTTTTAAGTTTTGAAACTTGTTTAAATAAATTTTGGTTTTTGTTTTTATTCCAAAAAAATTCAGCATCATTTAACCTTGCTTCTACTACTCTTTCATTGCCTGCCTTAATATAACCTTTAGTATCTTTATTATTTGCAACGACAAAAAACTGATTTGTAATATTTCCTTTTCTGTCTAAAGTATGAAAATATTTTTGATGGTGCTGCATTGTAATTACAAGGATTTCTTTTGGCATAGATAAAAAGCGTTTATCAAATTGACATAACAAAATATTAGGCTGATCAACTAAATCAGTTACTTCACTCAAAAGCTTTTCATTAATTTTAATGTGAATATTATTTTTTTTAGAATTTCTAATTAGCTCTTTTTCAATAATTGATTTACGTAGATTTTGATCAATTGTGATGTTTAATTTTTTTAAAGAATCAATGTATGATTTATAGTTTCTTACTATTTTTTTTTTATCCTCAAATTCTTTATCTAATATTATATAATTACAACTTTTTAAATGATGGTAAGCAAAATCAATGAACTTACTATCAAAAATAGCAATTAATGATTTAAGAGGTCTGCCCCATTGTAAACTGTGGTCAGACCACCTCATAGAGTTTTTCCAATCAATTTGGTCTAAAATTGCGGGTATTTCTTTTTCAAGTATATCTTTAGTATTTATTTTTTCTTTAGGTTTTAAAAAGAAGTAAAATTCTCCCTTTTCTGTTTCTTTTTTATAAACTTCTTTTTCAGTAATCTCATTTGATCTTAAAAAACCATCTAGTGCTTCTTTTGGTGATTTTGTACTTGGACCTCGCTTCTCTTCTTTTTCAAAAATAATTTGTTTACTTAATCCATCAAATAATATTACCAATCTATTTGGTACAGAAAAGACTTTGCTGCTTTTATATTTTATTTTTTTTTCCTCAAATAATTTTTTAAAATTATCAAATAAAGAATTTCTTGCATCATTTTGTAATTTAGCTGGTATTTCTTCTGTAAAAACTTCTAAAAAAAATTCAGACATTTTTAAGTTTGACTTTTTAACCAAATTTCAGCTGCGCCTTTTGTTATTTCTCTTATCCTTGATATGTATTCGGCTCTTTGAGCAACACTAATTACACCTCGTGCATCTAAAATATTAAAAATATGACTTGCCTTTAAACACTGGTCATAAGCCGGTAACGAAACATCATTTTCAGTAAGCATCTTGGCTTCCTTTTCAATCATATCAAAAATTTTGAAAAGATTTTCTGTGTTTGCTAATTCGAAATTATAGGTGGAGAATTCCTTCTCTGCTTGATGAAATACATCTCTATATTTAACATCCTCATTGTTCCATATTAAATCATAAACATTTTTTTTCTGTTGAGTGAACATGCACAATCTTTCTAAACCATATGTAAGTTCTACGGACACAGGTTTACACTCAAAACCTGCCATTTGTTGAAAATACGTAAATTGAGTTATCTCCATCCCGTCGCACCAAACTTCCCAGCCAAGTCCAGCTGCACCTAATGTCGGACTTTCCCAATCATCTTCTACAAAACGAATATCATGCTCTTTATGATTGATGCCTATGGTATTTAAACTGTTTAAATAAAGTTTTTTTATATTTTTTGGTGATGGTTTTATTATTACTTGAAATTGGTAATAATGTTGAAGTCTATTTGGATTGTCACCATATCTCCCATCAGTTGGTCTTCTTGAAGGTTGAACATATGCTGCTTTCCACGGTTTTGGTCCCAACGATCTAAGTGTTGTTGCTGGATGAAATGTACCTGCTCCAACCTCCATGTCGTAGGGCTGTAAAATTATACAACCCTGCTTACTCCAATACTTTTGAAGATTCAAAATAGTATCTTGAAAAGTTTGAAATTTAGGTTGTTTCTTTTTTTTTTTAGAAACCATATCTTTGCCAGATAGATCTTTCTTCTAATATATTAATTGCTTGTTCTGTAGTGTTTTCTGAAGATAGTTTTCTAGCCAACCAACCTTTTGCTTTCTCGAATTTTTTTATTATCACGTCTTCACCAAATTTTTCTCTCAAAATCTGATCTGCATTTCCAATTCCATCTATAAGTCCTAACTCTTTAGCTTTTCTTCCAGACCAAAATTCACCAGAAAATAGTTCTATACCCATATCTTTTTTTAGTTTTGTTCCTCTGCTCTTCTCAACAACTTCTATAAAATCTTTATGAAGATCTAATTGTATATTTTTAAGCCTTTCGATATCCTCATCTTTTTCTTTCATGAAAGGATCAAGTGTACTTTTATTTTTACCAGCGGTGTAGACTCGTCTTTGAACACCTATTTTGCTTATTAACTCAGTGAATCCAAAGGATGAGTATATCACTCCAATGGAGCCTATTATAGAGCTTTGATTTGCATATATTTCATCCCCGCAACAAGCAATTAGATATCCACCAGATGCAGCGACGTCTTCAGCAAATATTATTACTTTTTTTTTGTGTTTCTTTGCTAGTTGTTTTACGCAATCATGAATAAGATGAGACTGAACCGGAGAACCACCCGGAGAATTTATTGATATTGCAACAGCTGGTGACTTTTTTAAAGAGAAAGCTTTTTTGATGATTTCCTCTTGACCAGCAAAATCTATTCCTTGCTTAAACTTTCCGACATTACCTATTACACCATTTAGTTTTATATGTGGAATAACTTTTTTTTTTTTGAAAATTGAAAACATACGTATGCTTATAAAATTTATGATTAAATATAAAGTCTCCTTATAGTTGAAGATTGAGGTGCGTCAATTGTTAAGTATAATAAAGATATATATATAATACTTTTAATTTATGGGAACAGTCGTCCAACTTAAAAACAAGATAAATAATTCTTATTTAGACCTTAAAAGCTCTGTGGAGGATAAATTAGTTTTAGTTGAGGAGAGAATTAAAGCTAAGCTTATAAGTAAAGTAGATCTAGTGGAGAAAATGACCAAATATCATCTAGATACTGGAGGTAAAAGACTAAGAGCTTTATTAACATTGGGATCATCTAAACTATGCGGCTATGAAAAAGGCACCAGAGACGTAAACCTCGCTGCCTGTGTTGAACTTATCCATGCAGCTACACTTATGCATGACGATGTAATTGATAATGGCGATTTAAGAAGAGGAAAAAAAACATTAAATAAAATATGGGGTAACCAATCTTCTATATTAGTTGGAGACTATTTATTGAGCAGGTGTTTTGAGATGATGGTTGAAGATGGTGACCAAGAAGTTTTAAAACTTTTATCTTCAACATCAGCTGAAATTTCACAAGGAGAAGTTTTACAGCTACAACATAATGGAGAAATTGATATGTTAGAAGAAACTTATTTAAAAATAATATCTTCGAAGACAGCGTCTCTATTTGCTGCAGCAACAAAAGTTGGTGCAATTTTATCAAATCAAGAAAATAAAGTTAAAGATGCTTTAGAATTTTATGGAAAAAATTTAGGGCTAACGTTTCAAATTGCAGATGATACTTTAGATTATAACTCAGAACTCAAATTATTTGGAAAAGAAATTGGAAATGACTTTTTCGAAGGTAAAGTTACATTACCCATCATTTTGTTAAATCAAAAAGCAAATGCGGATGAAAAAAAAAATATTAAAAATTGTTTTTTAAAACATGTAAGATCTGAAAGCGATTTCAAAAGTGTTCTTAGTCTGATAAAAAAATATGATATTATCAATGATTGTTATTTAAAAGCAGAATACTTTATAGGTTTATCATCTAATTCGCTCAGTATATTTCCAGATACAAAAGAAAAAGAAATCCTTAAAAAATTAACTTCATTTAGTTTAGAAAGAAATTTTTAGGGACTTAATAAAACTTTTTTCCAACTTTTATTTCCTGATTTTAAATACTTTAGTCTTTGATGAATTCTATTATCTCCATCTAGCCAAAATTCAATTTCATTTGGTGAGAGAGACCACCCGGACCAATAATCAGGTCTTGGAACTTTTTTTTCGTCAGGAAACTTTTTCTTAAAATTTTCAATCGACTCGTATAATTCTTCTCTGTTTTTTAAAACTGTGCTTTGATTAGAGGCCCATGCACCAATACGACTTCCATATGCTCTACTATTATAGTAATCATCAGCCTCTTTGTTTGAAACGTTAGTTATAGTTCCCACTATTCTTATTTGTCTTAATAAACTTTTCCAATGGAAACACATTGATGCATTAGGGTTATTTTTTAAATCACCACTTTTCTTACTATTAAGATTTGTGTAAAAAACAAATCCTTTATCACTAAAACCTTTAAGAAGTACCATTCTGACATTCGGAACTCCGCTTTTATCTGCTGTGCCTAGCGCTAAGGCATTTGGATCATTTATTTCCGACTTTTTAGCTTCATTAAACCATTCCTCAAATAACTTAAATGGATCATCTAATTCACCAAAACATTTATCAAGACCTAAAGAGTTTTTTTGATTCATAATTTAAACAAAATAATCTATATATTATATTTTATGTCATTTAACACATTTGGAAAGATATTTCGATTCACCACATGGGGAGAGTCTCATGGTCCAGCCATAGGCTGTGTCGTGGATGGTTGTCCTCCTAATGTAAGTATAAATGAGGCTGATATCCAAAAAGAATTAAATAAAAGAAAACCTGGACAGTCTAAGTTCACTACCCAAAGAAAAGAAGATGATAAAGTAAATATTTTGTCAGGAGTTTTTGAAGGTAAAACAACAGGTACTCCAATATCTATGATTATTTATAATAAGGACATGAGATCTAGGGATTATGAAACAATAAAAAATAAATTTCGTCCTGGTCATGCTGATTTCACATATTTCAAAAAATATGGAATAAGAGATTATAGAGGTGGCGGTAGACAGTCAGCTAGAGAAACAGCTTCTAGAGTGGCAGCTGGAGCAATAGCGAAAAAAGTTTTAGAAAAAAAAATTGGAAAAAAATATAATGTTAAAGGTGCAGTCACTCAATTAGGAATTCTTGGTTGTGACATAAAAAAATGGGACGATAGATTTATATCAAAAAATCCTTTTTTCTGCCCAGATAAGTCAATTTTAAAACTTTGGGAAAAATACTTATTAAGTATAAGGAAAGCCGGGTCCTCTTGTGGAGCAATAATTGAAGTTAGAGCGAGAGGTGTTCCAGTGGGTTTGGGAGCTCCTATTTACTCAAAATTAGATATGGATCTTGCATCAGCAATGATGAGTATAAATGCAGTTAAAGGAGTTAATATTGGATCTGGAATGAATTCAGCGCAATTAACAGGAGAACAAAATTCAGATGAGATATCTCAGAAAGGAAATAAAACTAAGTTTGACTCTAACAATGCTGGTGGAATACTTGGAGGAATTTCCTCTGGTCAAGAAATTACTGTATCTTTTGCTGTTAAACCAACTTCATCAATTTTGACAAGTAGAAAAACAATAGATCGATTTGGTAAAAATACGTCTATTTCTGTAAAAGGTAGACATGATCCTTGCGTAGGTATAAGAGCAGTTCCAATTGGAGAAGCCATGATGCATTGTGTATTACTGGATCATTACTTGATGCATAATGCTCAATGCAATAGTTAATTACTTTTTTTAACAACAACTTTAGAATTTATAGTATCTAATATCTTATTTTCTATATTAGTAGCGTCTAAACCTGCATATTTATACATCAAATCAGGTTTATCATGATCTATAAATCTGTCAGGCAAAAACATTGATCTAAACTTTAAATTACTATCAAGCAAGTTTTTTTCATTCAAAAATTGTGCAACATGTGAACCAAAACCTCCTATAGATCCTTCTTCAATAGTTATCAATGCTTCATGATCAGTGGCTATTTGCCAAATTAAATTTTCATCTAAAGGTTTTACAAATCTAGCATCAACTAATGTTAAGTTTATGCCTTTTCTTATTAAATTTTCTCTAGCAATTAAACATTCGTTTAGTCTTGCACCAAAATTAATTAACGCTACATTTTTACCTTCTTTAATAATTCTTCCTTTTCCTATTTCAAGTTTCTCATTTAAATTTGGAAGTTCTACACCAATTCCATTTCCTCTTGGGTATCTAAAGGCTGATGGTCTATCATTAATATCAATTGAAGTATTAATCATTTTTACTAACTCAGATTCATCACTTGCAGCCATTACAACAAAATTTGGAAGTGTAGATAAATAAGTAATATCAAATGATCCAGCATGTGTTGGTCCATCAGCACCAACAAGTCCAGCTCGATCTATTGCGAATCTAACTGGCAAACTCTGAATTGCTACATCATGAACAACTTGATCATACGCTCTTTGAAGAAATGTAGAATAGATTGCGGCATAGGGCTTAAATCCCTCTGTTGCTAATCCAGCAGCAAATGTAACTGCGTGCTGCTCTGCAATACCTACATCAAACATTCGTGACGGAAATTTCTTACCAAAAATATCCATCCCAGTCCCTGATGGCATTGCAGCAGTAATTCCAATTATTTTACTATCTTTTTCTGCATGCTTAACTAATGTGTTTGCAAAGACTTTGGTGTAGGAAGGTGCATTAGATTTTGATTTTTCTTGAACACCTGTGTTAACATTAAACTTTGTAACCCCGTGGTATTTATCTTCAGATTTTTCAGCAAAACTATAACCTTTACCCTTTTTAGTTTTTATGTGGATCATAATAGGGCCATCATAGTTTACTTCTTTAGCATTTTTTAAAACTGAAACTAGAGCGTCTATATCATGACCATCTATAGGCCCTACGTAGTAAAAGCCCATTGAACTAAATAAAGTTCCTCCGGTTACAGCTGAACGTAAAAAATCCTCTGCTTTCCCAGCTTTTTTACTAAATCTTTTTGAGAAAGCTGAAATTATAAGTTTAACGGTTTCTCTCAAGCTAAAATAAATTTTACCAGTGAAAATTTTAGCCAAATATGCTCTCATTGCTCCAACAGGTTTTGCAATTGACATATCGTTGTCGTTTAAAATTACAATTAATTTGGTCTTACTTGATCCTGCGTTATTCATTGCCTCATATGCCATACCCGCACTAATTGCTCCATCGCCTATTACAGCAATTACGTTGTCAGATTTATTTGATAATTTATTTGCTATAGCTATTCCTAGGGCGGATGATATTGATGTTGAACTATGAGCTGCACCAAATGGATCGTATTCACTTTCAGACCTTTTAGTAAAACCAGACAAACCATTTCCTTTTCTCAAAGTTCTAATTTTATCTTTACGTCCAGTTAGAATTTTATGTGGATAAGTTTGGTGTCCTACATCCCAAATTAATTTATCATTAGGAGTATTAAAAATATAATGAAGAACTACCGTCAATTCTACCACACCCAAACCTGCACCAAGATGTCCACCAGTTTCAGAAACGGCATCTATCATTTCCTCTCTTACCTCTTCAGCAAGAGTTTTTAATTCATTATGAGATAATTTCTTAATATCACTTGGAAAATTAATATTATTTAAAAGTTTATAATCTTTTTTCATTTAGTTCTAATCAAAATATAATTTATAGTATCTGATAAATCTTTATTCTTATTTCCAAATTTTTTTATTTTACTTAATATTTCTAATTTTAAACTATCTCCATATTTAACAGTATTTTTATATCCTAGTAAACCAATTAAGGTAGCCTTACCTTTTTTCAAATCTTTTCTTGTTTTTTTACCGGCTTTTTTTGTAGATCCAGAATAGTCTATTAAGTCATCTGCAATTTGAAATAGCAATCCTATTTTAGAACCTATAGAATTGAATAAGTTTAAATATTTGCTTTTTTTTGAAAGTATTACAGGTGCCATGCAACAAAAGCTAAATAGTTTTCCTGTTTTATTAATTTGCATATCAACAATTTTTTTTAAAGATTTCCTCTTTTTTTCAAATCTTAAATCAGAGTACTGACCACCAGCAATTCCAGTATGCCCTGCACTCTTAGATAAAAGACTTATTAAATTTATTTTTGATTTATAATCTATTTTTAAAGTCGATTGGCTCAAAATCTCAAACGCTATAGTTAGCAAGGAGTTGCCAGCTAGGATAGCAGTGGACTCTCCAAACTTAGCATGAGTAGATAATTTTCCTCTTCTTAACCTGTCATTATCCATACAAGGAAGATCGTCATGTATCAAAGAATAAGCATGTATACATTCGACTGCTGCACTAATTTGGATTAATTTTTTATAGTCAATGTTAAAAATTCTTCCAACATCAACTATTAATTTTGACCTAATCTTTTTTCCCCCTGGTAATAACCCATACTTTATCGGATTCAATAAGTCTGTTTTTTTTTGTTTAAATATAAATTTTTTAAGAAATAGATTTGTATCTTTTGCAACCTTATTTAGTTTTTTTTTCATTTTTCTTCAATACATTTTGTATTTTTTCTCTAGTAGATTTAGATAGTTCTTTAGAAGCTTTTTGAAATTGTTTTTCTATTAATAAATTTAATTTAATCAATTTTTGATATTCTTCTATTGATCCATCAAGGGTATTTTTATTCTCTAGATTATTAATAATATTATTTGCTAAATCAGTTAACTCGTTAAGGGATTTATTTTTAATATCATCTGGCAAATTTTTATCTTTCATATAAAAGTTGTTAATATTACATGAAAAAAGATCTTTCAAATATTAAAAAAGCTAAATATTTATTGGACAATAATCATTGTGTAGCAATACCCACTGAAACTGTGTACGGACTTGCTGCCAATGCATATTCTGATAAGGCTACCTCAAAGATTTTTAAATTAAAAAAAAGACCAAAATCTAATCCTTTAATAGTACATTATTCTAGAGTGCAAGATTTGAGAAAAGACTGTGAGATAAATAGTAATTTTCAAAAGTTATATAGTAAGTTTTGCCCAGGTCCTTTAACGTTTGTTTTAAAACTAAAAAAAGAAAGCAAAATATCAAAAAATGTAACAAACGGGAAAAATACTTTAGCAGTAAGGTTTCCAAAAAATTTAACCACAAGAGATTTGCTTTCATATTTAAAATATCCATTGGCTGCACCTAGTGCAAATATTTATACACAACTAAGTCCAGTTTCAAAAAAAGATGTCAGAGAGGAATTTGGAAATAAAATAAAATTCATTTTAGATGGTGGTAGTTCAAAGGTAGGTTTAGAATCTACTATAATAAATTTAGTAAACAAACCTCAAGTTTTAAGATTAGGTGGTCTAGACATAAAAAAAATAAGCAAAGTTTTAAAAAGAAACTTAAATTATACAACAAACAAATCAACAAAAGTCTCAGGGCAGTCTAAATTTCATTATTCACCAGGAATTCCTATTAGGCTAAACGTTAAAAAACATTACACAGATGAGGCATTTGTATTAATCCAAAAAAGAAAGAAATTTGATAAGAATTATTTTTATTTATCAAAAAACAAAAATTTAAGAGAAGCTGGAAAAAATTTGTATAAAACACTTAGAAATATTAAAAGATTAAAATTTAAAAAAATCGCAGTTGAAAAAATTCCTAACATCGGAATAGGTCGAACTATAAACGATAGGTTAAAAAGAGCATCAAAAAGATAAATTATGCAAAATTCAGTAATTGTAGAAAATTTATCAAAAAATTATTTTAAAAAAGAGGCTGTAAAAGAAATTAGTTTTACAATTAACGAGAATGAAATTTTAGGATTACTTGGACCAAACGGCTGTGGAAAGACTACCACAATTGCTATGATGTTAGGATTGTTAAAACCTTCAAATGGAAGAGTTGTTATTCATGGTCTGGACATTGAAAAAAATAGAATATCTTTACTTCATAAAATGAATTTTATCTCGCCATACATTGAGTTGCCAAAAAAACTTTCAGTTAAAGAAAATTTAATAGTTTATGGAAAATTATACGGTGTAAAATTCATTTCTGAAAGAATAAAGTATTTATCTGAAAAACTAAGGTTAGAAGAATTTATAAATAAAAAAACTGGAGAACTATCATCTGGACAAAAAAATAGAGTAAGCCTAGCTAAAGCATTGATTAACGAACCATCCATATTATTTTTAGATGAACCAACTGCATCTTTAGATCCTGAAACAGGAGACTTTGTAAGATCCTTTATTGAAAAAATTTCGAAAGAAAAAAAAATGTCAATCTTATTAGCTTCTCATAATATGGATGAAGTCAAAAGACTTTGTAAAAATGTTTTGATGATGAATAATGGAGTAATAATAGATAAAGGCACCCCCGACGACTTAATTAAAAAACACGGTAAAAGAAATCTAGAAGAAGTATTTTTAAAACTTAATAGGAATAATCATGAGCTTAAATAGAATAATTGGATTATTTTTAAGACATTTTTTTTTAATTAAAAGTTCTCTTCCCAGAATCCTCGATCTAATATATTGGCCAACTATACAAATTATTTTATGGGGATTTATTTCAAAGTTCTTCACAACATATAGTGATTATTACAATAATACTGTAGGGGTTATTTTAACTTGCGCTATTCTTTACGATTTTTTATTTAGATCAAGTATCAGTTTTAACATGTTATTTTTGGAAGAGATCTGGAGCAGAAACTTTACAAATTTGTTTATTGCTCCTATGCGTATAAGTGAAATCATCACTGCATTAGTTGGTACTGCATTAATAAGAACATTAATTGGTTTGGTTCCTGCAATATTAATCACAAGTCCTTTATTCGGAATATCAATTTTGAACCTGGGAATTCCATTATTTTTTTTATTTTTAAGTTTATACATTTTTGGAATCACTTTAGGTCTTTTTGTTTCATCTGGACTGTTGAGATATGGACCGGCTTTTGAAAATATTGCATGGTCATCTTTATTTTTACTTGCCCCTCTTGGATGTATTTATTACCCTATTGAGATTTTACCTGATTTTTTTCAAAATGTTGCTAGAGGATTACCTTTGGTTTATATTTTTGAGGAAGCTAGATCGATACTTGTAAATCAGGTAGTAAATTATTCCAATATAAAAGATGCTTTTATATTAAATGCGATTTATTTATTTGTGGGTATATCTTTATTTTATTACTCTTTCAGTCAAGCAAGAAAAAAAGGATCTTTAATAAATATAGGTGAATAGCTTGGTGCGCCTGCAAGGAGTCGAACCCTGAACCTCCAGAGCCGAAATCTGGCGCTCTATCCAGTTGAGCTACAAGCGCATATAGTATTAATATTATAATCTATGAAAAATATCATCAATTTAATTGTGGATGAGGTGGACAACAATCAAAGAGTAGATCAATATATTGCTTATAAAAAGCCTTCATTAAGTAGAACTAGAATTAAGAATTTAATTAATAATTCTAAATTAAAAATAAATAAAAAAGTTATAGAAGATCCTTCAAAAAAAATTATTGCTGGTGATATACTGGCCTTAGAAATACCGAAACCTAAAAAATTATCTTTAAAACCTTATGACTATAAATTAGATATTATATTTGAGGATGAGGATCTTTTAGTCATTAATAAAAATGCTGGAATATCAATTCATCCAGGTCCTGGTAACTATGACAATACAATTGTAAACGCACTAATAAATTACAATAAAAATCTCTCAAACATTGGTGATGAGCTAAGACCTGGAATTGTGCATAGACTAGATAAGGATACATCTGGATTAATACTAGTTGCAAAAAATAATCAGTCACATGAGAATTTATCAAATCAATTTAATAAACATATTATAAAAAGAATTTATCAAACACTAATATGGGGAAAACTAAGACCTCAAAAAGGTAAAATCGAAACTTTTATTAAAAGAAGTTCTAAAAACAGACAGCTAATGGAAGTAAGCTATTCAAAAGGAAAAAGAGCTATAACTAACTATGAAACTTTGAAAATTTTTGAAAGTAAGAATATTCCAACATTTAGTTTGGTTGAATGTAAGCTTGAAACAGGTCGTACTCATCAAATAAGAGTACATATGTCGTATAAAGGAAATAATATTTTAGGTGACAAAAAATATAAAAAAAGATTTAAAAAAATTAAAAATATAGATTACGATCTTGAAAAAACTTTGACTAAATTAGATAGACAATTTTTACATGCAAAAAGTATAGGCTTTATTCACCCAAGGACAGGTCGAGAATTAGAATTTTCATCTAATTTACCTAAAGATTTAGAATTTGTGCTAAAAAAGCTTAAAAATGCTTATAAATAAAACCATTGTAAAATTAGAAAATTTTATTAAATAAATACCATTATGAATTCAACATCAACGAAGTTTCCGGTTTTATCTAACGAGGGTGGCTTGGCTGGTTATTTAGATCAGATAAAAAAATTCCCTATGCTAGATGCTGAGGAGGAATATATGCTAGCAAAAAATTGGAAGTCGACTGGAAATGTTAAATCAGCAGAAAAATTAGTAACGAGTCATTTAAGACTGGTCGCAAAAATTGCAATGGGATATAAAGGCTATGGTCTACCACTGAATGAAATTATCTCAGAAGGGAATGTTGGTCTCATGCAAGCTGTAAAAAAATTTGAACCAGAGAAAGGTTTTAGATTAGCTACATATGCTATGTGGTGGATAAAGGCTTCTATTCAAGAATATATATTAAGATCGTGGAGTTTAGTAAAGATTGGAACGACAACTGCACAAAAAAAATTATTTTTTAATCTTAAGAAGTTAAAAAATCAAATTGCCCCTAGAAGTGAAGGTGATTTGAAAGATGAACATGTAAAAGATATTGCAAAAAAACTTAATGTAGCTGAAGGGGAAGTGGTCTCTATGAACAGAAGACTTTCAGGTCGTGAGCAATCTCTTAATGCACCAATTGGTGAAGATGGCGATGAATGGCAAGACTGGATAGCAGATAAGGACATGGATCAAGAACTAAAACTCGCTCAACAAGAAGAAATGGAACAAAGAAGAGATCTATTACAAGATTCTATTAAAATATTAAGTGATAGAGAACGAAAAATATTATATGCAAGAAGACTTAGTGAAGAACAAGAAACACTGGAAGATTTAAGTAAAAAATTTAAAATAAGTAGAGAAAGAATTAGACAAATTGAAAACAAAGCTTTTGAAAAACTCCAAAAACATATGCTTAATTCTGCAAAATCAAAAAATCTTTTGTCTGCTAATTAATTTTTAAACGGATCTTCAATCAAAATAGTATCATTTCTTTCTGGGCTTGTAGATATGCTTGAAACTTTAGTCTCAATAAACTTTTCAAGCTCATTTATATAAATCTTTGCATTCTTTGGAAGATCATCAAATTTTTTAATTCCTTTTGTTTCTGACATCCACCCTTTAAATGATTTATATATTGGTTTTACTTTTAATTGATCCTCAACTGCCGCTGGTAAGTAATCAATTTTTTTTCCATTAATTTCATAGGCTACACATATTTTAATTTCATCTAGTTCATCCAATACATCCAGCTTTGTAAGAGCAATGCCATCAATCCCAGAAATTTTTATTGTTTGTCTTACTAGAACTCCATCAAACCAACCGCACCTCCTTTTTCTACTAGTTACTGTACCAAATTCTTTACCTCTTGTTCCTAATGTTTCTCCAATATGATCTTTCAGTTCTGTAGGAAATGGTCCTTCTCCAACTCTAGTTGTGTAGGCTTTAGTGATTCCTAAAACATAATTTATACTATTTGGACCGCAACCAGAACCAGTTGCTGCAGCAGACGCCACAGTATTGGAAGATGTTACAAAAGGATATGTACCATGATCTACATCTAATAATATTCCTTGGGCTCCTTCAAATAATATTTTTTTATTTTGTTTCTTAAACTCATAAATTTTTTTCCATACAGGTTGAGAAAATTTTAAAATTTCTGGGGCAATTTTTAAAAGATCTTCCTTAAGTTTATCCTTTTGAAATATATTTTTTCCTAACCCTTTTCTTATGGCATTATGATGTAAAAGAACTGTTTCAAGTCTTTGGTCTAGGTTTCTCCCAGAAATAAGATCCATTACTCTAATTGATCTTCGTCCAATTTTGTCCTCATAAGCTGGACCAATACCTCGTCTTGTCGTGCCTATTTTAGCTTTACCCGCGGCGTCCTCTCTTATTTCATCCATTTCTCTATGAAAAGGTAAAATTAAGTTTGCAGACTCAGAAATAATTAAATTTTTTTCATTTACTTCAACACCCTTTGATATAATTTCTTCAATCTCTTGAAGTAATGCCCAAGGATCTACCACTACTCCGTTTCCAATTACTGAAACTTTGTTTTTTCTTACTATTCCAGACGGAAGTAGTCTTAATTTATATGTCACTCCATCAATTACCAATGTGTGTCCAGCATTATGTCCTCCTTGAAATCTAACAACTACATCTGCCTCACTAGAAAGCCAATCTACAATCTTTCCTTTTCCCTCGTCTCCCCACTGTGAGCCAATTACTGCGACGTTGTTCATAAATATTTTTTATCTAATTTAAAACTTATTAGATGATTAATGGGTCCATTTCCTTTTCCATATTTTGGACTACTTTTAATAGAATGGTTAACATAATTAATTGCTTGCTCACAAGATTTCTTTAATGTTTTTCCACATGAAAAATACGTTGTTATTGCGCTGGATAATGAACAGCCTGTTCCGTGTAAGTTTTTTGTACGAATCTTTTTGTTTTTAAATATTTTAATCTCTTTCTTATTTACAAATATATCAGTTATTGTTTTTTCTTTTAAATGACCTCCTTTTAATAGAACATTTTTTGCACCCATATTTACAAGCTTTTTTGCAGCAAAAATCATATCATCAACTGATACAATTTTTTTTTTAACAAGAATTTCTGCTTCTAGAATATTTGGTGTTATTAAATCAACTTTTTTAATTAAAAGGTTTCTAATTTTATCAATAGCTTTTTTGTTAATTAATTTAACCCCACTTGTAGTTACCATCACAGGATCAAAAATTATTTTATTAACTTTGATTTTTTTTAATGATTTTATCACTGCATCTATCACTTCAGCAGAGTGAAGCATTCCGATTTTAACTGCATCTGGCTTTATATCTCTTGAAGTATATTCAATTTGTTTAGAAATTTCTTTACTAGAAATTTTTACTATTGACGATACTCCAGTAGTATTTTGTGCTGTCAAAGCAGTTATAGCAGTCATTGCATAAGATCCTAATGCAGTCATAGTTTTAATATCAGCTTGAATACCCGCGCCACCAGATGAGTCTGATCCAGCTATAATTAATAATTTTGATTTTATTTTCAATTGATCAACGACCTTTTTATAATTTTAATACATTTAAATAAAAGTTCTTTGTTATTCGTTTCAGCCATAATTCTAATCATTGGTTCAGTTCCAGATTTTCTGACTAAAATTCTTCCAGTATTTTTCAATAATCTTATTGATTTCTTTATTGCTTTTATACACTTTGGTGAATTTATTATATTTTTATCTTTTACTTTAACGTTCTCTAATACTTGAGGAATAGGAATAAAATTATTAAATAAATGACTCGCTTTTTGGCCTTTCCTCATTGAAAAAAGAATTTCGAGTGCAACTAATAATCCATCACCTGTAGTAGCAAATTTACCTAATATAATATGACCAGATTGTTCTCCCCCAAGATTAAATTTATTTTTTTGCATTTTCTCTTTTACAAATCTATCTCCTACATTTGCTCTTAAAAATTTAATATTATTTTTTTTAAAAAAAATCTCTAAACCAAAATTGGACATTAAAGTACCTACTACACCACCTTTTAAGATTTTTTTTCGTTTCCATCTTTTACCTAACATTGCAATAATTTGATCACCATCAATCACTTTTGCATTTTCGTCACAAATTATTATCCTATCTGCATCACCATCTAAAGATATACCGAGATCAACTTTTTTTTTTGATACAAGCGTCTTTATTTTTTTTGGGAAAGTTGAACCACATTTTTCATTGATATTTAACCCATTTGGGGAAACACCAACATCATAAACTTTTGCACCTAAAGATTTAAATAATAGTGGTGCAGTTTTGTAACCAGCACCATTTGCACAATCAATTGCAACACTTATTCCCTTTAGATTAAAATTATTTGGAAAGTTTTTTTTTAAAATTTTTATATATTCATTTGATGCTTCTTCTAATCTTTTTACTCGACCTAAATTCTTTGGTTGTGTTAAATTTTTTGTAATTTTTGAGTCAATTAATGTCTCTATTTTTTTTTCTATTTTATCTGATAATTTTAGCCCATCTGGACCAAATAATTTTAAACCATTGTCATAATAAGGATTATGTGAAGCGGTTATCATAATTCCTAAATTTGCTCTCATTTTTTTTGTAAGCATTGCTAAACCATTAGTGGGTAAGGGTCCCAGAGTAAAAACATGCATTCCTGCAGAAGCTAATCCAGATACCAAAGCTGGTTCTAAAGTATAACCTGAAAGTCTAGTATCTTTCGCTATAACAGCAATTTGTTTACTTTTTTTTAAATTTTTAAAGTAGGTTCCAGCTGCTAAACCAAATTTGAAAAACATTTCACCGTTAATTTTTTCATCATTAACCGTTCCTCTTATACCGTCGGTTCCAAAGTATTTTTTAAACATTATTAAAATCTTAAAGATCTAAAAACTTTTATAGCTTGATTAATTTCATTAAAATCATGAACTCTTAATATTTGAACACCTTGCATCATTAACCATATACTTGAGGAAATTGTTCCTCCAATTCTTTCTTTGCTATCATTTATATCTACTAAATCTTTTATAAATCTTTTTCTCGATACTCCTAACATTACAGGATAACCAAGGGAGTGAAAAATAGAAATGTGTTTCAAAAGAGTAATATTATGTTTCAAGTTTTTACCAAAACCAATTCCTGGATCTAAAATGATATTTTTATGTTTAATTCCATTACTATTAATTGTATTTAACTTGTTTTCAAAAAAATCATAAATATCTAGTAGCACATTTTTGTAATTTGGTTTGTTTTGCATATTTTTAGGTAGACCTTTACTATGATGAATTACAAATGATTTTTTTGTTTTTTTTAAAAAATCGATTGTACGTTTGTCATAACTTAAACCTGAAACATCGTTTACTAAATCAACTTTGTGCTTATGAGCAAGCTCCATGATTTTACTTTTTCTAGTGTCAATAGAAATTAAGCAATTTAGTTTTTTTGATTTTTTTAAAAAACCTTCTATTCTTTTCCATTCTTTTTTGAAACTGATGTCTTTTGCACCAGGTCTTGTAGATTCACCCCCAACATCAATTATTTTGCAGCCTTTTTTAATAAAATAATTAGCACGTGCTAAAGCAGAATTTATTTGAAAATATTTACCACCATCAGAAAAACTGTCTGGAGTAATATTTATGACTCCCATTAAAATTGGAAAATTTACAAAACTTAATCCATTGAAATTTTTTTTTTTAACAATATTTGAAATATCAGAATTAATTTTTTTTTTTAGACTTAGTCTTAAATTGTTTATTTTTTTTACATTTACTAATTTCTTTTCTTTCCTTGAAATTATTTCGATTGTATCAAAAGATATTGATTTGTTCCCGTTCAGCGGTAAAGCTTCTTTGTTTTTAACTTTTTTTTTTGATTTCGTTCCAAAATAAAAATTACACGGTTTAGTGTAATATTTATCCATTAAGTATTAGTGGACTATTTTTGGTTTTAGACCAATTGAGCCCAAGGCTGAAGATTGATCATCACCCTCATCTTTTATATCTTGTTTTCCAGCTGGGTAGATATTTTTATTAACTAAGTCCTCAATTTCTTTACCTGTTAAAGTTTCATAAGTTAGCAAAGCTTTTGCAAGTTTATGTAAGTCATCAATTTTTTCTGTCAAAACTTTCCTTGCTCTTTCGTAACCCTTTTCAACAAATTTTCTTATTTCGGCATCAACTTTTTTCGCAGTCTCTTCAGACATGTTTTGTTGACGAGCTACAGATCTTCCTAAGAATACTTCCTCCTCGTTTTCACCGTATGCAACTGGACCTAATTCTTTACTTAATCCAGCTCTCATAACCATTGCTCTTGCTCTTTTAGTTGCCTGTTCTATGTCGCTTACTGCACCTGTTGTTACCTTATCATCACCAAAAATTAATTCTTCCGCAACTCTTCCTCCCATTGCGATTGCCATTTGAGCATGTAACTGCTCTCTGGTTTGAGATACTTCATCTTTTTCTGGTAACTGCATAACCATTCCTAAGGCTCTCCCTCTTGGAATAATTGTAGCTTTATGGATTGGATAAGCCGCTTTTTCGTTTATAGTTACTATAGCATGTCCTGCCTCATGGTAAGCCGTAAGCTTCTTTTCTTCCTCAGTCATAACCATTGATCTTCTTTCAGCACCCATCATAACTTTGTCTTTTGCTTCTTCAAACTCTTGGTTGGTAACAATTCTTTTATTTTTTCTTGCTGCGAGCAAAGCGGACTCATTTACAAGATTTGCTAAATCTGCGCCAGAAAAGCCGGGCGTACCTCTTGCAACAGTTCTTAAATTAATATCTGGTGCCATTGAAATTTTCTTAGAATGAACTTTTAATATTTTTTCTCTTCCAATGATATCAGGAAGTGAAACAACCACTTGCCGATCAAATCTACCTGGTCTTAACAATGCAGGATCTAATACATCAGGTCTGTTTGTAGCAGCAATTATTATAACACCCTCATTTGTGTCAAAACCATCCATTTCAACTAGCAATTGGTTTAATGTTTGCTCTCTTTCATCATTTCCACCACCAAGGCCTGCTCCCCTACTTCTTCCAACTGCATCTATCTCGTCAATAAATATTATGCAAGGCGAATGTTTTTTTCCCTGTTCAAACATGTCTCTTACTCTAGATGCACCAACTCCGACAAACATTTCAACAAAGTCTGATCCTGAGATTGTGAAGAATGGTACTCCTGCTTCTCCTGCTATTGCTCTTGCTAACAATGTTTTACCTGTTCCTGGGGGACCTACTAAGAGACATCCACGTGGGATCTTTCCACCTAACCTACTAAATTTTTTAGGATCTCTTAAAAATTCAACAACTTCTTCTACTTCTTCTTTAGCTTCCTCCACTCCAGCTACATCGTTGAACGTTACTTTTCCCTTTAACTCGTTCATCATTTTAGCTTTAGATCTTCCAAAACCCATTGCACCACCTTTACCCCCTTGCATTTGTCTCATAAAGAATATCCAAACTGCTATAAGTAAAAGCATAGGGAACCATGACAGCAAGACCCCAAATAAAGACGGCATTTTTTCATCTAAAGGTGCTGCTGAAATTGCTACGCCTTTTGAGGAAAGTTTCTCTATTAAATTTGGATCATTAGGAGCATAGGTTGAAAAACTGTTTCCATCAGACAATACACCATTAATATTATTACCTTTAATTTCAACTTTTACAACTCTTCCATTTTCAACTTCAGTTAAAAACTCAGAAAAATTCACTTGGTTATTTTTTGAAAGATTAGACTGTGGATTTTTAAACATATTGTATAGTCCAATTGTAAGGAACACAATGATTGCCCACATCGCTAAATTTTTGTAATTCATAGACTTAAAATAAGAGTTATTTAAAATTAAACAAGTGCCTATTTTTGCGATAATTTGACCTCGTCGAGCTATTCCTTAGTTATCACCACTGTTTGATGGATTTTTTCGAAAATACATCCACCTAGAGTAACTTTATTGGCCTTATTTTGAGATGTCATTAAAGATATTAATTTAATAATTTTCCTGCCTCGTGGGGCATAATATCTGCCGCTTAGATTTTTAAGAATCGTGCTTATAGATCTTAATAATACCTCTTCTGGATTATGAAAAAATTTGTCATTCAAATAATAAGAATGCGATTTTTTTATAAAAATAGTGTTTTCTGAAATATTTTTTTGAGCATAAAAATCCAATGCATTATTCGCAGATTTTAGATTTTTAATTGTCAAATCTATTTTTTTAGTTTGTAAACCTTTCTTTTGAAAAACTTCTATAACTTTTCTAATTCTACTTCTTGTAAAATCATCATTTTCGTTTGAAGGGTCTTTTATAAAGTTTTTAAAAACTCTTAAAGCAAGTTTTTCAAGTTCCTTTTTTGGTATACCTATTAGTGGTCTTAACAATTTTACATTAGAAAATTCCGAATTTTTGCCAAGAGAAGTTAGCCCTTTTAAACCACTACCACGGGCCATTCTTAAAAAAAAATTTTCGTGTAAATCATTCATTTGATGTCCCAACAAAATTGTTTTTATATTTAGTCTATTACATTCCTTAGTTAATAAATTATACCTATTATGTCTTGCAATTTTCTGGATATTTGAATTTGGTTTTTTACCTTTCCAAACTAAAATTTTACAGTTGATACCTATTTTTTTTAGCATTTGAACAACTTTCTTAGCCTCAAATGAAGAACCCTTTCTGAGTTTATGGTCAACCAAAGCATAACTAAATTTTACTGAATTTTTAAGTGAATAACATTTTGCTAAAAATGCTAATGACAAACTATCAGGACCACCTGATATAGCTATTAAAGACTTATCTATTCCATAAATATTTCTCTCAAATATTTTATAAAGTTTTTTGATGAATAATTGATCTAAAAAAAAAGTTGTACTATTAAGACTCCTCTTTTTTACATTCAAACTTTTTTTCCTCATATTTCGCTTTTTGAAGAACAGACTGATTAGCTTTTGGATATTCTTTTCTCACTCCAGAAATCATTAAACAACCTTGATCTTTTTCTCCAATCTGAACTAATGATACACCAAGTTTTAATAAATTTATAGGAGCCTTCTGACTTTTTGGATATTTTTGATAACCTTCTAAATAAGCTGAGGCAGCATCAGTAAATAATTGTCTTATACGAAAAGTTTCTGCGTACCAATACTGTGCATTTCCTGCCAGATCATGTTCTGGATTTTGATCAACAAATTCTCTAAATGCCCTCTCTGCCATATTGTAATCTCCATTTTTTAAAAAACTTGTTGCAAATTCATATTGTTCATTTGGTGTACCCTCAGGTAAAATTTTTTCTTCAGAAACAAATGTTTCTGTAACAACAGAATTTGTTGTTTCTATAGATTGAATTTCTTGATTTTCTTTTCCAGTGTCGGTATCTTTATAAGATATTGAACCCAAATCTTGAGGCTGAGAAGAGCCTGGAAGCAATTGATCCTCCTTTTTTACTTTTGATGTAGTATTTTCCGTCGTGTTAAAACTTACATTTTTAC
>CACPQG010000012.1 GCA_902636025.1 uncultured Pelagibacteraceae bacterium
ACAAATCAATTGCTCTACCAGCTGAGCTACAAGGGCATTCGTGTTAATGAAGTTTTTAATGTTAAAAGTAAATTAAATCAACTTTTTTTTAAATTTATATAATGGAAAGCCACTGAAGCGCTGTTTGAAACATTAAGACTCTCAATTTTATGGTCAATTTTAATTTTAACTAAAAAATCAGTATATTTTTTTGTATGCATTTTTATCCCGTAACCTTCAGACCCAAATAATAATATAGTATTTCCTGTCCACTTAATATCTGTAAAATCTTTATCAGCGTTTGAGTCAAATCCATAAACCCAAAAATTATTTTCTCTAAGATATTTTAAAGTCGTATTAATATTAGGTACCTCAAAGATTTGTATATTTTCAATTGCTCCACTGGCAGACTTGTACAAAAGTTTACTTTCAGAAGGAAAAGATCTCTCTTTTATAATTACACCGTTAATCCCGAAAGAAACTGCACTTCTAATTATAGATCCAATATTTCTTGGATCGGTAATGTCATCTAAGCATGCAATTGTAAAATTTTTTTTATTTTTAATAAAATCCTTTAATTGTATTTTTTCTAAATGTTCTATCTCTGCAACAAAACCTTGATGCTGTATCCCTTCATTTCTAGTGTACTTATCTAATTCTTTTTTAGTTTTAAAAAAAATCTTCTGATCTTTTAAAAGGTTTTTTCTAGGGCTATTTCTATGTATTGTTTTTTTGCTTTCTTCGGTTAGAAAAAGTCTTAGAACTTTCCTCTTGGGATTTTTAAGTGCCTCGATTACTGCATGTTTACCAATAATAAAAAATGATGATTTTGTCATAAAATATGCCATTTATAACTAATTTTCTGCGAATTTCCCTAAATTTCTAATATTGCATTTATGCGATAAAAATATATAAAACCCATGTTGTTTAAAGCTTTATTGAACAAGGGGACGCTTCCCCAACTTACTTAGGAGGGGTACCAAAGCGGTCAAATGGGGCGGGCTGTAAACCCGTTGACTTCGGTCTTCGAAGGTTCGAATCCTTCCCCCTCCACCATTCATAAAAGTTTTAAAAACTTGGAGTGTAGTACTTGGTTATGCGGGTGTAGTTCAATGGTAGAACGCTAGCCTTCCAAGCTGGATGTAAGGGTTCGATTCCCTTTACCCGCTCCAAAAAATTAAAAATTAAAGTGAGGATAAAAAAGTAATGTCGAAGGAAAAATTTAATAGAAATAAACCACATTGTAACATAGGTACAATAGGTCACGTAGACCATGGTAAAACAACTCTTACTGCCGCAATTACGAAAGTGTTGTCAGAGAAAGGCGGAGCTCAATTTACTGCATACGATCAAATTGATAAAGCGCCTGAGGAAAAAGAGAGAGGCATAACTATTTCAACAGCACATGTTGAGTATGAAACAGACAAAAGACATTATGCTCACGTTGATTGTCCAGGTCACGCAGATTATGTGAAGAATATGATAACTGGTGCTGCTCAAATGGATGGTGCAATTTTAGTTGTTAATGCAGCTGATGGTCCTATGCCGCAAACAAGGGAACATATTCTTTTAGCAAGACAAGTAGGGGTCCCAGCTATAGTTGTTTTTTTAAATAAAGTTGACCAAGTAAAAGATAAAGAACTTATTGAACTTGTTGAAGAGGAAATAAAAGAATTATTAACTTCGTATAAATTTCCAGGTGACAAAACACCTATCGTAAAAGGTTCTGCCTTAGCGGCTGTAGAAGGCAAGGACGATGAAATTGGAAAAAATGCAATTATGGATTTAATGAAAGCTGTTGATGAGCATATTCCTCAACCTGATAGACCAAAGGACAAACCTTTCTTAATGCCGGTGGAGGATGTCTTTTCTATTTCTGGAAGAGGAACTGTTGTAACAGGAAGGGTAGAACAAGGGGTTGTTAAAACTGGTGAAGAAATAGAAATAGTTGGAATTAGAGATACAAAAAAAACAGTTTGTACTGGAGTTGAAATGTTTAGAAAAATTTTAGACACTGGTGAAGCTGGAGACAATATTGGTGCATTATTAAGAGGTGTTGAAAGAACCGATGTTGAAAGAGGACAAGTTCTTTGTAAACCAGGTTCAATTACACCTCATACAGAATTTGAGGCGCAAGCGTATGTTCTTAAAAAAGAAGAGGGTGGAAGACACACTCCATTTTTTACTAAATATAGACCTCAGTTTTATTTTAGAACAACTGATGTTACTGGTGAAGTTGAATTACCTTCTGGAACAGAAATGGTGATGCCTGGTGATGATGCTAAATTTAAAGTTAAGTTAATTACACCAATTGCAATGAGCGAAAAATTAAACTTCGCTATTCGAGAAGGTGGTAGAACTGTAGGAGCAGGAGTAGTAACCAAAATTATTAAATAAACTACCAATAGGAGTGTAGCTCAATTGGTAGAGCGCCGGTCTCCAAAACCGGAGGTTGGGGGTTCGATTCCCTCCGCTCCTGCCAATACGAAATTATGAAAAATCCACTTAAATTTATCCAGGAAGTAAAACAAGAAGCATTTAAAGTAACTTGGCCAACAGGAAAAGAAACTGTTCAAGGAAGTTTAATGGTAGTTGCAATGGCGATAATAGCAGCAATCTTTTTTCTATTGATAGACCAAATATTTAAATCCTTATTAGAGGTAATTCTTAAGGTGAGCATATAATGAAAAATTGGTATATTGTTCAATCACACTCTAGTTTTGAAAATAAGGTTGCCCAAAATATAAAAGATGAGGCAGAAAAGGCTAAAATTACTGAAAAATTTGAGGAAATAGTTGTTCCAACACAAGATGTAACTGAGGTCAAAAGAGGAAAACGAGTTCAAAGAAAAAAAAAGTATTTTCCAGGATATGTGTTAATTAAAAGCGAAATGGATAATAATATATATCATATGATTAAAAATATAAAAAAAGTAAGTGGATTTTTAGGAGCAAAAGGAATACCAGCCCCTGTCTCGGATAAGGAGATAGAAAAAATTTTAGGACAAATAAAAGATGGTGTTTCTCAAGCAAAAACGACTATAGAATATTCTGTAGGTGAAAAAGTTCAAGTTATAGATGGACCTTTTGCTTCCTTCAATGGACTTGTAGAAGATATTGACGAAGAAAAATCAAAATTGAAGGTTTCAGTTCTAATTTTTGGCAGACCAACACCTGTTGAATTAGAATACAATCAAGTTGAAAAGGTTAGCTAATGGCAAAGAAAGAAATAAGTGGATACGTTAAGTTACAAATTAAGGGCGGTCAAGCAAATCCTGCGCCTCCAGTTGGTCCTGCTTTGGGTCAGAGAGGAATAAATATAATGGAGTTCTGTAAAGCTTTCAATGAAAAGACAAAAGATTTTATGGGAAAGCCCGTTCCTGTAGTAATTACAGTTTATAAGGATAAAAAGTTTGATTTTATAATTAAATCACCGCCAGCATCTCATTTTATAAAAGAGGCTGCTAAACTAAAAGGTGGATCTCAAGAACCAGGAAGGAATATTGTTGCATCAATTTCAAAAAAACAGGCAGAGGAAATAGCAAAAAAAAAAATGAAAGATTTGAATGCGAATGATTTAGAACAAGCTACTAAGATTATTATGGGCTCAGCTAGATCAATGGGAATTGAGGTTAAAGAATAATGCCATCAAAGAGATTTAATAAGTTAATAAAAGAAAAAAACATCGATAGTCCTAATTTAATAGAAAAATTATTACCAATTATAAAAAAAAATTGCACAACAAAATTTGATGAAGCTATTGACCTAAGTTTTCAAATTAACCACAAACAGAAGAAAAATGAAATCAATTTGAGAACAGTTATTAATATGCCGGGTGGAACGGGAAAAAAAATAAAGGTTGCTGTTGTGTGTGAGGAAGCAAAAATAAAAGATGCTAAAGATAGTGGGGCAGACATTGTGGGGGGTGATGAATTTATTGAAAAAATTAAAGGTGGTTTTTTAGACTTTGAAAAACTTATTTGTACACCATCTATGATGATAAAACTATCTAAACTTGGAAAAGTTTTAGGCCCAAAAGGTCTTATGCCAAATCCTAAACTTGGAACAGTTACAGAAAATGTTAAAAAAGCTATTACCGATGCTAAATCAGGCCAAGTTGAGATCAGAAATGATAAAGACGGTAACATTGGAGTAACTATTGGAAAGAAGTCTTTCTTGGATGAAAATTTAATCAAGAATTACAACGCTATTATTGAAACTTTAGAAAGAGAAAAATCAAACTCCTCTATTAAAGGTGATTTAGTAAAAAATTCCTTTATCACTTCTACAATGGGAATATCTTATAAACTTAAATTATCAAAAAGTATTTAAATATGATGGATAAGTCAAAGAAACAGGAATACATAAAAACAATGAGTTCTCAGTTTGATAAATCAGAGGCCGTAATTGTTACTCATTATCAGGGTCTTACTATGAGCCAATTAGATGACTTAAGATCTAGAATGAGAGAGCATGGTATTCAGTTCAAGATAACTAAAAATCGTATTACTAAGCTTGCTCTACAAAAAACAAGATGTAAAGATTTATCTGATTTATTCTCTGGTCCAACAGCAGTAGCTATGTCTCAAGATGCAATTACATCAGCAAAAATATTAACTAAATTTTCTAAAGAGAATTCAAATCTAAAGATTCTTGGTGGCATCATGGGATCTGATATTTTAGATGTTGCAGGTGTGCAAAATGTAGCAACTTTACCTACTTTAGACGAGGCGAGAGCCAAAATAGTGGGAATTCTAAGCTCTCCGGCTCAAAAATTAGCAAGTATTTTACTTGCACCAGCTTCAAAAATCGCTATTTTAGCGCTCGAAAAATCAAAAAAATAAACCTGGATAAAATATGGCAGACTTAAATAAAATTATAGAAGATCTATCAAGCTTGACTGTAGTTGAGGCAGCCGAGCTTTCAAAACAATTAGAAGAGAAGTGGGGTGTTACAGCGGCGGCAGCGGTAGCGGCAGCTCCAGCAGCAGGCGGAGCAGGTGCAGCACCAGCAGAGGAAAAAAGTGAATTCACAATTATGCTTACTGCAGCAGGAGACAAAAAAATTAATGTTATTAAAGAAATTAGAGCAGTTACTTCTTTAGGACTTAAAGAAGCAAAAGATTTAGTTGAGGGTGCGCCAAAAGAAGTAAAATCTGGCGTTAATAAGAAAGAAGCTGAGGAAATCAAAGCTAAGTTAGAAGCTGCTGGAGCAAAAGTAGAACTTAAGTAATAATAAAATTTTAAATTGCTGATTAAATATAATTAGCAATAACAACATAGATGCATTTATCTTTTACTGAAAAAAAAAATATCAGGAAAAACTTTGGAAAATTAAAAGAAGGTTTATCAATACCAAACCTGATTGAGGTACAAAAAAATTCCTATAAACAACTTACAGAATTTAAAGAAAACATCGATACAAATTTAGTAAAAGGTTTTGATAGAGTATTTAAAAGCATTTTTCCAATAGAAGACCTAAACGATAAAGCAACTTTAGAATATGTATCTTACAGGTTGGAGAAACCAAAATTTGACGTCGAAGAATGTATACAAAGAGGTTTAACTTATTCTTCTGCATTAAAATGTACATTACGATTAGTTGTATATGAAATAGATCAAGAAAATAATTCGAAAGAGATTCTGTCAGCAAAAGAGCAAGAAGTTTATATGGGAGAGGTTCCAATGATGACAAATAGTGGAACATTTATAACCAATGGAGTACAAAGAGTGGTAGTCAATCAAATGCATAGAAGTCCTGGTGTATTTTTCGACCATGATAAGGGAAAAAGTCATGCTAGCGGTAAGTTATTATTTAATTGTAGAGTTATACCTAACAGAGGTTCATGGCTTGATTTTGAGTATGACGTAAAAGATCTTTTATATTTTAGAATTGATAGAAAGAAAAAAATTTATACATCAACACTGCTACTTGCATTAGGTTTTTCGAAACAAGATATTGCAAACGAATTTTATCAAAAAGAGACATTCACTTATGATAATAAAATAAAAAAATGGAAGACAAAGTTTAATCCAGAAAATTATAAATCAAAAAATTTTTCAGAAGAAATAGTTGATGCCAAAACTCAAAAAATAGTTTTAAAATTGGGAGAGAAAATAAATTTTTTAACGGCAAAAAAACTATTTAACGATGGATTAAAAGAAATTTATGTTTCTAGTAATTCCTTATATGGAAAATATCTTCACAAAGATTATAAGTTCAGTGACGATAATTTTAAAATTGGAACTGAGTTGAACGAAACTATCATTCAAAAATTTTTAGAAAATAATGAGAACCAAATAATTATATCATCTACAAATTCTATTAATAAAGGACCTTACTTGCTTCAGACAATCTTTAATGACAAGAATGAAAATAAAAATGAAGCAATTAATGAAATATACAAAGTTTTAAGACCTGGTGAGCCGCCAACTATAGAAATAGCAACTCAAATTTTTAATAACCTTTTTTTTAGTTCTGAAAGATATGATCTTTCAGATGTTGGAAGGGTCAAAATGAATTCAAGATTAAATATGGAATGTTCAGATAAAATCACAATATTAAGAAATGATGATATTTTATCAATCATAAAAAAAATGTTAGATTTACGTGACGGTAAAGATGAAATAGACGACATTGATCATTTAGCAAACAGAAGAGTAAGATCCGTTGGTGAACTTGTTGAAAACCAAGCAAGAATTGGCGTTTATAGAATGGAAAGAGCTATAAAAGAAAAAATGACCACTTTAGACGTAGAATCAGCTATGCCACAAGATTTGATAAACGCCAAGCCGTTAACTGTTTCACTAAAGGATTTTTTTGCTACATCTCAACTATCTCAGTTTATGGATCAAACAAATCCACTCTCAGAAATAACACATAAAAGACGAGTATCAGCTTTAGGACCTGGTGGATTAACCAGAGAAAGAGCTGGTTTTGAAGTAAGGGATGTTCACCCAACCCATTATGGCAGAATTTGCCCAATTGAAACTCCTGAAGGTCCAAACATTGGGCTAATAAATAGTTTGTCCACTTATTCAAAAATTAATAAGTACGGATTTATAGAAAGCCCTTATAAAAAAGTTAAGAATGGTATTGTAGAGGACAAAATTGAATATCTATCCGCTATGGAGGAAACAAAATTTACTATTGCACAAGCAAACTCAAAAATTGACAAAAATGGAAAATTTACAGAGGAACTTGTTTCATGTAGAGAAAACCTAAACTTTATTCTCTCAAAACCCGAAAATATAGATTATATTGATGTATCTCCAAAACAATTAGTATCAGTAGCAGCGTCATTGATACCGTTTTTAGAAAATGATGACGCAAATAGAGCTTTGATGGGATCTAATATGATGAGACAAGCAGTCCCGCTTTTAAAACCAGAGTCTCCGTTAGTTGGAACAGGTATAGAAAGCGATGTTGCGCTGGACTCTGGAGTTACAATTGTTGCAAAGAGAGATGGAGTAGTGGATAAGATAGACGGAAAAAGAATTGTAATTAAAGCAACTGGTGAAACTGATTTTGCAAAATCAGGAGTTGACATTTATAACCTACAAAAATTTAAAAGATCAAATCAAAATACATGTATAAATCAAAAACCATTAGTAAGAGTTGGAGATAAAGTTAAAATAGGCGATATAATTGCAGATGGACCATCAACTAAGCTTGGTGAACTTGCTTTGGGAAAAAATGTGACCGTAGCCTTTATGCCATGGCAAGGCTATAATTTTGAGGACTCTATACTTATTTCAGAAAGATGTGTAACAGACGATGTATTCACATCTATTCATATTGAAGAATATGAAATAATGGCAAGAGACACAAAACTTGGGGAGGAAGATATAACAAGAGATATTCCCAATGTTAATGAGGAGGCATTAAAAAATTTAGATGAATCTGGTATCGTTTACATTGGAGCCGAGGTCAAACCTGGTGATATTTTAGTTGGAAAAGTAACTCCAAAGGGTGACTCAGCGTCAGGACCGGAAGAAAAGCTTTTAAGATCAATTTTTGGCGAAAAAGCAATTGATGTGACGGATACATCTTTAAAAATGCCAAGTGGAAGTGGTGGAACTGTAGTAGATGTAAGGGTTTTTAATAGACACGGTATAGACAAAGATGAGAGATCTATAACAATTGAGAGAGCTGAAATTGACTCAGTTCAGCAGGACAAAATAGTTGAAGAGGAAATCCTAGAAAGGAGCATTAAACAAAGAGCTTCAGTGATATTAGACGGAATTACAGTCAACAAAAAACTAAAAGATATAGAAGTTGGAAATAAGCTTAGTAGCGAAACAATTGATAAATTAAGTATATCTGAAGTTCTAAAAATATCTGTACAAGATGAAAAAAAATCTGATGCTTTAGATAAATTAAAAGATCAATATGAGAAAGCCAAGGCTGATATACAAGAAAGATTTGAAGACAAAGTGATTAAAATTAGACAAGGTGATGAACTTTTACCAAGCGTGATGAAAATGGTAAAAGTTTTTGTTGCTATTAAAAGAAGATTAAGGCCTGGTGATAAGATGTCTGGACGACATGGTAATAAAGGAGTCGTGAGCAAGATTGTTCCTGTTGAAGATATGCCGTACAGGGAAAATGGAAAACCAGTTGATATTGTTCTTAACCCGTTAGGTGTTCCTAGTAGGATGAATGTAGGGCAAATATTGGAAACACACTTGGGATGGGCATGTTCTGAGCTTGGTGAAAATATAAAAACATTGATAAATGAAAATCAAAAAAAAATAGAAAAAAATGAAAAAATTTCATCATTTTTAAAATCTGTTTATGGTAAAGAAATTTTTTCAGAAAACTTAGATAAGCTTTCTAAAACAGAATTTAAAGATTTGTGTGAAAACTTGCAAAATGGAGTACCAATATCAACTCCAGTATTTGACGGAGCAAAAGAACAAGATGTTACAAATATGTTAGATTTAGCTATCCTACCCAAATCAGGACAAACAAAGCTTTGGGATGGAAGAACTGGGGAAAAATTTGATAGAGAAGTGACTGTGGGTACAATATACATGCTTAAATTACACCATCTTGTTGAAGATAAAATACATGCTAGATCAACTGGACCTTATAGCTTGGTAACACAACAACCTCTCGGTGGAAAAGCACAATTAGGTGGTCAACGTTTTGGGGAAATGGAGGTGTGGGCTTTAGAAGCTTATGGAGCATCTTATACTTTACAAGAAATTCTTACAGTTAAATCTGATGATGTGGCAGGAAGAGTAAAAGTTTATGAAACAATTGTAAAAGGTGAGGAGAATTTTGAGTCAGGAATACCTGAGTCATTTAACGTTTTAGTGAAAGAGATTAAAGCTTTAGCTTTAAACGTTGAATTAAATTAATATGAAAAAAGATCTTAAAGACTTATTCAAAGAAACACAGATATCTGATGCTCAAAACTTTAACAGCATCAAAATAACTTTAGCTAGTCCAGAAAAAATTAAATCTTGGACTTATGGTGAGATAAAAAAACCTGAGACCATTAATTATCGAACTTTCAGACCTGAAAAAGATGGATTATTTTGTGCAAGAATATTTGGACCAATCAAAGATTACGAATGTTTGTGCGGAAAATACAAAAGAATGAAGTTTAGAGGAATTATTTGTGAGAAGTGTGGTGTTGAAGTTACTAAATCTAATGTGAGAAGGGAGAGAATGGGGCATATTACTTTGGCGACACCGGTAGCTCATATATGGTTTTTAAAATCATTACCAAGCAGAATTTCTCTAGCAATAGACATGAAGTTAAAAGAAGTTGAAAGGGTACTTTATTTTGAGAGTTTTATTGTTATAGAGCCCGGTTTAACAAGTCTCAAAAAAAATCAACTTTTAAATGAAGACGAGCTAATCAAATATCAAGAAGAGTTTGGAGACGAGTCTTTTACGGCAGGTATTGGTGCAGAGGCAATATTAGAAATTTTGAAGTCAATAGATTTAAAAAAAGAAAAAGAAATTCTTTTAAAAAATATAAATGAAACAAAATCAAAAGTTGCTGAGGAAAGATCTATAAAAAGATTAAAACTTATTGATTCATTTATTGAAACAGGAAATAAACCTGAGTGGATGATATTAACAACAATACCAGTGATTCCTCCTGAACTAAGACCTCTAGTACCACTGGATGGTGGAAGATTTGCAACCTCTGATCTTAACGACCTTTATAGAAGAGTAATAAACAGAAATAATAGACTTAAGAGATTAATGGATCTTAAGGCCCCTGATATAATTGTAAGAAATGAAAAAAGAATGCTCCAAGAGTCAGTTGATGCATTATTTGATAATGGTAGAAGAGGAAGGGTGATAACTGGTACAGGTAAGCGCCCTCTAAAATCACTAGCTGAAATGTTGAAAGGTAAACAAGGAAGATTTAGACAAAATCTTTTAGGTAAAAGAGTAGATTATTCAGGTAGATCGGTAATTGTTGTTGGGCCAGATTTAAAATTGCATGAATGTGGTTTACCAAAAAAAATGGCTTTAGAGTTATTTAAACCATTTCTTTATGCTAGATTAAATAAACTTGGTCTGGCATCTACTATAAAACAAGCAAAAAAGTTAGTTGAAAAAGAAACAAATGCAGTGTGGGATGCGCTTGAGTTAATAGTAAGAGAACATCCTATTTTATTAAATAGAGCACCAACACTACACCGTCTCGGTGTTCAAGCATTTGAACCTAAACTTATTGAAGGCGACGCAATCGAATTACATCCATTAACATGTGCGGCCTTTAATGCTGACTTTGATGGTGATCAAATGGCGGTTCACATTCCATTAAGTTTAGAGGCTCAATTAGAAGCAAGAGTATTAATGATGTCAACTAACAATATTCTAAGTCCATCAAATGGCAAACCTATAATAGTACCGAGTCAGGACATGATTTTAGGCATATACTATTTATCACAACCACCATATCAAACAGAAAAAGTTGAAGGGTATTTTGTAAATAATTCTGAGATTGAACAAGGATTAGAGTCAGGAAATATAAATGTACACTCAAGAATAATATCTAGATTTGAGACTGTTGATGAAACTGGAAAAATAATTAAACAAAAATTTACAAGCACAGCTGGAAGATTTCTTCTTGCCAATTTACTTCCAAAACATAAAGATATCAAATTTTCTTTAATAGATAGACTTTTACCAAAAAGAACTGTATCAGAAGTTATCGATATTGTTTTTAGATTCACAGGTCAAAAAAACACAGTTATATTTTGTGATAAGTTAAAAGATCTTGGTTTTAAACATGCTTTTAAAGCTGGTATTTCTTTTGGAAAAGATGATTTAATAATACCAGAAAACAAACCTCAATTAATTGATGAAACAAAAAAATTAATAGCTGATTATGAAAATCAATATGCAGAGGGTTTAATTACTAGAGGCGAGAAGTATAATAAAGTAGTTGATGCTTGGTCAAAATGTACTGATCGGGTTGCTGGAGAAATGATGAAAAGAATTTCTGCTACAGAGACAACTAAAGATGGTTTGAAGATTAACTCGGTCTTTATGATGGCAGATTCAGGAGCTAGGGGATCGGCTGCTCAAATGAAACAACTAGCTGGGATGAGAGGGCTTATAGCAAAACCTTCAGGTGAAATTATAGAATCTCCAATTACCTCTAATTTTAAAGAGGGTTTGACTGCATTAGAATATTTTAATTCCACGCATGGAGCTAGAAAAGGACTAGCTGATACCGCTTTAAAGACTGCTAACTCGGGTTACTTAACAAGAAGATTGTGTGATGTCGCTCAAGATTTAACAATAACGAAGAAAGATTGCGATTGTAAATCTAGAGGTAGTATAGCTCTATCAGAAATAATTGAGGGAGGAAATGTCATAGTTGCATTATCAGAGAGAGCTTTAGGAAGAGTTACTGCTACAGATATTAAGAACCCAATTTCAGGAGAAACAATTATCAAAAAAGGTGAAATGATCGATGAGGCAGGTTGTGAGAAAATCGATGCAGCAGGTGTAAAATCCATTAGAGTTTATTCAGTTATAACATGTGGTTCAAAGGAAGGCGTTTGTGCAATGAGTTATGGAAGAGATTTGTCTAGAGGAAAAATGGTTCATGTAGGTGAGGCAATTGGAATGATTTCTGCTCAATCAATCGGTGAACCAGGTACACAGCTTACAATGAGAACTTTTCACGTTGGTGGAACAGCATCAATTAAACAAGAGTCTCAAATCAAAAGTAAAAATGAAGGAACATTAAAAATAATAAACACAAATTTAATTGAGGACTCTAAAAAAAATTCAATTGTAATGGGAAGAAACACTCAACTCTCTTTAGAAGATGACAAAGGTCTACAAATAGCAATTTACAAAGTACCGTATGGATCAAAATTATTTTTTAAAAATGGTGAAAAAATAAAAAAAAATACAAAAATTTGTGAATGGGATCCTTATACCACTCCTGTTATTGCAGAAAAGAGTGGAATAGCTAACTTCGTTGATTTAATTGATGGTGTTTCATTATCAGAAACAGTTGATGATGCTACTGGTATTTCATCTAAATCAGTATTAGATTGGAGGTCACAATCAAAAAATACCGATCTTAAACCTAGAATTACTTTAAGAGATGAAAAAGGCAACATTATAAAAAAAGCTGATGACAATGAAGCTAGATATTATTTAGTGCCTGATTCTATTTTGTCAGTAAAAGATGGGCAAAAAATTTCAGCAGGTGATGTAATTGCGCGTTTACCAAAAGAGACATCAAAAACGAAAGATATTACAGGAGGTTTACCACGAGTGGCTGAATTATTTGAAGCTAGAAAAGCAAAAGATAGTGCAATAATTGCAGAGAATGATGGTAAAGTTTTATTTGGAAAAGAAGTAAGAGGGAAACAAAGAATATCTATAGTTTCTGAAAATGGAGAAAGTTCAAATTATTTAATTCCTAAAGGCAAACATATTAATTTTAATGAAGGGGAAAAAATAAAAAAAGGTGAATATCTTTTAGATGGCCAACCCTTGCCACATGATATTTTAAGAATTTTAGGTATAGAAGAATTAACAGAATACTTCGTAAACCAAGTACAAGAGGTTTATAGACTTCAAGGAGTAGTAATTAACGATAAACATATTGAGACAATTCTTAGACAAATGCTTAAAAAAGTTGAAGTTAAAAACTCAGGGGATTCTAAATTATTACCAGGAGAAGTAATAGATAGAATTAAATTTGAAACCATGAATGAGGAATTGAAAAAGAATAGTAAAAAACCTGCAGTAGGTGAGAGAGTCTTAATGGGTATAACAAAAGCATCTTTGCAAACTGAGTCATTTATATCAGCAGCATCTTTCCAAGAGACAACTAGGGTTCTTACCGATGCAGCAATTAAAGGAAAAGTAGATATTCTACAAGGACTAAAAGAAAATGTCATAGTTGGACGATTAGTTCCCGCAGGCACAGGAAGCGTTAAAAATGATTGGAACAGAAAAGCTTTAAAAGATGATGAAAAATTTCTATCTGAACAACAATCAGCAGAGCCATCAGAAACCCAAGTAAATCAATAAAAATACTGAATCATTAGCAGTCTTTTGAATTGACAAATGCCAATTCTATAGTATTTTGGCGATAATTTTTGGTTGGAATGTAATACCATTGGGGTATTAAACGCTGCCACAACAAAACCGGTCGCTTAAAATTTCACTCAAATTAAAAAGTATAATATTATGCCAACTATTAATCAGTTGCTAAGGAAAAAAAGACAACGACCTTCATCAAGGGATAAAGTTCCCGCATTAGAAAAGTCTCCACAAAAAAGAGGTGTATGTGTCAAAGTTTATACAACTACTCCTAAGAAACCTAATTCAGCTCTTAGAAAAGTTGCAAGAGTTAGATTATCAAATGGACACGAGGTAACCTCATATATACCGGGTGAAGGACATAACTTACAAGAGCATTCAGTAGTTCTAATAAGGGGAGGTCGTGTTAAAGACTTACCAGGAGTTAGATATCATATTTTAAGAGGTAATCTGGATACTCAAGGGGTTACTGCAAGAAAACAACAACGTTCTAAATACGGTGCAAAAAAAGGTAAGTAAAAATGTCCAGAAAAAAAAAAGCACCAAAAAAAATCCCAATAATCGATCCAAAATTTAAATCTACAATTATTCCAAAATTAATAAATTCTATTATGTACGATGGAAAAAAAACTATTGCTGAAAAAATAATTTATGACGCTATAGATAAAATAAAATTAAAATCAAAAGAGGAACCAATAGATATTTTTAATCAAGCAATCAATAATATTAAACCGACTGTTGAAGTAAGATCTAGAAGAGTAGGTGGAGCAACTTACCAAGTTCCTGTAGAAGTTAAAGCAAAAAGATCTCAAGCTTTAGCTTTAAGATGGTTAATTGATGCCTCAAGGAAAAGAAAAGACAAAAATATGTCAGATAAAATATTTAACGAAATATACGATGCTTATCAAAATAGAGGCTCAGCAATAAAAAAGAAGGAAGATACTCACAAAATGGCAGAGTCTAATAAGGCATTTGCACATTTTAGATGGTAAAAATTTATGAGTAGATCACACACATTAGATAAATATAGAAATATTGGTATCATGGCCCATATAGATGCTGGTAAAACTACAACAACAGAAAGAATTCTTTATTACACTGGTAAAAGTCATAAAATAGGAGAAGTTCACGACGGTGCTGCTACCATGGACTGGATGGAGCAAGAGCAGGAGAGAGGTATAACAATAACTTCTGCAGCTACAACATGTTTTTGGAGAGATCATAGAATAAATATAATTGATACACCGGGCCATGTAGATTTTACTATTGAAGTTGAGAGATCGTTAAAAGTTTTGGATGGTGCAGTTGCTGTGTTTGATGGTGTGGCTGGTGTAGAACCTCAATCAGAGACAGTCTGGAGACAAGCTGACAAATATAAAGTGCCAAGGATTTGTTTTGTTAATAAATTAGATAGAACAGGCGCAGATTTTTTTAGGTGCGTAGATATGATAAAAGAAAGACTCGGAGCTAAGCCTTTGGTTATGCAAATTCCTATAGGAATTGAGTCTTCTTTACAAGGAGTTGTTGATCTTGTTAAAATGAAAGCAATAGTTTGGAAGAATGAAGATCTTGGTGCAGAATGGGAAGAAAAAGAAATACCATCTGATTTAAAAGATATTTGTGAAAAGTACAGACAGGATTTAGTTGAGACAGCTGTAGAGCAAGATGAAAAACTGATGGAGAGCTATCTTAATGGTGATAAAATTTCTGATGATGATTTAATTAAATGTGTCAGAAAAGGTTGCTTAAATTTTGATTTTGTACCAGTTCTTACCGGTTCCGCATTTAAAAATAAAGGTGTTCAACCTTTATTAGATGCTGTTGTTAATTATTTACCTAGTCCCCAAGATATTGGCTCAATTAAGGGAACAAAACCTAATTCTGAAGAAGAGTTAGTCATGAAATTTGAAGATGCTGCTCCATTTTCTGCTCTAGCTTTTAAAGTTGCCAATGATCCATTTGTAGGATCACTTACTTTTATAAGAATTTATTCAGGAACAGTTAAAACAGGAACAGCTATCTACAATACCTCAAAAGATAAAGAGGAAAGAGTAGGCCGAATGCTTTTAATGCATGCTAATTCCAGAGAAGATATTAAAGAAGCTAACTCTGGAGATATTGTAGCACTAGCTGGACTTAAAAATACTATAACAGGTCATACGTTATCAGATGAGGATAATCCAGTTTTACTTGAACCGATGGAATTCCCTGATCCAGTAATAGAAATAGCAGTAGAACCAAAAACAAAAGGAGATCAGGAGAAAATGGGCGAAGCTTTGGGTAGACTTGCAAAAGAAGATCCTTCATTCAGAGTAAGTTCGGATGAAGAATCTGGTCAAACGATAATTAAGGGTATGGGAGAATTGCACCTTGATATTATAGTCGATAGAATGAAAAGAGAGTTTAAAGTTGAGGCAAATGTAGGAGCTCCTCAAGTTGCCTACAGAGAAACAATTGAAAAAAATACTGAATTTGATTACACCCATAAAAAACAGAGTGGTGGAGCTGGCCAATTTGCAAGAGTTAAACTTTCTGTTGAACCATTAGAGCCAGGTAAAGGTAGAGAAATAGAAAGTAAAATCAAAGGTGGAGCAATACCAAAAGAATTTATTCCAGGAGTTGAAAAAGGTGTAGAAACAGTTGCGGATAACGGAATTTTAGCTGGTTTCCCATTAATAGATTATAAAGTAACTATTCTAGACGGATTACATCACGATGTTGACTCAAGTGTATTAGCGTTCGAATTAGCATCAAGACAATGTTTTAAGGAAGCCTGTACAAGAGCTACTTTAAAATTATTAGAGCCCGTAATGAGAGTTGAGGTTGTTACCCCAGAGGATTATATGGGAGATGTTATTGGAGATTTAAACAGTAGAAGAGGACAAATAAATACACAAGAGCAAAGAGGAAACGCAACAGTTATTACTGCAATGGTTCCTTTAGCTAACATGTTTGGTTACATTAATAACCTGAGATCTATGTCCCAAGGCAGAGCTCAGTACTCGATGTTTTTTGATCATTATGCGAAAGTTCCTCAGAATGTTCAAGACGAGGTAATAAAAAAAACTGGATAAAATATGCAGAAACAAAATATTAGAATCAAACTAAGAGCTTATGATAATAAAGTTTTAGACCAATCAACTGAGGAAATTGTAAACACTGTAAAACGAACAGGAGCAAATATTAAGGGTCCAATTCCTTTACCAACAAAAATTGAGAGATACACAGTTTTAAGATCACCTCACATTGATAAAAAAAGTAGAGAACAATTTGAAACAAGAACACATAAAAGACTTATTGATATAATCGAGCCAACACCACAAACAGTTGAGGCTTTAATGAAATTAGATTTAGCATCTGGTGTTGATGTAGAAATTAAGATTTAGAAACTATGATTGAAATTGGTTTAGTAGGAAAAAAGATTGGCATGACTAGAGAGTTTTATGAAACTGGTCAATCAATTCCAGTAACAGTTTTAAAAATTGAGAAAGGCAGAATAATCAGTGTAATTGAAGAAAAAGAAAGAGGTTATAAAGCCATTCAATTAGGTTTTGGAAAAATTAAAAATTCTAAACTTAGTAAATCAATGAAAGGTTATTTTACAAAAAAAAATACGGAGCCAAAGAAAAAATTGAAAGAGTTTAAAGTTAAAGACACAACAATTTACAAACCAGGAAACGAATTTGGCCTTGAAATATTTAAAGATATAAAGTTTGTAGACATAAAATCAAAAACAATTGGTAAAGGTTTTGCTGGTGGAATGAAAAGACATAACTTTAGTGGATTGCGAGCAACTCACGGAGTTTCAGTGTCTCACAGATCACATGGATCCACTGGTCAAAGACAAGATCCTGGTAAAGTGTTTAAAGGAAAAAAAATGGCTGGGCATATGGGTGATAAAATGAGAACTATGCAAAATATAGAAATAATTAAATCTGATTTAGAAAATGATCTTTTATTTTTAAAAGGCTCAATTCCTGGAGCTAAAAACTCAGAAGTAATAGTAAAGAAATCTGTGAAAAATATTAGCAAACTAACTACTAAAGAAAAAGTTGCAGCAATAGAAAAATTAAAAAAAATACCTGAGAAGAAAAAAAAATAATATGAAGCTAGAAAAAATAAATTTAGACGGCAAAAAAACTTCAATTGATATTTTGGACTCTATTGTTTCTGCAAAAGTTAATAAAAAACTAGTTAGTAGTTTAATTTATAAAACAAATGCCAATTACAAAGGCAGAAAAGCTAAAACGAAACAAAAAAATGAAATTATTGGATCAACGTCAAAGATTTATGCTCAAAAGGGTACTGGTAATGCGAGACACGCTAGCAGAAAAGCCCCTATTTTTGTTGGTGGTGGAATTGCTCACGGTCCAAAAGGAGAGGATAAATATAAAATTAGAAAAATTAATAAAAGTGAAAAAAAGAAAAGTATTTCTTCTCTCATAACAGAAAAAAATAAAAACCTAATAATATTTTCAGACTTCACTAAAGAAATTACTAAGACAAAAGAAATGAATAAAATTTTAGAAAAATTCCAAGCTCAAAACTCATTGATAATTTTAGATAAAATATCAAAAGATAAAATAATTAGATCGATTAAAAATATTCCAAACGTAAAAGTTACTGATGTAAATCATTTTAGCAGCTATGATGTTTTGAAGTTTAATAAAATTGTATTTACCGAAAGTTCAATGAGACAGCTGGAGAAAAAATATGCATAAATTTCATACATACGATAAAATCTTGTCTCCAATTGTTACAGAAAAATCTACGAATTTATCTGAACAAAATAAAGTTGTTTTTAAAGTGCCAAATTCTTCAAACAAGAAAATTATTAAAAAAAATATTGAAAAAATATTTAAGGTTAATGTGACTAGAGTAAATATTATAAATAAACATTCAAGAGTTAAAATCTCAAGAGGAAGAAAAGTTAGAGTAAAAGGTTACAAGAAAGCAATTATTACGTTAAAAAAAGGTCAAACCATTGACCTAACTACAGGTATTTAAATAATGTCATTGAAATCATTCAAACCCTATACGAAATCTTCAAGAGGTACAGTTTTAATTGACAGAACAAATTTATGGAAAGGTAAGCCTTTTAAACCTTTAACTTCTATTAATAATGCATCTAAAGGAAGAAACAACTTAGGGAGAATAACATCAAGAAATCATGGTGGTGGACATAAACAAAAATATAGAAATATAGATTTCTACAGAAGAAAATTTGATTCTAAAGGTGTGGTAGAAAGAATAGAATATGACCCAAATAGATCATGTCATATAATGTTAATTAAATTTGAAGATGGAAAAAAGTTTTATTATTTAGCTCCTCAAAAAATAAAGGTTGGTGACACAATACAAAATGGCTCAAATATAGAGATAAAGATTGGAAATTGCATGCCACTTCAAGATATACCTGCAGGAATTGAAATACATAATGTTGAATTACAACCTGGTGCAGGTGGAAAAATTGCTAGATCTGCTGGTACTTCAGTATCTATAGCTGGCGTTGATGGAAATTATTCTTTAGTGAAGATGACTTCAGGTGAAGTTAGAAAAATAAATTCAAGATGTATGGCAACAATAGGAGTATTATCAAACCCTGATCAAAAAAATATTAAAATTGGTAAAGCTGGAAGATCAAGATGGCTAGGTATAAGACCACATACAAGAGGTGTTGTTAAAAACCCAGTTGATCACCCTCATGGTGGTGGAGAAGGAAAATCTGCTGGTGGCAGACATCCTGTTTCACCTACAGGTCAATCAGCTAAGGGACTTAAAACTAGAGATAATAAGAGAACTGATAAATTTATTGTAACAAGAAGGAAGACAAAAAAAAATAGATAGATATGGCTAGATCAATTTGGAAAGGACCGTTCGTTGAGGAAAGTCTAATAAAGAAAGTAGACAAGCAAAAAAATGAACCTAATAAGAAACCAATTAAAATTTGGTCAAGGAAATCAACTATTATTCCTGATTTTGTAGGTATTAGTTTTTTGATTTATAATGGAAAAAAATTCATTCCAATTACAGTTTCTGAAGACATGGTTGGACATAAATTTGGTGAGTTTGCACCAACAAGACAGTTTTTTGGCCATACACCAGCAGATAAAAAAGCTAAAGAAACAGATGCATCTAAACCAGTGGAGAAAAAATAACAATGGTAAACAAAGATAATAAAACTGGAAAAATTGTAAAATCTATAAATAAAAATGTAAGATCTAGTACAAGAAAATTAAAACCTTTACTTAAATCAATAGTTGGTAAAAAAGTTGATGTTGCGGTAAGAGACCTAACATTTTCAGAGAAAAGAATATCAAAAGATATCAAAAAAACTTTATCTTCAGCGATAGCAAATGCAGAAAATAATTTTCAATATGATATTGATAAACTTATTGTAAAAGAGGCATACTGTGGCAAACAGGTTGTTATGAAAAGATTTAGAGCTCGAGCCAAAGGTAGAGCTGCTCCAATTAAAAAACCATATTCAAATTTAACAATTGTATTAACCGAAACAAAAAAAATAGAGGATAAGCATGGGTCAAAAAGTTAATCCGGTTGGTTTAAGATTAGGTATTAACAGAGGATGGGACTCTGTTTGGTATGCAAAAAAAAAAGATTTTGGAAATTATTTAATCGAAGATTTTAAAATTAGAGAATATATAAAAAAAAATGTTATTAATTCAGGTGTTTCAAAAGTAATGATTGAAAGAACATCAAAAAAATGTTTTGTGACAATATATACTTCAAGACCAGGATTTGTAATTGGAAAAAAGGGAAGTGATATTGAAAAAATAAAGAATAAGTTATCTGCTTTGACTACAAACGAAGTTAATTTAAATATAAAAGAGGTTAAAAAACCTGAGACTAATAGTTATCTAGTGGCTGAAAATATAGCTCAACAATTAGTAAAAAGAGTTAGCTATAGAAGAGCTATGAAAAGATCTATGCAGTCCGCACTAAGACTTGGAGCAAAGGGAATTAAAGTTTCAGTGAGTGGTAGATTAGGGGGAAATGAAATTGCTAGAACTGAATGGTTAAGAGATGGAAGTATACCTTCTCACACATTAAGAGCTGATATAGATTATGCTGAGGCTGAGGCTTTAACAACTTATGGAATAATTGGAATAAAAGTATGGATTTATAAAGGGGAAATTTTTTCAAAAGAATTTAGTCAGGAGACAAATAAAAAATAGTTATGCTACAACCAACAAGAACAAAATTTAGAAAGGCACACAAAGGAAGAATCCATGGCAATGCCTCAAGATGTAATTTTATGAACTATGGTGCTTTTGGTTTAAAGGCCATGTCTCCAGATAGAGTAATTTCTAAACAGATTGAGGCGGCGAGAGTTGCTTTAACACGTCACATGAAGAGGCAAGGTAGAGTATGGACGAGAGTATTTCCAAATATACCAGTATCAAAAAAACCTACCGAGGTAAGAATGGGAAAAGGAAAAGGCTCTCCAGAATTTTGGGCATGTAGAGTAAAACCTGGAAGAATATTATTTGAGGTTGATGGTGTATCAGAGCAAATAGCAAAAGAAGCATTGTACAAGGCATCAGCAAAACTGCCAATTAAAACTAAATTTATTAAAAGGTTTACATAGTGAAAAAGAAAGACACAAAAAAACTTACGAAAGAGCAAGCTTTAAAAGATTTAGATAAATTGAAAAAAGATTTGTTTAATTTTAGATTTCAAAAAGTAAATGGTCAATTGACTAGTCCGTCTAAAATAAACATCACAAAAAAAAATATAGCAAGATTAAAAACAATAATTGATAGGAAATTAAATGCCTAAAAAAATTTTGCATGGTGTAGTAGTGAGTGACAAAGAAAATAAAACTATCAAGGTAATGATTGAGAGGAAATACCAACATCCACTGTTTAAAAAAGTTGT
>CACPQG010000013.1 GCA_902636025.1 uncultured Pelagibacteraceae bacterium
CAGCAAATATACTATAGTTAATAATAACGTTATTAATGATTTTAATTTATTTAGATATTGCAAGCATTTTATTGTAGGACCTTCCTCATTTCATTGGTGGGGAGCATGGTTAAATAATAATCCAAATAAAATTTGTATCCGTCCATCAAACATCAATCCCTCAAACAATCAGAATTTTTGGCCGGATGATTGGATTTCTGTATAATTAAATTTTTAACTTATTTAACGCATTGTTTTTAAACAAATTTGCTTCTTGAATATATCTTCTAACCATTTGTGTAGTTTTATGTCCTGTCATTGCCATTATACTTCTTTCATCTGCACCTATTTCTGCGGTTGATGTTGCAAATCCTGATCTTAAACTATGACCTGCGTACTTACTGTTATCTAATCCTGCCATTAAAGCGTATTTTTTAATAGTAAGTGCTACTGTTTTATCAGACACTTTAAATATTTTACCAATATTTATGTTTGAATATTCGATCCATTTTTTTAATGATATTACAGGGCAGAAGGTTTTGTTTTCAAAGTAGGGGATTGCCTTTGTTAACCCTATACCTGTTTGATCAGTTTTAGATTTAGTTACTGTTATTTTTACTCCTTCAGCTACAAAATCTATATCTTCATATTCAATCGATACAAGTTCAGATCTTCGAAAGCCTCCAGCGAAGCCTATCAATATCAAAGCTTTGTTTTGATATTTCTTAAATTCATTCTTATCTTCATCAATTACATTAATTATCTTTTTTAAATCATTGATTAATATAGGTTTTTTAGATGTTTGTTTAACTCCTAATTTTCTTTTAATACCCATAATATTTTCAGTAATAATTGGATGTTTAGTGTCAATGTAATGACCTTTTAATCTATGAACTACTTTGATAGATGCTATTCTTCTTTTTAAAGTACTAAATTTTGAGAATGAACTTAAATGGGTAAGGTATAGAGCTATTATTTTTGGTTCTGTTGGTATTGGATTAAAGCCATTCTTAACACAAAAACTTGAAAAGTCTTTAAAATCAGCCTGATAAGCTCTCAAAGTGTTTTGGGCTTTAGAGTTTTTTAAATTTTTTAACGTTTCAATTTCTAAGCTTTTTATGTCAGTAATTAATTCATTCATAATTATTTCCGATAACCATTAATTATCGGAAATATAATATAACGCATTTCTAATGTCAAGCAAATAAGTTAAATGTTCTAAATGCCAAAATATGTTTTAATAGGCCTGAGCGTTCCAATTATAGTATTTTTGTTCATGCATTTTTGGTCAAAACTTTCGGATCAGAGTAAAAATAGAATTTTAATGATAATATTTGGCATATTTTTCATTAGTATATTCGTGCTGCTTTTCTTATTGATGAACTAAAATTATCCCCAATATCCACTGCTGTTAAAAAAAATTAAAAAACAATTAAAAAGTGATTAATACAACTGATTTTGAATGTTATAAGAGGTTAATTAAGAGGCAACTCTTAACTGGCCAACTGGGGAAAGGCCGAGAGGACCAAGCCCAGGGGGCAGAAAGCTTTGCGGAGTAGCGCTAAAATCGTGAAGCGGGAGGCATGGCGGTAGCGCCTACAACGACGTGCCAAAACTTACTGTTCTTTGCACCGTAAAAAGTGCAAGGAAACAGGGGTTTTTCTTATGAAAGGAACTCCATTTCAAATTAAAGTTTGGAAATATCTTAAAACCATACCTAAGGGTAAAATCATAACTTATAAACAGTTGGCAAAAGCAATTAAAGTGCCTAAGGCAGCAAGAGCGGTAGCAAATGCGTGTGCAAAGAACCCTTACGCCCCTAAAATCCCTTGCCATAGAGTAATTAGATCAGATGGAGGACTTGGTGGTTACTCAGGGCCAGGAGGAATTAAGCAAAAAATCAAATTATTAAGATCTGAAAAAGTTGATATTTAAGACAATTTTCGAATATTTTTTAACTAAAAAGTAAATAAAATCAACAATTTTTAACAGTTTGTTATCAAAAGCACTTAGATAATGAAATTCTCCCTTCAGTTGTACTGTAAACAGTGATTTGTTAAAATTAGACCCTTCCCTGTTCGTTTAAATGGTATATTCTGATTATGCATTGCTTGGAAAAATAATCTTTCCAAGTCCTTAAAATATTTATATTTGCAACTTTTTTCATCGATATTGGCTTTTTAAAATTAAGTATTTATGGGAAATATTTGATATCAATCAATTTTAGGGCAAAAAATTCGTGAAATTTAATTTTATTTATAATTTATAATTTGCATCATAATTTAATATTATATTTGTTTTTGAATCTTATTTTTTATACAAAATTATTCAATAATTACAATAGTATACAATGATATATTTAAGTAACAGATTAATATATAGTAAACAATTATGTACTTTATAAAATATTGTTTTTACTAAAGCTTTCTCTTCTAAAAATATAAATACCCGCAGATACAATAATAAAAAGGCCAAGAAAAGTCCATTTATCAGGAAAGTCACCAAAGAAATAATAACCAATTATTATATTAGTAATTATTTCAAAATAACTAAAAGGAGCCAGTTTAGAAGCATCGGCATATTTAAGAGATAAAATTAAAAAGAAATGTCCTATGCATGCAAATACTCCAACAGCAGCCATTAACAACCAATGAGTAAATGATGGTTGTAACCAAACAATTGGCATAGTTAAGGAAATAATTATAGCCCCTACTACACCTGTTAATAACAAAGTTAATAGTGAATTGTCTGATGAACTTAATTTTCGAGTTATAATTAAATAAAATCCATACATAATTCCTGTTATTAACGCTGCAATACTTGCTAAGTTTATCTCTACAAAGCCCGGTCTAATAACTACCAAAGATCCAATAAAACCTATTATTACAGCTAACCACCTTCTATAACCAACTTTTTCATTTAAAAAAAAAGGTGAAAATGCTGTAACTATTAGAGGAGCTATAAATGCTAATGTTAAAGCTTTAGCAAGTGAAATTATTGATATTGAATAAAAGAAGCAAATATTCGCAATTAAAAGTATCAATCCTCTTAAAAATTGCAATTTAGGCTTTTTAGTCCAAACCAGATCTTTTTTAAAAAAGAAAAACATTATAGGTAAAGTAAAAAAAACTGTAAAAAAATATCTTGCCCAAGTAATTTGTAAGACAGGAAGATCGGAACTTAAATATTTTGCAATACCATCCATTATTGGGAGCATTACCCAAGCTAATAAATTAAATAATATAGCTTTCATTAAGGAAAATAATTTAATGAAATAAATACAACAATTGGAATGGTAATAAATGAAATTACTGTAGATACAAAAATCATACTTGCAACGTTATCAACGTTTTCTTTTGGTGAATACATAGAACCAACCAAGAAATTTAAAATTGCACTTGGCATAGAACATTGTATTAATAATACTCCAGCAGCAAATCCAGATAAATTAAAATAATAAATGATTGAGAAGCCAACTGCAGGGCCAAGAATAACACGAGCAAATGAAGAAATTAAAGATCTTTTAAGTGAAAAAACTTTTAGACGCGTTAATGCTATACCTAAAGACATTAAAATTAAGAAAATTGTAGCATACATCAACAAAAACGTAGTATTTTCTATAAATACTGGTAGTTCAATGTCATAATAAAGCAATAATACGGATATTATGATAGTATAAAAAGCTGGACTTTTTAATATAACATCAAAACTAAACCTTCTATCAGCTAAAAATACTCCAACTGTAAAATGAAAAAGAATTATTAAAGCAGTAATTGCTGCGGCAACACCTAGACCCTCAAACCCATATGCAAACAAACAAATAGGAAAGCCCATGTTACCTGTATTAGGCATCATAAATGGAGGAAGTTCTCTTATAATATCTTTTGATTTAACAAAAAATAAGAAAATTACTCCTATAATAGCAAAACCAACTATTGCTAATAAGTAATACCAAAAATAATCAACAAATGTATGAAATGTGATGTTTTTGACATTTAATGCGTAAATTATCATTGCAGGTGAACCTACGTTAGCAGCAAAATTAGTAATAAATTTAGTATCGAATTTCTTATCTTTTTTACCAATGAAATATCCAATAGCGATGATAAAAAAAACAGGAAATATTACCTCAAAAAGTTTAATGTATATTTCCATTAAAATAATCTTATAAGCACAGGTTTTTTAATAATATTCTTAATTGAATTTATTGATCTTAAACATTTTTTTGAGTTATTTTCTTTTACATTGTGAGTAATTATTATTATCGAGGCCGTCTTTTTTGTATTATCAGGTATTTGTATTAATCTTTGAATTGAAATTTTATACTTTGCTAAATGTTTTGTAATTTGTGATAATACTCCTGGTTTATCATTAACCTCAAATCGCAAGTATAAGGAATTTTCATAATTTTTATCATCGTATATTCGAGCATTTTCTCTTGCATTATTTGGTAATCCAAAAGGAAATTTTATATTCCCTCGCAATATAGATAAAAAATCAGACATTAAAGCTGATGATGTTGGTCCAGGGCCTGCACCCTCCCCTTGTAAAACAGACTGTCCAACTGGCATTGCTTCTAAAATAACAGCGTTCATTACACCGCTAACATTTGCAATATAAGTATTTTTCTTAACTAGACATGGATGAACTCTTTCAAAAAGTCTATTATTTACAATTTCTGTAATCCCTAACAGCTTTATTCTTAGATTTAATTGAGATGCCATATCAAAATCTTTGCTTTCAATATTCTCAATTCCCTCCATTAAACAATTTGATTTAGAAATTTTTTTATTAAAGGCTAACGCAGAGAGAATTTTTACTTTTGCTAAAGTATCGTAACCATTTAAATCTAATTTTGGATTTCCTGGCTCAGCATATCCAAGATCTTGAGCTTTTTTTAGTACACTTTTAAATGCATCACCTGTTTTTTCCATTTCTGTTAAAATATAATTGCATGTACCATTAAGTATTCCATACATTTTGTTAATTTTGTTTGTAGCTAGCCCCTCTTTAATTGTTCTTAAAATTGGTATTCCACCACCTACAGAGGCTTCAAATTCAAGGTTTACTTTATTTTTAACAGCTAAATTTGAAAGACTTTCACCATGCTTTGCTATTAAGGCTTTGTTTGGCGTAATAACATGTATCTTATTATTAATTGCTTTTTCAACAATTTTCTTTGAAATTCCATCTGATAATCCTATGCATTCAAATATAATATCTACTTTAGTATCAGAAATTATTTTTAAAGGATCCGAATAAAAAATTTTTTTATTAATTTTAAACTTTCTTTTTTTATTTTTATTTTTTGCACTAATGGCTACTACATTTATAATTTTACCTGTTTTTTTTTGTATTTCTTTTTTTTTAATTAATATTTCTTTATACAGATATGAACCTATCTGTCCTAAACCTATTATTGCAACATTATATACTTTTTTCATTTATCTATATTTGGATAGTTATATAATTTATTATAATTTTCGAGTTTTTGCTTATATTCATTAATACTTAATTTATAAAAATTACTAAAATCTGTAGACTTTGATAGATTATTTATATCATTTTTGGAACATGAGTTTAATAAAAATAGGATTATTATGAATAATCTTATCACTGGATACCCTCCCTTTCATTAAAACCAAATCTTAAATTCATATTTTGAACTGCCTGACCTGAACCACCTTTAATTAAGTTATCTATAGCGGATAATATGATAATTTTATCTTTATATTTTGATCTACAAACTGATATAATACATTTATTTGTTCCTATAACGTTATTAGTGCTCAATAAAGTGTCTTTGTTTGCAATCTTAATAAATGTTTTTCCTTTATAAAATCGTCTAAGTACATTTATTATCATATTTTGGTTAATGTTTTTTTTCAAATCAATGTAAATAGTGCTTAAAATTCCCCTGAACATTGGGGTTAGATGGGGTGTAAAAGTAAATTTAATATTTTTGTTTGAATGCAATTTCATCTCTTGTAAAATTTCTGAATTATGACGATGCAAACTAATTCCATAAGCACTTAGTGACTCGTATAAATTCTTATTTTTAAATTTTTTATGTACTCCTCTGCCTGCACCAGAATATCCTGATTTAGAATCTATAATAATATTATCAGTTTTGATAAGTTTATTTTTAATTAATGGAACTATTGGTAATAAAATTGAAGTAGGATAACACCCAGGACACGATATAATTTGATACTTGTTTAATTTAAATTTTGATAATTCTGGTAAAAGATAAATACTATTTTTAATTTTATTTATAGCTTTATGTTTTTGCTTGTACCATTTTAAATAATCAGAGAAATTTTTTAATCTAAAGTCGCCTGATAGATCAATTAAAACATTATTGTTATTTAATTTATTTGAGATAATTTGAGCCTCACCGTTTGGAAGGGCAGAAAAAATTATTTCACATTCATTAATTTTTGATTTTGTAATCCTAGTAATCTTTGGGAGTCTATATTTAATTGATTTATCGAAATCTGTTATTTTTTTTCCAACTGAGCTATTTCCACATAAATATTTAATTTTTATTTTTTTGTGATTAACTAGAATTTTAATTAATTCGTTTCCTAGGTACCCTGTTGCTCCAGCAATTAAAACATTCATTTTGGACATTCTTTAATTATAACAGTTTATATTGAAAAAAAAATTATCTTTTAGAAAACTGAAAACTTCTTCTAGCTTTTCTATGGCCGTATTTTTTTCTCTCTACAGCTCTAGAGTCTCTTGTGGTTAATTTTTCTTTTTTTAGAGTAGATTTACTATCAGAGTCCATCATAACTAAAGCTTTTGAGATACCATGAACCATGGCACCAACTTGACCTGATAGGCCACCACCTTTTACTTTGCATTTAACATCATATGACGTTGATTGATTAATTATTTCGAAGGGTCTTAATAACTTCATTTTATGGTTCGCTCTCTTAAAATAGCTATCATAATTTTTTCCATTAACAGTAATTTTACCAGTTCCTTTTTTGAGCCAAATTCTAGCAATTGAGGTTTTTCTTTTACCCGTTGCATATTTACTATCTTTAAAATTTAAACCTGTTTCCATATTAGTTTCTAACAGTATTTTTACTGTTCATTTTAGCTAAATCAACTATTTGAGGATTCTGTGCTGAATGCGGATGATCTTCACCAGAATATATTTTTAATTTTCTTAATTGACTTTTAGACAAAACTCCACCAGGCAACATTCTTTTAACCGCTAATTTCAATATTTCCTCTGGTTTATTTTTTTCACTGAGTTTTTGCGGTGTAATTTCCTTTATTCCTCCAGGATACCCAGTATGTTTATAATATTTTTTATTTTGAAATTTATTTCCAGTAAATTTAATTTTTTCCACGTTCTTTACAATTACAAAATCACCATGATCTACATGAGGAGAAAAAGTACTTTTATTTTTCCCTCTTAGAATTTTTGTTATAATTGTTGCTAATCGACCAACTACAGCATCTTTAGCGTCTATTTCTACCCAATTAGATTTAATTTCAGATTTTTTTAAAAATTTTGTCATTGGCTGGGATTAATACTTTTAATTAATTAGTATGTCAATTAATAGGTTGTATTTTAGTGTTAAAAAAACCATGTAACATAAGGGTTTTTTTAAAAATTGGACTTTCAATCTAGCTGTAATAAAATAAACATTTAAAAAGGGAGGAAATTAATGTCAAAACAATCAAAAAACCCGGAAACTATAGCACTACATGGCGGAGACTACAGAAGTGATCCTGCAACAACTGCTGTAGCTGTTCCTATTTATAGAACGACGTCTTATCAATTTAATAACACTGGTCATGCAGCAAATTTGTTTGCTCTTAAAGAATTTGGAAACATTTATACGAGAATAATGAATCCAACAAATGACGTACTTGAAAAAAGAGTTGCAGCATTAGAGAATGGATTGGCTTGTGTAACTGTCGGATCAGGTCAAGCAGCATCTACTTTTGCAATAGTCAATGTGTGTCAAGCCGGAGATAATTTTGTAAGTTCAACAGATTTATATGGTGGTACAGTAAATTTATTCACTCATACTTTGAAAAAATTAGGTATTGAAGTAAGATATGCTGACCCATCAGATCCTAAAAATTTCGAAAAAGCTATTGACGAAAAAACAAGATGCTTTTACGCAGAAACTTTACCAAATCCTGCTCTACGTGTGTTTCCAATTAAAGAGGTATCAGATATAGGTAGAAAACATAATATACCGTTGATAATGGACAACACTGCAGCTCCTATAATTTGCAAACCACTTGATCATGGAGCGGCTGTGGTAGTTCATTCTTTGACTAAGTTTATTGGTGGACATGGAACTGTAATAGGTGGTTGTTTGGTTGATGGCGGTAATTTTGATTGGACAGCCGATCCTAAAAGACAGCCATTATTTAATGAACCAGACATGAGTTATGGTGGAGCTAAATGGGGTGAAGTAGTTCCTCAATTAACTGGTGCCAATGTTTCATTTGCAGTTAGAGCTAGAGTGTGTCTACTTAGAGACTTGGGCGCACCCTTATCTCCTGATAATGCTTGGGGAATTATTCAGGGTCTCGAGACTGCTCCTTTAAGAATGCAGCAACATTGTTCTAATGCAACAAAAGTTGTTGATTTTCTTCAAAAACATAAAAATATTGAACGTGTAATCTACCCCACTCTTCATAAGGGTGCGATTGGTGATAGGACTAAAAAATATTTTTCTGGTGGAAATGGAGCCTTAGTAGGTATTGAAGTAAAAGGCGGTGTTGAAGCAGGTAAGAAATTTATAGAGGCTTTAAAAATGTTTTACCATGTTGCAAATATTGGTGATGCAAGAAGCCTTGCTATACACCCAGCGACAACAACTCATAGCCAATTAACTCAAGAAGAACTTTTGGCTGCTGGTGTTACGCCAGGTTATGTTAGGCTATCAATTGGAATTGAACATCCAGATGATATTATTGCTGATTTAAAACAAGCTTTAGATGCATCAGGAAAACCAAGTCTAAAGGCTGTTAGTTAGATAAATTTTTATTTAAATATAAAAAATAAATACAAGCACTAACTAACAAAATAGAGCTTATCTGGTGCATAGACGCAAAATAAATCTGTGCACCATTTAATAAAGTAAGAATTCCTAAAGCAACTTGAATTATAAGAAAAATCCCAATAAAGTTAATTGGACCATATAATCTTTTAATCTTATTAAGATAAATTCTAAAAAAGATAAATAAATAAAGAATAATTATTAAATAAGCTAAATTCCTGTGCAAGAATTGAACTAAAGATGCATCATTAAATACTGATAATGAAAGTAGAGAAGATATATTATTATCATCAGGAAAATAGCTTGAACCCATCAACGGCCAAGTATTATATATAGTGCCAGCGTCCATACCAGATACAAAAGCCCCAATTGATATTTGTATGTACACAACAAATAATAATAATAGTGATAAATTAAAACTAATTTTTTTTTCTAGAGGGATTAAATTTTTAAGATTTAAAAAATTCCAAAAAATAAGAGAAAGTATTATGAATGCAATCATTAGATGGACTGCTAATCTATAATGACTGACATCAATCCTATCAACTAAACCACTAGAAACCATATACCAACCAATAAAACCTTGGAAACATATTAAGAAAAAAATTAAGTATAAATTAAACATTTTCTTAAAGCTTGTACGGTAAGTAAAATAAATTAAAGGAATTAAAAAAGAAATTCCAATCAATCTACCAAGAAATCGATGTATCCACTCCCACCAAAAGATTACTTTGAATTCATTCATGTTCATATCGTAATTTTGCAATCTAAACTCTGGAATTTCTTTATATAAATCAAAATACTTTTCCCATGCGTTTTCACTCAAAGGTGGTAGAAATCCTGCAAATAATTCCCACCTAGTTATAGACAGTCCAGAGTCTGTAAGTCTTGTTAGACCACCGACTATGATCATTACAGATATGATCCAAAACATAAAAAAAAGCCAAGAGGAAATACTTTTTTTAAGAGCAATATTCTCTATATACATATTTAAATAAATATATTAATTTTTGTTAAAACCAATTGAATAAATGTCGCCAAAAAATAAAAAAAAACTTAATATTTTAAGAGGAAAACTAGATAAATTAGATAATAAGTTAATTGATATTATCAAAATAAGGACAAATTTGGTCAAAGAAGTAGTCAAACTCAAAGAGTATAAAAATGA
>CACPQG010000014.1 GCA_902636025.1 uncultured Pelagibacteraceae bacterium
AAACTTATCAGCAATAAAACTTCTTGATTTTATATTATCTATTAACTGTTCAAATTTATTTGGGTTCATTAACCAGCCATCTTGTAAATTTCCATCTTTTAGAATTCTTGTATCATTAACTCCAATATAAAAAATTATATTATCAGGATTAAAATTTCTAATTCTAGAAAACCAGTATTTAAAATTATGAATATGTCCAAAAGTCGATTGTCCCTCAACCCCAGCATTAATAATTTTTTTCTGGTATCCAACTTCAATAAGTTTTTTATTTAATTTTCCTACTATTGTTAGTTCCTCTGGTTTATATCTTTCATCGGTAGTGCTACCTCCAACCATTATTATTTTTATGTTTTTTGGATTAATTTCTTTCCCTCGGAAGGCAAGTGAATTCCTCTCATATATATAATTATAATTTTTATTATTATATGTCATTAGATAAGGATTTTTTTTAAATCTATGTTCACGCATATATGGGCCAAAATTATATTTTTCAAACCAGTGTCCAAAAAATAACTCAAAAATTAAAATGAATACGAAAAAAAATATTATATTAATCGATAGTAATTTAAAAATATTTTTTATTTTGCTGTCCATCCGCCATCTACTAACAAAGAAGTACCGGTTATCATTGATGCCGCATCTGAAGCAAGAAAAACGACTGTTGACGCTATCTCTGACATTTCTGCAAATCTTCCTAGTGGAATATTATTTAAAGTCTCTCTCTTGAATTTTTTATTTTTTAAGAATTTTGAAGTCATTGGTGTAACGACAAAAGTAGGGCATACAGAGTTAACTCTTATATTATATTTTGCTAAATCAATTGCCATTCCTTTTGTTAATCCCTCTAAACCGTGTTTATTCATGTTATAAACACTTCTAATTGGTCCTCCAACATGACCCATTTGAGAGGACATATTTACGATTGATCCACCTATTTTTTTTCTATTTTTAGTTTTTAACATTTGAAGCGTGCAAAGTTGTGCAAGGTTAAATGCGGCAATATTATTAATTTTAACCATATATTCCATATTTGATCTTTTGACTTTTGTGAAATGTTCAGGAAAATTAGTACCAGCATTATTAATTAAAATATCGATTTTTGGAATTTGTTCTATAACATTCTTTAATTGATTATAATTTGTGACATCACAATTATAACTCACACATTTTACTCTAAATTTTTTTATTATTTTAGATACATTTAACAAATCTTTGTTAGTTCTACTTAAAATAATTAGATTTGCACCAGCCTCGGCAAGCGCTATAGCGCATGCTTTCCCCAGACCTTTGCCAGCTCCAGATACCAAAGCGTACTTATTTTTAAGATTATATCTTTTTAAATACATATTATATGAATAACTTTATATCTGTATATATCAATTCTATTGCAACAATTAAAATCGCAATTAATCCTAGCCATGCAATCCATTTATATTTTTTTATCCATTTTGAAATTAAATTTGCAGCAACTGCCATTAAAGCAATAGATAAAACCAAACCAAATATCAGTAAAAAGTAATGATCTTTAGCAGCACCAGCTACTGCTAGCACATTGTCTAAGCTCATTGTAACATCAGCAATTATTACTGTTGTTATCGCTTTTAATAAACTTGCTTTTTCAATATTGGGACCATCTTCTTTTTTTGAACCATCTTTCACAACATCAACATACAGTTTGTAGCAAACATATAAAAGTAGAATGCCACCAATGAGTCTCAGGCCAGTTATTTGTAAAAGATAAGCAGTAATTAAAGTGAATATAATCCTAAGTATAATCGCTGCACTTATACCCCAAAAAATAATTTTTTTTCTTTGATCATTAGGGAACTGCGATGCTACCATTCCAATAATTATTGCATTATCACCAGCAAGTACTAAATCTAATAAGATTATTTGAATAAAAATAAGAATCTGTTCAGTTAACATCACCTGTTCAATATCATATCAGCACCCTTTTCGGCAATCATAATGGTAGGAGCATTAGTATTACCAGATGTTATATTTGGCATAATCGATGCATCAATCACTCTTAAATTTTTAATTCCATGTACTTTTAATTGGTCTGATACTACTGCCTCACTATCATCTCCCATTTTACATGTACCAACTGGATGAAAAATGGTTTGAGCATAATGACTACACGCTTTCACAATTTCTTCTCCATCTATTATATGAGCGCCCGGTCTATATTCCTCGGGCTCATATTTTTTAAATTCTTGTGTTTCCATTACTATTTTTCGTATTAATTTAATCCCATCAGCTGCAACTTTTCTATCTTCATCAGTAGATAGATAATTCATTTTAATTTTTGGATTATCTCTTGAATCTGAACTGACAATATTAATTTCCCCTCTACTTGTTGGCCTAATATTTGCAACTGTTGGAGTAAATGCATCAAAGTCGTGAAGGTTAGCACCACCAAGTTTATCAGTGCTTATTGGCTGGATATGAAACTGTAAATTTGGTGTCTCTCTACTTTCGTCACTTTTAGCAAATCCACATAACTGACTTGCTCCCATTGTCATTGGTCCACGTCTTAGAAAAACATACTCTAGCCCAATTAAAAATTTTCCAAAAACACTATTAATTTTTTTATTTAAGGTTTTGATATTTTTAACTTTAAATACTGGTCTAAACATTAAATGATCTTGAAGATTTTTCCCAACCCCCTTTAAGTCTTTTGTTACTTCAATTCCTAAATTTTTTAATTTATCAACATCTCCAATGCCAGAAGTTTGAAGTATTTGAGGACTACCAATCGAACCTGCGCTTAATAAGACCTCTTTATTTGCCTTTACAGTAATTTGTTTATTATCCTTAAAATAGATTACACTAACTGCCTTGTTATTTTCAAAATTTATTTTTTGAACATGACATTTAGTTTCTATTTTTAAATTTTTGTTATTTTTTACAGGATTCAGATAGCCAACTGCTGCACTACATCTTAAACCATTTCTTTCAGTAACTTGAAAATAACCACAACCAAAGTTATCACCTTTATTGAAATCATCCACTTTTGGGATTCCTACTTCGCTAGCTGCATTTTGAAAAACATCTAGAATATCTAATTTTATTCTTTGATCTGAAACTGAAAGAGGGCCACCTTGTCCATGATACTCACTTTGACCTCTTTCTTGATCCTCTGCTTTGATAAAATAAGGAAGAACTTCTCTCCAACCCCAACCCTTGTTACCAAGTTGTCTCCATATATCGTAGTCACGCTCTTGTCCTCTTATATATAGAAGACCGTTTATTGATGAACTACCGCCTAACGTTTTTCCTCTAGGATAGGGAATTGAAACATTTTCCATTGTCTCGTCTGGTTCAGTTTTAAAACACCAATCAGTCTTTGGATTGTGCATGGTTTTATAATAACCAACTGGAATATGTATCCAGGGATAATTATCTTTTCCACCTGCCTCTAATAAAAGAACTTTATATTTTCCTGATTTAATAAGCCTATTTGTAAGAACACAACCTGCTGAACCAGCGCCAATTATAATATAATCAAATTCATCCATAGGTATTATTAACGTTTTTTGACTTAAAAATAAAATATTTGTCGCTTGTAACATATGCTTTTTTTTGAGAGGATAATAAACTTAAATTTAACCAGAAAGAGGGAAAATAATGAAAAAAATCATTTCATTGGTGTTTGCCACGTTTTTAGTGCTTGGTTTTATATCAAATGCTAATGCGAAAACACTTAAATGTCAGACAGTGCTTAATACTAAGGCTGATGAAGTTAAAATGTTAAAAGACTTTACTGACACAGTTACGACTCTTACTGACGGATCTCTAAAGTTTGAAATATTACCAGCCGGTGCAGTTGTTGGAGTAAAAGAAACATTAGATGCTGTTGATAAGGGATTAATTGACTGCGGATTTGCTTGGACACACTATTGGTCCGGAGATCATCCAGCTGCTATGCTATTTGGTTCGCCTGTAGCTGGTGGTGGAGTAGGTATAGATAATATAGCATTCTTATCATGGTTCCAATATGGCGGTGGTAAAGAATTATATGACAGACTTTGGAAAGAAATGGGTAGGGACATTAAAGGATTTATGATTCAACCAGTTGGTCCAGAAGCTTTGGGTTGGTTTCCAAAACCAATAAAAAGTATGGCTGACTTTAGAAAGTATAAATTCAGAACTCCTCCTGGAATACCAGGACAAACTTACAAAGATATTGGTATAGCATCTGTTGCTATGGGTGGTGGAGACATTCTTCCAGCACTTGAAGCAGGTACGATTGATGCTGCTGAGTGGTGTTGTCCTAAGCCAGATTTAACATTTGGTTTCCAAAAGGTTCTTAAACACTATTACCTACAAGGTTTACACCAAGTAGTCGTGAATGCTGATTTTTATATAACTGGCAAAACTTATAACGCTATGACTGCTCACGAGAAAAAATCTCTTGAAGTAGCTGCTAATGCTTCATTAGCTAAATCTTTAAGCTATAGAATCTATGAAAATGGAAAAGCTTTAAAAGAATTGACTACTAAGCATGGAGTTATTTTAGAAGATACTCCTACAGACTACTTTACGGAGTACATGGCTGCAGCAAAAGCATCTCTAAATAAAAATGCTAAAGAAAATGCATTTTTCAACGAGGTTTATAATTCGATGAAAGAGTTTGCAGATATTGCTGTTCCATTTTGGAGTGGTGCTCAAATGTCAAATGCTAAGCTAGGAATGGCTCACGCAGCAACATTAAAATAATAAAAATATAAAAAAATATTTAGAGCGGACTTTTTAGTCCGCTCTATTTTTTTAAAAAGAACTTATGAATGACGAACCTTCCAAACTAGATATTTCAGATGAAATGATTGCTGAAAGGCGTGGAAGCACTGGCAAGATGCCTGATGATATGCCAGTATGGATGGCAAAGTCTATAGTTAATATTGATAAATTTAGTAAGTGGATCGGAAATATTGTCTGCTGGATATTAGTGCCACTTATTTTTGCAATGACCTACGAAGTCCTTGCAAGAAAATTATTTTTAGCTCCTACTATATGGGCATATGATATAAGTCGTTTTTTATATGGTGCTCTGTTTATGTTAGGTGCAGGTTATGCTCTCTCTAGAGGAGTTCACATAAGAGCAGATTTTTTATATAGAAATTTTAAAATTAAAAATCAAGGTCTAATAGATTTTTGGTTATACCTACTATTTTATTTTCCTGGATTAATTGTTTTTCTATATATGACAATTGGATTTGTTGGAGAATCAATTCAAAGAGGAGAAAGAGGCATGGATACCACTTGGATGCCTTATATGTGGCCAATAAAAAGTTGTTTACTCATTGGTATAATATTTTTACTAGTCCAAGGAGTTTCTGAGTTACTCAAAAGTTATTGGGCAGCTAAAAAAGGTGAGTGGCCTGGAGAAACTAAGTGATAGCTGAATTTATAGACCCAGCAATCCTAGGTTTTATTCTTGTTGGAGTAATGCTATTTGCAATATTTGTAGGTTTTCCAATTTCATTTACATTAATATTTTTAGGTTTTGTTTTTGGTTATTTAGGTTTTGGAAAATTAGTTTTCTATTTAATGACACTACAATTTTCTATGGTGATGACAGAACAAACACTCGCCGCAGTACCGCTCTTTGTATTTATGGGTATAATGATGGAACAAGCCGGATTAATGGAAAGATTATTTTCAGCATTTCAATTGATGTTGGCAAGAGTTAGAGGTTCTTTATATTACGCAGTATTATTTGTATCAGTAATATTTGCTGCCGCTACAGGTATTGTTGGTGCCTCAGTTACTATTCTTGGAATAATGGCTGCTAAATCTATGAATAGATCTAAGTATGATGTGAGATTAGCTGCAGGAACCATAACAGCTGGTGGAACATTAGGTATATTGATACCACCAAGTATTATGCTTGTAGTAATGGGTCCTATAATGGAGATACCTGTTATTGATTTATTTGCAGCAGCAATTTTACCAGGAATTTTACTTGCAAGTTTATATGCTGCTTACACGACAATAAGATGTATGTTAAATCCAAACTTAGGGCCTCCTTTACCTAAGGATATGAGAGCAACAAGCATGAAGGAGGTATGGATTGAATTTCTTCTTGGTTTAGTCCCTCCTGCAGCACTAGTTTTTGCAGCACTTGGAAGTATTTTATTTGGATTTGCAACACCAACAGAAGCTGCGGGATGTGGAGCTATGGGTGCTTTACTTCTTTCATTAGCATATAAAAAATTAACTGTTCCAAAATTACAGGATGCTTTAGTTAAAACTCTTGAAATAACAGCATTAATTATGGTTTTAGTTGCAGCCTCAAATTTTTTTGGAGCGGTATTTGCAAGATTAGGTACACCAACTATGTTAACAGAATTTTTACTAGGGTTAGAAATGAACAAGTATCTTATTCTTGGAATGATAATGGTAATGATTTTTCTTTTAGGTTGGCCTCTGGAGTGGGTACCAATTGTTATGATAATTGTACCTATAATATTACCACTTGTTGAGGCTCTTGGGTTTAATTTAACATGGTTCGCTATACTAGTTGCTGTAAATTTACAAACCGCCTGGCTATCACCCCCAGTAGCATTGTCAGCTTATTTTTTAAAAGGGGTTGTTCCTGAGTGGGATTTAAAAGATATTTATATTGGAATGATGCAATTTATGGTTCTTCAAATTATTGGGCTTCTAATTATCATAATATTTCCCAAGATTGTTCTTTGGTTACCCTCTCTGTTGTATGGACAGTAGTTTATATATGCTTAATATGTAAGAGTGAATCAAGATAAAGAAAAATTTCAACTTACAAATTGGGAAATCGTTTCAGTTAATCCTGTTGATAAAAATTGGAAGTGGACAGATTTTTTTTGTTTTTGGGCTGTAAATATACAAAGTCTTATAGGATTTTCCCTAATTGCATCATTGTATATAATTTATGATTTAAACTTTTTAATAGTCCTATCAGGAAGTATTTTTGCTTCTATTCTAGTTTACCTTCTTTCAAATTTAATTGGTAATTTATCTCAAAAACATGGAATTCCATTTCCAGTTTTACTTAGAATTTCTATTGGTTTAAATGCTGCAAGATATTTCGCAATGTTAAGAGGTATCATTGGGATATTCTTTTTTGGTGTTCAAACATTTTTTATTTCAAAGTCTATAGTGTATTTAATTAGAATCTCTTTTTTTTATATTGATCCAAATATCCTTAATAAAGAACTATTTCTTTTCTTTTTCTTATCATTAAACTTAATAGATTGGATTGCTTTAATAACCACATTTATTTTCCAATTTTATCTTTTTACAAAAGGTCATCACTTAACTAAATCTATAATTAAGTTTTCAGCATTATTTGTTTACTTTGGTTTAATATTGTTCTTAATTATTATTGCATCAGAAAATAGTCAAAAATTATTTTTATCTTTTAATCAATTGATAATCTCTGATAATATTTTTCAAGAGCAAAATATTTCACCTTTCATTTCAGTTACTGGAACTATGTTTGCTTTTTTTTCAATATTATTACTTAATTTTGGTGATTACGCTAGATATGCAAAAGATAAAAATCATTTACGTAAAGGAAATTTAAGCCTTATA
>CACPQG010000015.1 GCA_902636025.1 uncultured Pelagibacteraceae bacterium
GGAATAATTTTTAAAAGAATTGATTTAAAAAAAAATAATTTAATCTTAGCAAATTTTTTAAATGTGAGTGATGCAACTTTATGCACTACATTAAAAAATGAAGCAGGTGTGAGTATTTCAACAATTGAGCATTTAATGGCTGCATTTTATGGTTTGGGTGTTGATAATGCTGTTGTTGAAATAGATCAAGATGAACTTCCAATAATGGATGGTTCCTCACTAAATTTTGTTAATTTAATAAATAAAACAGGTTTACAGAGTTCAGACACACCAATTAAAATAATTAAAATAATTAACAACATATTAATAGAAGATCAAAATAAATTTATATCGATTGAACCGACAAAAACGACTTTAGAGATTGATTTTGAAATAAAATTTAAAAATGAATTAATAAGTACTCAAAAAAACAGTATAAATGTGTATGAGGACGACCTTAAAGATGTTTATAGTTCACGAACATTCTGTCTTTTTGAAGATATAGAAAAGTTAAAAAAAATGAATCTAGCCAAAGGAGGTTCTTTAGAAAATGCTATAGTGGTTAAAAAAAATAAGATTCTTAATAAAGAAAAATTAAGAAATGATAAAGAGTTCGTAAATCATAAAATTTTAGATTGCATGGGAGATCTATTTCTGTCTGGGTATAAAATAATTGGAAAAGTTATCTGCTCTCAAGGTGGCCATAGACTTACAAATCAGCTATTAAGAAAAATATTTATTGATGAAACAAACTTTTCTATATTTGAACTTAAAGAAAAAACAGTACCCCACACTTTTGTTAATAAAAAAGCACTTAAATCAATAGCTTAATTTAATTTTTAGTTTTTCAATTAATCTGTTAAAAAATATTAATGCAAAACTATTTTAAAAAAATTTTAATAATACTTATATTTTTCTTAACATCTTGTTCATCTAATAAAGAAAAAATATCTATTCTTGAAAATGAAAATATGGAATTGCAGATGATTGACGCTTACAAGGAAGGTTACGAAGAATTAAAAAAAGGTGATGTAATATATGCAGCAAAAAAATTTAACGAGGCAGAACTTTTGTTTCCCCAATCAGAATGGGCTCCTAAATCAGTTTTATTATCTGCTTATGCATTCTATTCACAAAATTATTACGATGACTCAATCTCAGAACTAGAGAGATTTTTTAAAAAATATCCAAAACATAAAAATATTGATTATGCGCATTTTCTTTATGCAATGTGTTATTATGAAAATATAGTTGACGAAAAAAAAGATTTAGAGCCATTATTGATTTCTAAATCAAAATTTGAATACATAGTAGAAAATTATCCCGATACAGATTTTGCGCAAGACTCTCAATATAAAATAAATCTAATTAAAGATGTTTTAGCATCAAAAGAAATGTATCTTGGAAAATATTATTTAAAAAAAAAGAAATGGGTGGCAGCTATAAATCGTTTTAAAAATATTTTAGAGGAATATGAAACAACAATATACGTTGAGGAAGCTATTCATAGGCTTGTAGAAACTAACTACAAGATAGGGTTGATAGAAGAGTCAGAGAAATATGCAAGTCTGTTAGGTTATAATTACCAGTCTAGTCAATGGTATGAACAAACATATAAAATATTCAACCAGGATTACGAGGCATCATTTGAAATAAAAAAGGAAAAAAATTCTGTTTTTCAAAAGTTTAAAAGATTATTCAAATGAAAAAAGAGCAAATTGAAAATATTAAAAAAATTTATCAATTAAAAATTAAAAAATTTAAAAAATATAATAAACTTTACTATCAGGATAGTAATCCCATAATTGATGATAGTGAATATGACATACTTAAGTCTGAGATAATAGATTTAGAAAATAAATATTCTTTTTTAAGTAGCAAAGAATCACCAACAGTTATTGTTGGTTATAAACCATCAAAAAATTTTAAAAAAGTTAAACATAAGGTGGCCATGCTATCTTTAAATAATGTTTTTGATAGAGAGGATTTAATTAATTTTGAAAAAAAAATTTTAAATTTTTTAAGTTTAAAAAGTGATTTTGAAATAAGTTATAGTGCTGAACCTAAAATAGACGGAATTTCTGCTTCTTTGTTTTATAAAAATGGAAAATTTATTCAAGGACTTTCCCGAGGTGATGGTATACAGGGTGAGGATATTACCGAAAATTTAAACACTATAAAAGACATACCTAAATTTTTAAAAGGTAAAAATATACCATCTGAAATTGACATAAGAGGAGAAGTTTTTATTCAAAATTCAGATTTTATGAATTTAAAAGAAAAATTTGCCAACCCAAGAAATGCTGCATCTGGTTCTTTGAGACAAAAAAATCCAGAAAAAACAAAAAAAATACCATTGAAATTTATTGCTTACACCTTTGGTTTTACAAAAAATTTACTGGCTTTAAATCAATTTGAATTTTTAAAAAATTTAAAAGAATGGGGTTTTAAGGTTAATAAATATAATCGACTTATTAAAGGTATTGATAATTTAATACAAAATCATTCTGATCTACAAGAAATAAGAAACAAAATTGATTTTGATATTGATGGAATTGTTTACAAAATTAATGAGTTTAATTTACAAAAAAGACTTGGGTTTGTCGCTAATGCTCCAAGATGGGCAGTTGCTCATAAGTTTTCATCAAATAAATCAATTTCAAAAATATTAAAAATAGAGATCCAGGTTGGTAGGACCGGTGCCTTAACACCTGTTGCAAAAATAAAACCAGTGAATATAGGCGGTGTTCTAGTTTCAAATGCTTCTTTACACAACGAAGATGAAATAGATAGAAAAGACATAAGAGTTGGAGACGTAGTTACAGTGGAGAGGGCTGGAGATGTCATTCCTAGAGTATTATCTGTAGATTTAAAAAAAAGAGATAAAAATAATAAAAAATTTAATTTTCCAAAAAAGTGCCCATCATGTGGATCTTTAACCGCAAAAGATTTCAATAATATCACTAAAAAATTTGATGCTGTGAGACGATGTATAAATGATGGTTATGATTGTGAGAAAATGTCTATAGAAAAAATTAAACACTTTGTCTCTAAAGAGGCATTTAATATAGATGGTTTTGGCAAAAGGATAGTTGAAAAATTCTGGGATTTGAAATTAATCAGATATCCTCAAGATATATTTAATTTAAATTATGGTAAAATTTCAAAGTTAGAGGGGTGGGGAAAATTATCTGTTGCAAATTTAAAATATTCTATTGAGGAGAAAAAAAATATTTCGCTTAGTAGATTTATTTATTCAATAGGCATAAGACATATTGGACAAGAGAGTGCCAAATTATTATCTAAAAATCTTGTAAATTCAAAAAGTTTTTTTAATTTAACACAAAAAAAAAATTTTAATGAATTATTAAATATTGATGGCATTGGCGAAACTCAAATTAAATCACTTCAAAATTTTTTTTCAAATGAAAAAAATTTATTTGTATTAGATAGACTTAAGGCATGCTTAAATATTACAAATGAGGAGATAATATCAAAAATTGGTAAACTTAGCGAAAAAACTTTTATGTTCACAGGAAAACTTAATGGTATTAGTAGAGCTGAGGCAAAGTCCTTAGTAGAAAAAAACTCAGGAAAAATTATTAGTAATGTAAGTCAAAAATTAGATTTTTTAGTTATTGGTGATAATCCTACCACAAGAAAAATAAATGAAGCAAAAGACCTAAATATAAAAGTGATTTCTCAATCCGAGCTTTTAAAAATGATAGATGTTAAAGATTTTTAAGAAGCCACCTCTTCTCTTGACTATTTAAAAACTTAGAAATTTTTGAGTAAACAAATAAATGATAATTAAATAAATAATTTTTCTCTTTATTATTTAATAACTCATAATTTATGAGCTCCTTATCTATTGGTGCTAATGTTAAATTCTCGAAGAATAATTTTTTATCTTTTTTTTTTACATAAACTAAATTTTCAATTCTAATTCCATATTTTCCTTCTTTGTAAAAACCAGGCTCATTACTTAAAATCATTCCTTCACAGAGCTTAACTTTATTAAATTTTGTAATTGATTGTGGACCTTCATGTACATTTAGAAAATAACCAACGCCATGACCAGTTCCATGTCCATAATCGAGATTAAATTTTTTAAGAAATTTTCTTGCTACAAGGTCAATTTTTTTACCTGTATTTCTCTTGGTTAAGTCGCTAGTTGCAACTGCAATATGTCCTTTAAGAACTAAGGTGAAAATATTTTTTATTTGTCTTGGTTGGTTATCAAAACATATTGTCCTTGTTACATCGGTTGTGCCGTATTTATATTGTCCTCCAGAGTCACATAGGAATAAATCTTTTTTCTTTATTCTCTTATTGGTTTTTTTATCGGCTCTATAGTGTACTATTGCTCCGTTAGATCCTGCGCCAGCAATTGTATTAAAACTAGGATAAAGATAGTTTTTATTTTTTTTTCTTAAAGACTCTAGTTTTTTTTCAGCAGATATCTCTGTTAACTTTTTGATCTTAGAATTTTTAATCCAAAACAAAAATTTTGTTAAAGCTACTCCATCTGCAATATGACTTTGTTTCATGTGCTTAATTTCTGTTGAATTTTTTTTAGATTTAAAAGAATAGCATGGATCTATTCGACTTTTTATTGAAAATTTTGATTTAATTATGTTTTCATTTAAAACAGATAAGGTTTTATTATCAACAATAAAACTTTTTCCTCGTAAACTAAGTACAAAGTTTTCAAGTTTATCTTTTTCTATTATCTGATGTGCAGAAATCTTTTTTTCAAATATTAATTTTTTTACTTTATATTTTTCAGTGACTAAATATATACTTTTATTTTTACTTAAAATTAAGTTGCAATTAGGAAGAGGTGAAAAAGGGGTATCTGATCCTCTTATATTTAATAGCCATGCTATGTTTTCAGATGAACTAATAAATATATAATCTGCTTTTTTACTTCTTAAATATTTAGTTAATAAATCAATTTTATTTTTATGATTTTCACCTACAACACTTAAAGGTAGCGAATAAAAAGGCTTATCTATAATTTTTTTTTTTTTAAAAACTTTATCAATAAGATTTTTTTTTATACTTTTTAATTTATTTTTTTTACCGAAAAAAAAATTTAATTGACTATAAGTAAATAGACTTGGATCAAAACCTAATACTAAATTTTTAAAAAGGTTTTTCGGTAATTTTTCATGAATTTTTATAATTTTAAAAATTTTACCTGACTCATTTTTTGCTTGAATTGTGTATCTACTATCAACAAATAGATAGCTTTTTTTCTTTAAAAAGACAGCCATTCCTGCAGATCCGCTAAAATTTGATATTATTTTTAGTCTATCATGTTTAACTTGTTCAGTAAAAAAACCGTCATTTTTGGGAACAATATATCCATCCAAATTATGATTAATTATTAGTTTGGAAAGTTTTTTTAAACTAAATTTACTCATTTTATTCTTTTTTGATATCTTATCCATCCAGGACTTCTTGTACCTTCTTCAATTTCGAAATCTTGATTAAATTCAAAATCTTCTTCTTGATTTTCTCTTTGGTCGTAAAAGCTATTTTTTTCAATAAATTTTTCTGGAAGTTCTTCTATAAATCTTGAAGCCATACTATCAATCCAATCGCCTTGATAAAACCTATTCATTGAAAATGATATATATAATTTTTTCTTTGCTCTTGTAATGCCCACATAGGCTAGTCGTCTTTCTTCCTCTAATGCTTTGTCACCTTTTTCTTCAAGTGATTTTTGATTTGGAAATAAACCCTCTTCCCATCCTGGTAAAAAAACTACATCAAACTCAAGTCCTTTTGATGCGTGCATTGTCATTAAATTTACTTTTTGACCATCCCAATCTTGATCGATAGATGTTGCTAATGATACATGTTCTAAAAAACTTTCTAAATTATCAAATTCTTTCATTGCACTAAGTAGCTCTTTTATATTTTCTAATCTATTTTCATTCTCTAAATCTTTTTTATTTTTAAGCATAAGCGAATAACCTGATTCATCTAATATAGTTTGAAGAAGTTTGACATGATAAGTATTTTTAACTTTATAGTCATTTTGCCATTTGTTAAGGAAATTTAAAAAATTACTTAGTCCTAATTTTGCTTTTGGTTTAATTATATTTAATTCAATTAATTTTTTTGATGAAAAAACAAGAGAAAGTGAATTTTTTTTTGAATAATCGTGAATTAGTTTTATTGTACTTTCACCTATAGACCTCTTTGGGTTATTTACTATACGTTCAAAAGCTAAATCATCATTATTTTGATAAACTAATCTCAAGTAAGCAATACAATCTTTAATCTCAGCTCTCTCATAAAACTTTGTACCACCAATAATTCTATATGGTAGACCAATTTTTAAAAACCGTTCCTCAAACTCTCTAGTTTGAAAAATCGCTCTTACTAAAATTGTTATATTATTTAAAGAAATACTTTTTTTGAGTTTTTTTTCAATTTCATCACTTAAACCTGTGGCTTCCTCTTTGCCATTTTTATAACAATTAAGTTTAATTAAATCTCCTTCATTTAAATTCGTTCTTAGGGTTTTTCCAACTCTTTTTTTGTTATTTGAAATTAATTCAGATGCCACAGATAAAATATTCTGAGTTGATCTATAATTTTCTTCTAGTCTAATTATTTTAGTATTTTGATAAATTTTATCAAACTCTAAAAAATTTTTAATCTCAGCTCCTCGCCAACTATAAATTGATTGATCATCATCACCTACACAACAGATATTTTTATAAGATTTTGCAAGAATATTTAACCATTTACTTTGAATATAATTTGTATCTTGATATTCATCTACAAGAATATACTTAAAATTTTTATTATATATTTCACAAATTTCTTTATTTCCC
>CACPQG010000016.1 GCA_902636025.1 uncultured Pelagibacteraceae bacterium
AAAGAAAGATTGTTTTAATATTTTACGTTTTTTTTTAAATTCTAAAAAAAAAACAAATGACAAAGTATTTCAAAATTTATTACACAAATTAATTCAAATTTTTTTTTATACAAAAACACTTAATGAAAAAAATCTAGAAATATTAAATAAACAAAGTATATTTTTTAATAAACTGTATGAAGCTAAAAGATTTAACTTAGATATTAATAACTTATATTTTGATTTTGAGAGAAATATTTTAAATGGATAAAAACTTTTATATAACAACACCTATTTACTATCCTTCAGCTAAACCACACATGGGTCATGCTTATTCAAGTATAGTTGCAGATTTTTTTGCCCGTTTTAAAAGAATCCAAGGTTATAATGTTTTTTTTCTTACAGGAACCGATGAACATGGCCAAAAAATTCAAAGAGCAGCTGAAAAACAGAATAAAGACCCCAAAGAATTCTGTGACGAGATTAGCAAAACATTTAAAGATTTATCAACACTTTTAAATTTAAGCAATAACGATTTCATTCGTACTACAGAAAAAAGACATCATAAATCCGTAGATCATTTATGGAAGATTTTAGAAAAAAAAAAAGAGATTTATTTATCAAAATATTCAGGATGGTATTCTGTTTCTGATGAAGCGTTCTATTCCGAAGATGAGATTGAAGATATAGATGGAAATAAAGTTAGTAAATCTTCAGGATCTCAAGTCGAGTGGTTAGAGGAAGAGTCTTTCTTTTTTAAATTATCAAAATGGCAAAAACCCTTATTAAAATTTTATTCTGAAAATCCTAATTTTATTCTTCCCGAAACTAGAAAAAATGAAGTTATAAGTTTTGTAAAAAGCGGATTAAAAGATCTTTCAGTTAGTAGAAAATCTTTTTCATGGGGTATTAAAGTACCTTCTAATAAAGATCATGTCATTTATGTTTGGCTTGATGCACTGACAAACTATCTGAGTGCAATAAATTACCCAAATGAAGATAACGATTTGTATAAAAAATTTTGGCCTGCAAATTTACATTTAATCGGAAAAGATATTTTAAGGTTTCATGCTGTGTACTGGCCTGCATTTTTATTAGCCGCAGGGATTAAACCACCTTTAAGAGTCTACGGTCATGGTTGGATACTATCTGGTGAACAAAAGATGTCAAAATCTAAGGGGAATATTTTAGATCCTATAGAAATTATCAACAATTATGGTCTCGACCCTTTAAGATATTATCTTTTAAAAGAAGTATCTTTTGGAAATGACGGAAATATTTCTAAAGAAAAATTAGAATCTTGTATAAATAGTGACCTTGCAAATAACTATGGAAATTTATGTCAAAGAGTAATTTCATTTTGTGAAAAAAATATAGGTTTAAAGATACCACAAATAAATGAGTTTGAAGCAGAAGATTTACAAATATTGGATAATTATAAAAATAGCTTTGAAGATTTAAAAATTCATATTGATAATCAAAATATCAATTTTTACCTTAATTTTATTGTTGAACAACTTTTTAAAGCTAATAAATATTTTAACGATCAAGAACCATGGAAAAAAAAAGATAACAGGATAAGACTAAATACTATAGTTTATGTTTCAATGGAAATCATAAGAAAAATTTCAATCTTGCTTTATCCAATAATACCGGAGACTGCTCTAAAGGCGCTCAAAATATTTAATATTGAAGAAAAAGATATAGAGTTTGCGACAATTTTAAATAACAAATACTTATTTTCAGAAGATAAAATAAACAAAATAGGAATTCTATTTAATAAAGTAACAAAATGATAGATTCACATTGTCATTTAAATCGCGAACCTCTTTTATCTAATTTAAATCAAGTTTTGATTAGAGCAAAAAATGCTGGTATTGAAAAATTATTAACTATTTGTACAACAACTACTGAATACACTGATATCCTTGATATTATATCTAAAGATCAAATGATTTACGGCACATTTGGAGTACATCCTCACGAAACAAGAAATTATTTTATTGAAAAAGATGAAATCATTAAAAAAATTCAGATAAGTAAAAAAATTATTGGTGTCGGAGAGACTGGATTAGACTTTTATTACAATAACAGTGATAAAGATACTCAATTAAAGAGTTTTCAAAATCATATCGAAGCAGCAATAAGCCTTAATATTCCTCTTATTATCCATTCTCGAAATGCTGAGAACGAAACCTATGATATTCTTAAAAAGAATTATCAGAAAAATTTAAAAATTCTTATGCATTGTTTTACTGGATCAACAGATTTTGCTTTAAGTTTAATACCATTAAATGCTTATTTTTCTGCAAGCGGTATAATTACCTTCAAAAACTCAACAGAATTGCAGGAAACATTTAAAAAAGTTCCTGAGGATAAACTTCTGATTGAAACTGATAGTCCCTTTTTATCACCAGAACCAAATAGAGGTAAAAAAAATGAACCTGCATACATCAAATTTACAGCACAAAAACTCGCTAATCTTAGAAATGTTGAGCTAGAAAAATTAATTATGCTCACAACTAAAAACTTTAATACATTGTTTTCTATATAAATTTATGAAATTTACAATTTTAGGATGTGGAAGCTCAATGGGTGTGCCTAGACCAGATGGTTTTTTCGGAAATTGCGACCCAAATAACAAAAAAAACTACAGGACAAGATGTTCTGCTTTGATCAGCACAACGGACGAAAACATTCTTATAGATACATCACCAGATCTTAGACAACAACTTTTAAGACATAAAATTAAGAAAATTAACAAGGTTCTCTTTTCTCACATGCATGGTGATCAGACACATGGAATAAATGATTTAAGATCTTTTTATATAAACAGTAGAAAACAAGTCAATGTTTATGCTGATAAATATACATCTAGATATCTTAAAAATACTTTTTCATATATATTCAAAAGTTCTTCAAAAGAATATCCTGCAACACTAAAACTAAACAAATTACCAAAAAATTTATTTACAAAAAATAACAATAAAAAAATAAATATTCGGTCTATTATGGTTGAACATGGAAAAGTAAAATCAAACTGTTTTATAGTTGATAAAAAATTAGCGTATATAAGTGATGTAAGTAAGATTTATAATAAAGACATAAAATACTTTAAAAATCTTAAATATCTAATAATTGACTGCCTTTGGTATAACCCTCATCCATCACATTTTAATTTAGAAACCGCAATAGCTGTAATTAAAAAATTTAATCCTAAAAGAGGAATACTCACAAACTTATCACCAGTATTAGACTACAAAATTCTAAAAAAAATGTTGCCTAAAAATGTTATTCCAGCACATGATGGATTAACTATAAAATTATAAGATACCTTCTATAGCTTTTGTAATTTTTTTTGACATTGGTTTAGTAAAAGATGCAAATGTATCTTCAATTTTACCTTCTTTGTTAATTAAAATTTTATGAAAATTCCATTTTGGAACAGCAGCTTTACCATAATTTTTTTCCGCCCATTTGAACAACTCGTGTGAATTTTCGCCTTTAACTTCTGTTATAGATGTCATTGGAAAATTTATATTAAAATTAACTTCACAAAATTCTTTAACACTAGAATCCTCTTTTTTTTCTTGATTGAATGAATTAGACGGCACACCTAAGACAATTAAACCGTCGGATTTATATTTTTCCCATAATGATTGTAAATCATTGTATTGATTTGTAAATCCACAGTAACTAGCGGTATTTACTACTAACACTACTTTATTTTTATAATCTTTAAGGTCGATTTGTTCACCTGAGATACTTTTAATTTTAAAGTCAAAAAATATTTTTTCATAATTGGCTATAACTTTATCTTTTGAAAAAAAACCCATGATTAATATTATGAGTAATGTTATTTTCTTCACAACGTTACCTTTTGTCAGGTGTAAGTAGTATTAAAAAGTATCCTGCTAGTGTAGATAGTAAAGATCCAGTTAAAACACCGATTTTAACACCATCCATGTATTGAGGACTATCAATAAAAGCCAAGTTTCCAACAAATAAACTCATAGTAAAGCCGATTCCGGTTAGTATTCCTACTCCATAAAAATTATACCAGCTTGAGTTTCCTGGCATTTGAGCAATTTTTAATTTTATTGATATATAAGAAAAAACAAATACCCCTAACTGTTTACCTACAAATAATCCCAATACTATACCCAATGGTACTTTGTTCAGTAATGATGAAAAAGATAACCCTTCTAATGAAACACCAGCATTTGCAAAAGCAAACAGTGGCATTATACCAAATGCAACATATGGACTGATTGCATGCTCAATTTTTATTAGTAATGAAAAGTCTTTCTCTTTTTTTCTGTGTGGAATAGTCATGGCTAGTAAAACACCCGCTATAGTAGCGTGTATTCCAGAATTATGGGTGAAATCCCATAGCAAAAGTCCTATTAGTAAATAGGGGAGGAAAATTTTTATATTAAACTTGTTTATTATTAAAAGAATTATAAATGCAATTAGCATTAAAGATAAGTACATTATATTTAAATCTCCAGAATAAAATAAAGCTATAATTAATATTGCTCCTAAATCATCAATAATTGCCAATGCTGTTAGAAAAACTTTTAATGATAAAGGAACTCTTTTGCCTAAAAGAGATAATACACCCAATGAAAAAGCAATATCTGTCGCGGATGGTATAGCCCAACCATTTAAAGTTTCAGGATCACCAAAATTTATAAAAACATAAAATAATGCTGGAACAACCATCCCACCAACAGCTGCAATGATAGGTAATAATGCCTGCTTTATATTTGAAAGTTCTCCTTGTAAAAATTCTCTTTTTATCTCAAGTGTAACGAAAAAAAAGAAGATTGCCATTAAGGCATCGTTAATCCAATGTAAAACAGATAGTTTGAGACCAAAATTATTTATTCCAATAAATAAATACTTGTTTAAGGTTTCAAAATAAATTTCTGATAGATAAGAATTGCTTATTATTAACGCTAATATTGCACTAATTAATAATACAAGACCACTAGCTGCTT
>CACPQG010000017.1 GCA_902636025.1 uncultured Pelagibacteraceae bacterium
TTTTACGATAAAAGAAAAAAAGAACTGTTGCTAAGCGATTATGTAGCACTCGAGACAAAAAAATTATTTGTTGCAGCGCAGATAGCTCATGAGGGTGCAATAAAAATAATTAACGATTATTTAGCAAAATTTTCTTTTCCAAGTGATGAGTCGAAAAAACTTACACAAGTTGCTTTATTAAATTATTGTGGTGCAGCAATATTAATGCCATACAAACTTTTTCATAAAGAATGTATGAAAAATAAATATGATCTTGAACTTTTACAAAATACTTTTGCAACAACTTTTGAACAAATTGCTCATAGGGTAACGTGTTTGCAAGATCCTAAAATGCCAGGTATACCTTTTCATTTTTTAAGAGTGGATATTGCAGGAAATATCTCAAAAAGATTTTCATTATCAGGTATTGAAATACCAAGGTATGGTGGTGCATGTCCAAGATGGAATGTATATTCAGCATTCACAAGACCTGGAATAATTCAAGCTGCTGTTAGTAAAATGTCAAATGGTGAAAAATATGTCTGTATTGCTAAAACAGTAGAAAAAGGTATTGGAAGATTTGGTGAGGCAAAAAGTATTCTCTCAATAGGACTAGGTTGCGAAGCAAAATATGCAAAAGATTTTGTTTATACTGAAAACTTAAATTTAAATGATAAAAAAACTGAAATACCTATAGGCGTCTCTTGTAGAACTTGTGATAGATTAGACTGTTCTCAAAGAGCATTTCCACCTCTACATAAAAAATTTGATGTTGATGTAAATTCAAGAGGTGTCTCAGTTTATGTTAGTGATCAATAAATCAAAAACAAACTAGGTGCTCGATATGAATTGGTCTTTTAATTCCAAATTTTTCTTCTAAATCGTGTTGATGAATATGATGAGAGTGAACAAAAACAGGTAAAAGTAAATTTTTCATAGTCTTTAAAGTATAAATAAAATTTGTACCTCTAAATTTTCTATCAACTACTTCCAATTGAAGATTGCTTTTATCATCATGTTCTAAGTCCTCGGGTTGAATCAAAAGTTTTACATTTGCACCTAGTGGAAATGGTTTTACAAAATTTCCGGTTATCGTTCCAAGTTCATCATTTTCAAGACTTTTTGGACTAGTTACTTTTGCTGGTATTAAAATTCCTCTATTTAAAAAATTAACAACTTCAATTGAATTAGGTAGATGGTAAACATTATAAGGATCATCATACTGTTTAAGCTCATTGTTTAGTATTATTCCACACTTGGTACCTAAATAAAAAGCTTCATAAGAGTCATGTGTTACAATTATTGTTGTAATCTTTAATTTTGCGAGCAATTTTTTAATTTTTTCCTGTATATCCTCTTTGTGACTTTGATCCACATTTGACAAAGGTTCATCTAATAAAAGTAAATCTGGTTTAGATAAAAGAGATCTTGCAAGAGAAGCTCTTTGAGCCTCTCCAGCACTAATTTGGTGAGGATACTGATTTAATATTTTTGAAATATCTAATAAATCCACTATCTCATTAAAACTAACTTTTTTGTCTTTATTATCTGGATTTTTTTCAGCACCTAATAATATATTTTTTTCTACTGAGTAATGAGGAAACAAACTATTTTCCTGGAAAGCTAGTGATATATTTCGATTTTCTGGTTCAATATTTATTTTTTCTGAAGACAAAATTTTTCCTTTCAATTTTATATGACCATTTTTAATTTTTTCTAATCCTGCTATGGCTCTCAATATAGTTGTTTTTCCAATTCCAGATGGTCCTAATAGACAAATAATGTCACCCTCTTTCTCAATAGAAAATGACATATTTTTAACTTTTGTATTTCCACCAACAACAAAATCAACGTTTTCAACTTCAAAAAAATTATTCATTATGTTCTCTTAGAATATATTTAGACGCAATTATAATAAAGATTGAAGCAATTAAAATTAAAAATAAAGAAGGTACGGCAGCTGCTTCGAGTAGATCTTCAGATGCGGATATATACGCTGTTGTTGCAAAGGTTTCAAAATTAAAAGGTCTTAAAATAAGAGTTATGGGTAACTCTCTTATTATTTCTAAAGAAATTAATATTACAATTAATAATAACGAATTTCTTAAAAAGGGAACATGTATGTTCAGAAATGTTTTTCTTTTTGAGTAACCCAACATATAAGCACTTTCGTCAACGGCAATATTAATTTTCTCATAACCAGATTTTATGCCATTAAATGCTAAGGAATAAAATCTTATAAAGTAAACTAGAACTAAACCCAATATTGATCCAAAAAAAACTTTTTTAATAGACAAGAATCCTAATGATTTAATTATTGTATTATCAAACCAGGCAATGAAGGTTATGAAAGCGACAGCAAGTATTACTCCTGGTATTGCATATCCAGAAATTGACATAGTAGATAATATATTTAAAGTTTTATTATTCGTTACTCTGTTTCCATAATTAGATATTAATGAAAACGATATCAATACTACGCTAGATAGCAATGCTAGATAAAGAGTATTAAGAGAAAGAGTAACAATTTGTAAATCGAATAAATTTTCTGGAAATTTTATCGTCCAATATAACATTTGACTTAATGGAAATATAAAACTCATAAAAAAAACAAAAAAACAGAATATAAAGGCAAAAAAAGATTTTGCGCCTTTAAGTTTGATCTTTTCTTTCTGTTTAAATCCACCTTTGATATTGAAGTGATACTTGGCTTTTTTTCTAGATAAATTTTCTATTATAAAAAGTGAAAATATAAACAGTAATAGAAATGAAGCTATTCTATTAGCAAATGCAAGATCATCAAAAGCAATCCAAGAATTATAAATGCCTGTTGTTAATGTATTTATAGAAAAAAAATCTACTGCACCGAATTCTGCTAATGTTTCCATTGCCACTAGAGATAAGCCAGCAACAATAGCAGGTCTAGCTGCAGGCAATATTATCTTAAAAAACGATTTAAATCTTGAAAAACCAAGGTTTTTTCCTAAATCAATTAGGTTTTGTGATTGATGTAAAAATGATGCTCTTGAGAGTATGAATACATATGCAAATAGAGAAAATGTCATTGATAAAACTGCTCCAAACATTCCATTAAATTTTGGAATAATTTTATTATATTCACCCTCGCCTAGTAAATTTGTCAGAATAGTAAAAGCAGTGCCATAGTTATCAAAAAAGGCTGTTAAAGAATAAGCATATATATAAGGTGGAACAGCAAAAGACAAAATTAATGCCCACTTAAAAAAATTGCTTAAAGGAAATTTAAAAAATGATACCAAATAAGCAGTTCCAGTTCCTAATATAAATGTAAATATTAAAACCAATATAAGTAAAGTTAATGAATTTAGAATGTATTCAATTAAAAAAGTATCTTTTAAAATTTCATAATAGTTTGAAGTGTTTTGAAAGAAACTTGAAAAAACGGTTATAATTGGTATGCAGACAAACAATGAGATTGTAAACGAAAGTACATACCAAATATTAAATTTTTTTGTCAAAATATTACCCTTATAATACTAAAGGCTCGTAACTAAAAGGGGGTAATACCAAATAGTTACGAACCTTGTCTGTGAGTAAAGAAAATTACTTTTTATCTTCAAAAATACTAAGGATGTGTGAAACCTCTTTATTTTCGAGCTCAGATAACTTTCTTTTATTTATTTTTTCATTGATTTTTTCACACTCTAAAGCACACGGATCGCATCCCTTAGTAGATTTATTTAAATCAATTTCAAATAAATTCTTTTTATCCATCAGTTTATTTCCAACCGGCAGCTGTCATAACCTCTACTGCAGCAGCTTGGTTTTTTCCATAAGAAGCTAACTTAGTTTTCATATCTTGTTTAAAGTCTAATCCTAAATTATTTACTACTAATGGACTTGGTGAAACACCGTCTATCATTGGAAACTCAAAAGTATTATTTGTAAAATGCTCTTGAGATTCTGGAGTTAATAAAAACTCTACAAGTTTAACGGCGTTAGATTTATTTGGTGCACCTTTGACTAAAGCCGCACAACTTACGTTCATATGCGTTCCTCTGTCGTTTTGATTAGGGAAAAAAGCTTTTACTTTTTTTGCAGCTTCTTGTTGCTCTGCACCTTTTTTACCAGATAACATAAGTGCTAAATAGTAAGTATTCGCTACAGCAATATCAGCTTCACCAGCAGCAACTGCCATAATTTGTGCTCTGTCATTTCCTTCAGGTGTTCTTGCCATATTTGCTACAACTCCTTTTGCCCACTCAGCAGTAGCTGCTTTACCATTGTTTTTGATCAAAGAAGCAACAAGAGATTTATTGTAGATGTTGCTAGATTTTCTTATTACTAATCTACCTTTCCATTTAGGATCAGCTAAACCTTCATAAGTCATTCCAGATAATTCAGCACCAGTAACTCTTTCTGGTGAGTA
>CACPQG010000018.1 GCA_902636025.1 uncultured Pelagibacteraceae bacterium
AGAAGATTTCGTATCAGAAAAAATAATTTTTGATTTTATAACTCTATTTGGAATTATATTTTTTGCCTTTGTGATTTTGTTTCCATTTTACATAATGGTTGTGACAAGTTTTAAAACCCAAATTGCCTTATTAGTTAATCCTCTAGATTTCAGCTTAGATTTTAAAAAAGATTTAGCTGATTTATTCAAATCATATTTCGTTATCTTTGATACCTATAATTTTGGAAGATATATTCTTATAAGCTCACTTGTTTCTATTGGAACAGTAATAATAACCTTAATGTTTGCAATTCCTGCAGCTTATGCTGTAGCTAGGTTAAACTTTTTTGGTAAAACTTTTCTATCATCCTCAATATTAATTATTTATATGTTTCCAGCTATAGTCCTTGTAATCCCATTGTATACAGTCTTCAGTCAACTTGGTTTAAGAAATTCAGTTTTAGGTCTTTTAATTGTTTATACTGCAACTACCTTACCTGTAGCAATTTATATGTTGCAAGGTTATTTCAAAAGTATTCCTAAGGAAATTGAAGATGCTGGCATTATGGATGGTCATAGTTGGTTTGGTATCATTTTAAAAATCATAATTCCATTAAGCCTTCCTGCAATTGCATCTGTTGCGTTATATGTGTTTATGATAGCTTGGAATGAATTTTTGTTTTCGTTAATGTTTTTAGATAATCCAAAATCCTTTACACTTTCAAGGGCCATACAATATTTAACTGGAGATGCCGAAACACCAAGACAATACTTAATGGCTGGATCAGTAGTTGTTACATTACCTGTGCTAATAATTTTTATTTATTTTGAAAAATATTTGGTAAGTGGTCTCACAGCAGGAAGTGTAAAAGGTTAATATTTTCTAAATTTATTTTTCCCAATCAAATCTAGGAAAAGAATCAAAAATTTTAAAAATACCATCTGACCACTGATTACATACTTTTGAGTATTCATCATCGTTAATATTCAAGCATTTTTTTGAAGCAATTTTATACTCATCTTTTTTATAAACTGCAAAATCAATCGGAGGTCCAACTGTTAAATCACTTTTTAAAGTTGAGTCCATAGAAATCATTGCGCATCGTGATGCATCACCTACAGATACGTCAGGTTTAATTACCCTGTCTAAAATTGGTTTACCATATTTAACTTCGCCAATTACCAAATATGGTTTACTGTCAGCTGGCTTAATATAATTTCCCTGAGGATAAATTAAATATAATTCTAAAGGTTGACCCTTAATCTGCCCCCCAACAATAAATGTTGATCCTAAAAGAACTGTGTCTGTATTAATACCCTTGGGTGAAGAGTGTTCTGTATTTAATGATCCAATGTAAGAAGCAATTTGGTCGAAACTTTTACATGTATTTAAATTCATTACTCCAGATGTATTATTTAAATCATTTTCTATAGATTTATAAACTGCTTGTGATGTCCCTAGATTACCTGATGTTACTATTATAATAGATCTATCTCCCACATCATATGTAAACATTTTTGAGTAAATATTTACATTATCCAAACCAGCATTTGTTCTTGAGTCTGATGCAAAGACAATACCGTTACTTGCTTTAATTCCTACGCAATAAGTCATAATTATTAATATTTAATTTATCATTTATCATACAATTTAAAAATAGCATATCTGTTATATGTATTATGCAATTGATTGTTTTAACGAATTATTAAAAATTCGCTAATGGTTACAAAATTATGGAAGAATTATAATTCTAGTAAAGCTTATGACGGTTATTTTACAGAAGATAACAAGCTAAGGAAACACGCTATAATTATCTCAAGCATTTTAGAAAGACATGGAAAAAAGAAACTTCAAGAAATTGAGAAAAATTGTCAAAGCACAATAAATGCACGTGGAATAAATTTTAGAGTTTATGCTGCAAATAATAGAGCAGAGGAAAAAAGGTGGCCTTTAGATATTATTCCAAGAATAATTCCAAAAAAACAATGGAATAAAGTTTCAAAAGGATTGAAACAAAGGGCAAAAGCTTTAAATCTTTTTATAGATGATGTTTATAATCAAAAGAAAATTTTTAAGGATAATATAGTTCCAAAAGATATAATTTATAAATCTCCATACTATGTAAAGGAGTGTGAAGGATTTTCTCCAAAATATAAAGCCTGGTCTAATATTTCAGGTATAGATTTGATTAGAAATAAATCTGGCGACTATTTAGTTTTAGAAGATAACCTAAGAGTTCCATCTGGCGTTTCATATATGTTAGAAAACAGGATGGTCATGCGAGATGTTTTTCCTGAATTATTCACCAGGTATAAAGTTGCTTCCATACACCAGTACACAAATAAACTTTACAATTGTATGATAGAGTGTATTCCAAAAAAAACATCTAATCCACATATGGTTCTTTTAACACCAGGTGTATATAACTCCGCTTATTTCGAACATGAATTTTTAGCTGACCAAATGGGTATAGCTTTAGTGGAAGGAAAAGATCTCTTTGTCGAAAATGATAATGTTTTCATGAAAACGGTTAAGGGTCCCCTAAAAGTTGATTGTATATACAGAAGACTAGACGACAATTTTTTAGACCCAAAAGCCTTTTACAAAGACTCTTTAATTGGTGTACCCGGTTTATTTAAGTGCTGGTTAAAAAAAAATGTTGGTATTGTAAATGCTATTGGTACAGGTATTGCAGATGATAAGGTTGTTTATTCATATGTAAATAAAATGATTACGTATTACTTAGGTGAACAACCTATTTTAGATCAGGTAGAAACTTATTTATGTCATGATGAAGTTCATAGAAAGTATGTGATCGAAAATATCTCAAAATTAGTTGTTAAACCTGCTAATGCTTCAGGAGGGTATGGAATAATGATTGGACCAAAGGCACCAAAAAAAGAAATAGAAGAGACGATAAACAAAATAAAAAAAAATCCTAGAGAATTTATTGCTCAACCATTAGAAATTTTGTCTACCGCTCCAACAATTACAGAAAATGATATAGAACCACGTCACTTAGATCTAAGACCATTCATATTAACCGGTAAGACAAATTACGTCACAACAGGCGGATTAACACGAGTTGCATTGAGAAAGGGAAGTACGATTGTAAACAGTTCTCAGGGCGGAGGATCAAAAGATACACTTATTGTTGATTAAAAAAAAGCCCTCTACGTAAGAGGGCTTTTTTTTATTTTTGAACTAAAATTTATTAGAATGATCTACCAACTGAAAGAGTGATATTTTTAGTATCTATGTCACCAGTTACTTTAGTATTGTTTGACGTAGTTACAGAAATAGGATCATAATCAACCTCGGCGTATTCTAACTTAAGAAAAGAACCACCTAAGTCTCTTTTAATACCTACTCCTAATTTTTCAGCATCTAAATCTAAATCAACTTTTTTATTTGTAGACGAAACAGATTGTACGTCAGCTTCTACATCAGCTTGTGCAATACCAGCTACTAGATAAAATTCTGTATCGGATGTCACTTGAGTTCCAAGTCTAACATAAGCAGTTAAATGTTTACTTACATCAACCGTACCTTTGTTAGTGCCCGAAGTAGCAGCACCATCACCAGCAGCTTTTAATGAGCTCTGTGTAGTTGATCTGCTATCAAACTCTGCAGAAATAGGGATCCAATCTATACCAACCGATAAATTAGCTCCGCCAACCTGATTTGTAAGCTCTAGGAACAAAGAAGGGATACCTATATCATTACTAATGTTTTTTGTTGTATCAATAGTACCATTGCTATCAATATCATCAGTAACTTTAGTATCTACCGTTGAGTAAGCTAACGAAAGTCCAATACTTTTGTCTACAGCTTGAACAGGCAATACAAATAATGAAGATATAGCAATAATAGATAATATTATTTTTCTCATTTTGTCTCCCAATTTTAAATTTAACAATATCATAAAAAATTATATCATATATGATATTCTCATATATGATAATTTAACAATTGACAACTCAAAAGAGTAAAAATTTAATAAAATTTATAACAATTTATTAACTAAATAGGCCATATTAGCCTAACTATTGACATTAAACATACTTTAATATGAATCTTGGTGATAACAGTTATACAAATTATGCATTTGATTGTTTTAAACAAATATTAACAGTTTGAATATGCTTGTATTATTAAAAAGAATAAATTCAAATATTTTAGTATTTTCATTATTTTTAATTCTTTTTTTGATTCAAAGAATCTTTTTTGATCTAATTCAAAACTCAGCCATGGCTCTTGCTGCTTCGTTTCTCTACTTACCCCATGGACTAAGGGTTTTAGC
>CACPQG010000019.1 GCA_902636025.1 uncultured Pelagibacteraceae bacterium
ACACAGTGGATCTACTTTTTAAACTACTTTTATTTAAATAATCCTTTACCCAGATAGATGCAGCGCCAGCATTGCTTTCAGTAAAGTTTTCTTTATATGGTAATAATATTGCGATCTCTTTCATTTTTTTTTTAAAATTTTCTTAAATCTTATGTTTTCTAACATTAATTTCTTATAATTAATTTTATTTCTTTTTAAACTTAACGTATTTTTTTTAATTTTTTTAATTGGTTTACCAAAATATATATAGCCAGGTAAAATTATTTTAGTTTTAGTAACAATTGAACCCATTCCTACCATACTATATGAGCCAATTGTTTGGTTTTGATGCACAATTGATTTTATACCTAAATTAGCATATTTCATTATATAAACGTTACCACCTAATATAACATTGCTGCTTAAAACAACGTTATCTTCTATATAACAATCATGATCAATAGTTGTTGAATTCATCACATAATTATCATTACCTATATATGTTTTTTTTTTAAGTGTTGTTGGTAAATGTATATTAGTATATTCATTAAAAACATTTCGGTTACCGATTATAATTTTTCCTGAATTTTTTTTATTTTTCCATTGAGCTTGATTTCCTATTACAACATATGGACCGATAGTATTACCTTTACCAATAATCAACGATTTCCAATTAATAACAGCTGTTGGGTGTACAAAGTTACCTTTTATTTTTTTAAACTTTAACATTTATTTTGATTTGATTTCTTAATTTATAGTTTTTTTTTAATTTATATTCTTCAATCATTGCTTTTTTTTTTGAGGCAAACTTTTTTTTATATGCCAAGATCCATTTTCTTCCTCTAGTAAATTTAGCTCCTTTTCCTGCATTGTGTAATTTGACTCTATTTTTAATATTATTGGTATAACCTACATAAGAAATTGACTTATTTTTGACTTTACTAACAATTAGGTAAATATAATAAGTCATTATGGCGGTCCCTAGGGGAATCGAACCCCTCTTTCATGGATGAAAACCATGTGTCCTAACCGATAGACGAAGGGACCAAATTTGCATCTTTTATTGTAAAAAATAATATTTATCAAGTTTTTATAATGTCTTCACTTACAACAATTTTACTCAAATTGGAGTTTTTATGTGTAACTAGAGTTTCTGTGATATATTTTCCATCTTTAATCTGAATACCGTTTACTAAATCACCCTTTGTAATACCTGTTGCACAAAAAATTGAGTCTCCTTTAATAATTTCATTTAAATCATATTTTTTTTTTAAATTTTTAATACCCATTTTGTTTGCTCTTTCTATATCTTTATCATTTTCAAAAATGAATCTTCCTTGAAATTTGCATTTATATGCATCAATAGCTGAAGCTGCTAAAACACCCTCAGGTCCACCGCCAATTCCTAAAAAAATATCAATATTATATTTTTTATTCGTAACCATTAAAGCGCCAGATACATCACCATCAGATATTAATTTCATATTAACATTCATTTCATTTAGTTTATCAATTATTTTTTTATGTCTGGGCCTATTTAATAAACAAGCGGTTACATCTTTAATATCTTTATTTAAAGAATCAGCAATATTTTTTATATTTTTTTCAACAGTAAAGTCTAAATCAGTTGCATCATGTGGAACTCCACTACATACTGCAAGTTTATCCATGTAGGTTTCTGGTGCATAAAATAAATTTCCTTTTTCTGCAATTGCTATTACAGACAGTGCACCAGGTAAATTTTTTGCAACAAAATTTGTACCTTCCAGCGGATCAACTGCAATATCAAGATTTAAATTTCCACCTGTCCCCAACTTTTCACCAATAAATAACATTGGTGCTTCATCAAGTTCTCCTTCACCAATAACAACTTCTCCATTAATACGGAGTTTGTTAATTTCGTTTCTCATTGAGTCTGTTGCTGCTTTATCAGCATTATTTTTATCGTTTTTACCTATAAAATCGTAACATGATATTGCAGCCTTCGATGTTACAGTGATAAAATTATTAATTAATTCTTTATTTAATGGCACTAAATTTCTTCTTTAGATATTTTTTCTGTATTTATCTTAAGTTTATTTTCAAATTCATTTAATCTTTTCCAAACAGAAATTAACTCAACTATAATTGGCCAGCTTCGTACTAAATATTGAAGTGATGTCTCAACTCTTCCAAAAGCTCTAATAATTTGTTGCACAAAGCCCAAAGTAATTGCTCCAGTTACAATTGTTGGCGCTAAAGCCAAATAAGGGACTATAACCATTCCTTGCAAATAACTCCATTTTACAGCATTAAAATATAAATAATGAAAATACATCTTATAATGTATTTTTCTTACTCCACCGTATAAATCCTCAATTTTAAATGGTTGAGCGTTCTCCCTAAAATCTTCTCCAAGAACTAATTCTTTTCTGTATGCCGCCTCTTCTTTTTGAATGTCGTATTCAATACCAGGTAGTTTAATTCCTACTGCAGCTAGAATAAAAGTACCGCCTAAAGCTGAAATTATAGCAACCCAAACCAATGCATGATTAACTTCACCTATCCATGGGAGCACGGTTATACTTTTAGACAATCCCCACAATATTGGAGTAAATGCAATTAATGTCATTATACTTCTTAAAAGTTCAGCACCTAATCCTTCCATTATTCTTGCAAATTTAAGAGTATCTTCTTGTACTCGTTGTGACGCTCCTTCTATAGATGAAGCAAAATTCCATTTATCATGATAAAAGTCAGCCATCGCTGTTCTCCATCTAAAAGTCCAATGACTTGTAAAATAATCACTAAAAATTACAACTATTATGTAAATTGCAGCTATCTTCGCAAATGTGAAAAGGTAAGCAATAAATTCTTTTTCTGTAACAGCGCCAGGTTCTGCTAAAGCTTTTTGTAAAGTATCATAAAATTCTCCAAACCATTCGTTAATTCTAACATCTAGTTGAACTTGATACCACGTAGCTATAAGAATAAGTATTGTTCCTCCTATACTCCAAAGGTGCCATCTTTTATCTGTAAAAAATTTAAACATTATTTAGTAAAGTTATTAGCGTAGGATTTTTTAATTACTTTTCTTTCCTTAGGTTCTATTAGTTCATAACTTATATTATTTTTTTTTGCGTATTTAATAGCATCCTCTTGAGAAGCAAATTCAAGATTTATTTCAGACATAGTATTAGTTGAACTTTCCCAGCCCATTAAAGGATTTATGCCGCTTTTTATATCGTCAAACCTTAAAAGCCATTTTTTAGTTTTTGCTCTACCTGATTGCATGGATGTTTTAGCAGGTTTATATATTTTTGCTTTTTTCATAATAATGGTCGGGGCGGCAGGATTTGAACCTGCGACCCTCTGGTCCCAAACCAGATGCGCTACCAGACTGCGCTACGCCCCGATTGGCATACTAATACAGTAGATAATGTTAATTTCAAAGGATAAAGCGATCAAAAATAAAAGAATTTTAATAAGAATCTGGTATAAAAGATCACATGATAATTACATGTCCATGTGGTGATAAAAAATTCAATGTAGACGCATCCTTAATTCCTGCAGAAGGAAGAATGCTAAAATGTGGTTTTTGCGAGAAAAAATGGCATTATAAATTAAATGATAAAAAACTAGAAAATGAAAATAATAAAAAAGAATTTAAAATTAAAAAAATTAATCCAGATGAACAAATACCACCAGTTATAGACAGCATTATTAAAGAAGCTGAAAAAATTGATGTTAAAAATCTAGGTGATGTAATGCAAAAAAATAAT
>CACPQG010000020.1 GCA_902636025.1 uncultured Pelagibacteraceae bacterium
GGGTGACCTCAGGGATAGTGCCACAGAAAATAAACCGCCTTAACGAGGCAAGGGTGAAAAGGTGTGGTAAGAGCACACCGGCTGAATTGGTAACAATTAGCGCATGGAAAACCCCACCGAGAGCAAGACCAAATAGAGATGACAATGTTTAAAACAAAAAACGGTCTTTGGTTAGTCATCGGGGTTGGTCGCTTGAGCTTAAAAGTGATTTTAAGCCTAGAGAAATGATAGGTTTAAATGACAAAACCCGGCTTACAGTTTGTCTGGCATTCTTTAGCTAAATAGCCAATTTTTGCTTTTTTAGTTTTAATTTCAAATACAAGCATCATTCGTTAGAAGAATTTATTAGCATTGAACATATATTTTAATATTGACGTATAGGTTGAAAACCCATATGATCCCATAAATTCCCAAATACGGGATTTTAAGGGAAAAAAGGTTTATGAATTATGTTTTTATCGACCTACGAAAACAGAATAGACAAAAAAGGGAGGGTGTCAGTGCCTGCATCTTTTAGATCTTACCTTTCAAATTTAGGCTATAATGGTGTCGTATGTTTTCCATCATTCAATAACCAATCAATTGAATCTTGGCCCCAAAATAGAATTGAAAAAATTTCAAATAGTATAGATGCACTTAATCCCTTTGAGGAAAAAAAAGATTTTTTTGCTACATCAATTCTATCTGAAAGTATAAATTTACAGTTTGATAGTGAAGGCAGAATCTCTTTATCATTAAAATTATTGAAACATGCCAAAATTAAAAATCGTATGTTATTTGTTGGCCAAGGAAAGACATTCCAAATTTGGGAGCCAACCGCATTTGAAAAATTTAAGGCTCAGGCAAGAAAAAAATCTAATATTAATCGAGCAAGCCTTAAATGGGAAGAGATGGGTAAAAAATAATGAGAAAGATGGAACAAATAATTTTGATGCAAAAAATAGAAAATCTACAAAACAACTGTTTAACCGCGATAGAGAAAACAATCAAAGGGACTTGGGCTTATGATTTTTGGACTGATACTTTTGATAAATTGGAAAAAAACTATAAATCGATAAAAAATGGAGAGGGGATAAATGACAATTAATTTTAGAGCACCAGACATAAAAGAACTTAAACCACGAATTCTAGTATTGGGTGTAGGAGGAGCTGGCGGTAATGCAATAAATGAAATGATAGATAGTGGGGTTGAGGGTGTTGAATTTGTTGCTGTAAATACTGATGCACAAGATCTTAAAGCTAGTAAGGCTAAACAGAAAATTCAAATTGGACTCAATTTAACTAAAGGACTTGGTGCCGGTGCAAAATTAGAAATTGGACAGGCAGCAGCTGATGAATCTTTAAACGAAATAATTGATTTATTAAAAGGCGCAAATATGGTTTTCATTACTGCTGGAATGGGAGGCGGAACAGGAACTGGTGCGGCACATGTAATAGCTAGGGCAGCCAAAGAGTTAAATATATTAACTGTGGGAGTTGTTACTTTGCCTTTTCTTTATGAAGCACCCTCTAGAATGCGAAGAGGACAACAAGGTTTGGAAGAGTTGAGAAAACATGTTGATACAATAATAGTGATTCCAAATCAAAATCTTTTTAAAATTGCTAATGAAAAAACTACTTTTAAAGAGTCATTTAAATTATCTAATAATGTTTTAAGATATGGAGTTCAAAGTATTACAGATCTTATGGTGAAAGAAGGTCTTGTTAATTTAGATTTCGCTGATGTTGAAACTGTTATGAGCTCTATGGGCAAAGCTATGATGGGAACCGGCGAAGCAGATGGAGAGGGTCGAGCACACAAAGCAACGGAAATGGCTTTAAATAATCCACTTATTGACGATTACTCTCTTAAGGGAGCTAAAGGACTGCTTATTAATATTACTGGAGGCGAGGATCTAACTTTATTTGAGGTAGATGAAATTGTGAACAAAATAAGATCTGAAGTGGATCATGTGGCTGAAATCATTATTGGATCAATAACAGATCCCTCTTTAGATGGAAAAGTTAGGGTCTCTATTGTTGCAACTGCTCTAGATGGACAACAACCCGAGTCTAAGTCAGTAATTAATATGGTTCATAGAATCCAAAATAGAAATCCAGGTTATTCAGATTTTTCAACAATTGGAACATCTCAATCATTAAATTTTCAAAATAATATACCAAACCATGTAACTGAAGGTGCAACAGCTTTAAAGACTGAGACTGAAAATTTGCCTAATCAAGAAATAGATAAAAGTATTAATATAAATTCTGATTTTGGGGCAGTAGAAACTTTGGTAAATGAACAAGAGGATAGTTTAATTTTGAAAAATGAAATTGATGAGATAAAAAATGAAACAAATGGGCTGGAGAATTTTGGAATTGATGAAGATACACCTGATTTATTTGAGAATACATCTTCTTTAGAAAGTTTAGAGCAAGACCAAAATATTCACGATGGTAAATCTGAAGAAGACGAATTTGAAATACCGGCATTTTTAAGAAGACAAAAAAATTAATGTTCTTCGTAAAAATAGATGAATGCCACCATTTTACCGAATAGTGAAAAACATTATCCGGTATTGCTAAAAGAAATTCTTAGCATTATTTCCCCTCAAAATGGTGGCACATTTATAGATTGTACATTAGGCTTAGGAGGTTATTCAAAAGCTATTCTAAAATTTAAAAATACAAAGGTTATTTCATTAGACAGAGATATTAAATGTAAAAGTGTTGCTGAAAACATAGCAAAAGAAAAAAAAAATAGATTCTTATTTTATAACAAAAGATTTAGCGAAATAGATCAGATAGAATTTAAAAATAGTAAAATAAAAGCAATAATATTTGATTTAGGTTATTCATTTTCACAAATAAAAGATCCTAGTAAAGGACTAAGTTTCGAAAACAAAGGTGAACTTAATATGAGATTAGGTTTGAATAACTTCTCAGCAAGCGAAGTAATAAATAAAATGAGTCAAAAAGATCTTGAATTAATATTTAAATATTTTGGAGAAGACAAAGATAGTAAAATTATATCAAAAAAAATTGTAGAGCAGAGAACAAAATCAAATATAAATACTGAAAAATTAGTGAATATTATAAACTCTGTAAAAAAAAAAGGAGGAAAAATACATAATGCAACTAAAATTTTCCAAGCTATAAGAATATTTGTTAATAAAGAGATAAGTGAATTAATTTATGGTCTTATTAACTCAGCCAAAATTATAGATATTGATGGAATTATTCTTGCAGTTTCTTTTCACTCTTTAGAGGATAAAATAATTAAATATTTTTTTAAAAGTCTCTCAGAAGACAAAAAAGTTTCAAGATATTTACCAGAAGAGAAAAATTATAATAAGCTGTTTCAGGCTGTTAATAAAAAACCGATTGTTCCAACTCAAACAGAGATAGATATTAATAAACCATCAAGATCAGCAAAACTAAGGTATGCGATTAAAAAAAAAAACTTAATAAATTTTGAAGGAGATTTTATTAAAAAATTTTCAAAACTTTTAGAGATTGAAGATCTCTCCAAAAAATTATGAAAAATTTAATTATAATTATTTCTTTGATTTTTTTAATATCATTTACTGCAATTATTAAGACATCTTCAAAAAATATTGAAGAGGAAATTTTTTTTTTAAATGAAAATTTAACTTTACTA
>CACPQG010000021.1 GCA_902636025.1 uncultured Pelagibacteraceae bacterium
TTTTCTGTATACGTCATTTGATGAGAAACATGATGTAAGGAAGCACCAAAATAAATATATATCTTTTTAAAATTTATATTTGGAATTTGGTCTATTGCAGTTTTTTTTATAACTAAAATCAAACTATTTTTGTCTGGCTTAAAATCAGTATCTGAAAATCCAATTATTCTTATTATCTCTTTGTATACATCTTTGAATAGATGATTCAATTTAGACCATTTTTTTTCATCATCATTGAAAATCTTTAGATAAGGTAACATTATCAAAATTTGAAAACTGCCCCAATCTACAAAAAATTGAAATTAAAAATTTGGATAATTATTATAATAAAGAATTATTCAAACACACTTTAGGTTTTGATGGATATTCGACTAATCTAAGCTATAATGATACTTGGTCTTATATAAATGTAGATCTTTCAAAACTTCACTATTTAAAAAAGCTAGAGGAAATAACAATCCCTGAGATAATAGCTTCTGATTTAAAAGAACTAAAATCTATTGAAAATTTAAAAAAGATTAATCTGGGGGTCATGCATTTTAATAAAGATGATTATTTAACTGCTTATGATCCTCAAAAAGAAATTTGTGATCAAGATTTATCTTTTTTTAAAAATTGCAAAAAAATTGAAGATATTAATTTAAGATTAGGAGATCTAAATTTCAAAGATGATGGAGGAAAAAATATATCGTCTAGTTATAAAGGAAGTGGTGAATTTATAAATTTTATAAATCATAAAATTAAAAAACTAACATTAACTATAAACGTGGATATAAAAAATCAAACTACTATTCAAGATATAATAAATAATATTACCAATAGATTTTTATCGTTAGAGAAACTTGATTTAAGTTTTAGTATTGCTGCTAGACAAGAATATTTTGATTATGCAAAAGGATATACCTTAAAACTTGATACACAAATTTTAGATTTTAAGAAAATTGCTAAATTAAAGAAACTTGAAAATCTTAATATACAACAATTTGGAGAGTCTTTATACATTCCGTTTAAGTCAATAAATTTTGATGAGTTAGTCAATCTAAAAGTGATTAAGAATATAGATATCTTCTGGAAATCGGTGAGTTTTTCTGAATTCAGGAAAGCTAGAATAGCTTTTAAAAAAGAGAAATATGATAATCCTAAATTTTATGATGAATATATCGAGGATTATGAAGAAGATAGTGATTACCGAAAAAATTGGAACAGAATGGATCATATAAATACGGATGAGTGGGATTGGTATAGCTTAGCGTCTAGGTATTTAGATATTGAAAAAGAAGAAAATAAAAAAAAATATGAAAAGAAAATAATTATTAAAAAAAAGAATGGTTAAATATAAAGATATTTTAACTACCAAAAAATAAAAATTACTTACCAACTATTTACCAACGAATGTAAAGTTTGTGTCTAAAATTTAAGTAAAATAAAATCTAATGTTTGTAAAGTTAACTTGTATGAATTCTAAAATTGGTGTAATACCTAATTAATTTTAAGGGCCTGTAGCTCAGTTGGTTAGAGCAGTACACTCATAATGTATTGGTCCCAGGTTCGAGTCCTGGCGGGCCCACCACAATACTAATTTATAAATTTCTTAAGACTTTTAAAAAGAGCATTTATATCGTTGTCATTACTCTTAATTATAGAACTAAATTCTTCTTTCTGTGTTCTAGCTAAACTTAGACCTTCAATAATTAAGTCTCTTATTAAAGGTCTTTCAGGATTTTTTGTATAAATTCTCCAATCTATTTTCACCTCTGGCCTGTCTTTCGTAGCAACAAGAATACTTGATACAATAGTATATCTTTCATTTATCTTATCTTTAGAAATTACATTAATTTTAGGGTTTGAATATTCTGATAAGCGGCTTGAAAAACTTTTTAAAAAGTAACTTTCAAAAAGTTTTGCATACTCGATTTTTTCATTTTCTGTAATTTCATTTCTAAACTTACCCAATGTATAAAACCCTATTCCTTTTATATCCACCGTATCTTTTGCTAATTTTTGTAACTCTAACATTTTTTCCTCTTTACTTATATTTTTACTTAAAGTTTGAGATGCTCTATTAACTGTTGACTGCACAAAAACGTCAGGCTCAATCGCCTTTGATAAGTTTGAAAAAATTAGAAGCAAAAATAAAAATAATATTAAATTTAATTTTTTTTTCATGATTAAAATAGTTAATTAGTTTGATTGAAGATCATCCCAATCACTATCATCCTGTGTATCAACGATTTTTTTTGAATTTAATATTTTTTGCTTTCTATCTTGTATATATAAACTCCTCACTGATGCATAGAAATCCATTGAATTTTTTTCTAAATTATCAAAAGTATTAATATTTTTTGATCTAAAATTTATGCCGTCGGCCCCTCTAGAAACATAATAGTCAGAGTCTTTAAAATATTGAGTATCATTTTTCACAGTAACATTATACCAAGGGTCACCACCTAAAAAACTAGCAAGTTTGCCAGCACCATCTCTTAAAGTAGATGGACCAAGTATTGGAAGGACTATATAACATCCCTCGCCAACTCCCCACTTACCTAATGTCTGTCCATAATCTTCTTTCTCGTAATTTTTCACTAAACCTATTTGTTGCGCAACATCAAATATTCCAAATATACCAATTGTAGTATTTACTGTTAGCCTAGCGGTATTTAAGCCCGCTGCTTTTAAATCACCCTGAAGAACATTGTTTGGAATTGTTATAAGGTTTGATAGGTTGCTCACCACATTGTTAGTACCTGTTCTTATTGGCACTGGTAATTTTCTATATCCTTTTGCTAAAGGCTTAAATAAAACTTTATCAATACTTTGATTAAATGCAAATGTTGCTCTATTTAACCTTTCAAAACAATCTCTTACTTCTACAGAATTTGACTTACTAGAAATAAGGAGAAAGAATAAAGTAAAGATTAAGAAACTTAAAATTTTTTTCATATTATAGGCTTTAAAACTAGATTATATATAATCTAAATTATAAAAAAAGTTAAAAAAAGACAATAAATGCTTAATAATTTCACAAAAATCTACTCACCAAATTTCGATATACCAAAAAGAAGTAAAAATGAAATCAAGTATCTAATTCTACATTATACAGGGATGAAGAAAGAAAAATCTGCCTTAAGCAGGTTAACAAATTTTGGATCGAAAGTAAGTTGCCATTATTTTATTTCTTATAGTGGAGAAATTTTGAATTTGGTTCCTGACTTGTATATTTCATGGCACGCAGGAAAATCAAAATGGAAAGGAAGAAGTTCACTTAACTCTGGGTCTATTGGTATTGAAATTTCAAATCCAGGTCATGAAAATGGATATACGAATTTTAGAAAGAAACAAATAAACTCATTAATATCATTACTAATTCTACTTAAAAAAAAATATAATATTCAAAAAAAAAATATTTTAGGGCACTCTGATATAGCACCAGATAGAAAAAAAGATCCAGGTGAAAAGTTTCCTTGGGAATTTTT
>CACPQG010000022.1 GCA_902636025.1 uncultured Pelagibacteraceae bacterium
CTTAGTAAAACTAGAAATAACTTTACGTCCAAGCAATGAACTAGCTCTTAATGAACAGGTAAACCCTGTTTCATGTATTGGTGGCCTAGAAAGTGATATTGATCAGATAATTATATCAAAAAAATACAACTAAAAAGTTACCTTTTTAACAAAAGTGTAACAATTCTGTAATATTAAAGATTCAATAAATTTATACTTGTCAGCAATCTTTTAAATAAAAAATAAAGAAAGGATTAAAGATAATGAAAAAACTAACTATAGTAATTGCTTCATTAGTTGCTTTATCAATAGCAACTGTTGCTCAAGCAAGAGATCAAATTAAGATAGTTGGTTCTTCTACGGTATTCCCTTACGCAACAGTTGTTGCTGAAAGATTTGGTGGTTCAGGATTTAAAACTCCTGTAATCGAATCTACTGGTACTGGTGGTGGAGCTAAACTATTCTGTGCTGGTGTAGGTGAACAACATCCTGATATTACAAATGCATCAAGAGCTATGAAAGATAAAGAAAAAGCTCTTTGTAAGAAAAATGGTGTAAATGAAATCGTTGAGATCGTAATTGGTAACGATGGTATTACATTAGCTTACAGCAAAGATGCAAAACCAGTAAACTTTACTAAAGAACATTTGTATTTAGCACTAGCTGCTCATACAGTTGTTGACGGTAAATTAGTTCCAAATATTTATAAAACTTGGGACCAAATTGACCCTAGCTTACCAAAACAAAAAATTTCAGTGATGATCCCACCAGGAACATCAGGAACTAGAGATGCTTGGAATTCTTTAGTTATGAAAAAAGGTATGACCAAAGAAGCTAAAGCTCTTTATAAAGCTGGTTTTGAAGCTGGAAATAAAAAATACAAAAAACCTCAAAAACTTTACAGAGAAGATGGTGCTGCTATTGAAGTTGGAGAAAATGATAGTTTAATCATCCAAAAGTTAACTCAAGATAAAGATATGTTTGGTTTCTTTGGTTTCAGTTATTTCTTAGCTGCAAAAGATAAATTGCAAGCAGCAAGTATTGATGGTGGACAACCATCATTGAAGTCTATTCAAGACTACAGTTATGCTGTTGCTAGACCTTTATTCTTCTACGTGAAAAAAGCTCACGTTGGAGTAATTCCAGGCTTACATGAGTTTGTGAAAGAATTCACAACGAAGAAAGCTATTGGAAAAGGTGGTTACCTAGCAGACATTGGTTTAGTGCCATTAGACTCTAAGTTGTATAAAACAACTAGAACTAATGCTACCAAACTAGTTGCTATGGGTAATTAATTATTCCTCAGTTAACAAATGATTAAAAAAGGGGGTCTTTTTTAGACCCCTTTTTTTTAAATTAATAGTACAGTCCTCAATAAAGGAGATTCTTTGAACTTAATATTATTTATATTTATTGTTCTTCTAGGTTTCACAAGTTATTATTTTGGACGCAAAAAAGCATATACAATTCAATCTACAAAAAAAAGATTAACTGCATTACCACAATTTTATGGTTATTATCTTGCAATTTGGTGTGCAATACCAGCCTTTATAATTTTTTCTTTATGGGCAATTTTTGAGCCCACAATTGTAAAACTATTAATATTAAGTGATTATTCAAATCAAGGTTATCTTGATGATGAATTAAATTTAATATACGAAAAGACAAAAGCATTATCTCGAGGTCAATTCACCGGAGAAATTACACCTTTCATTGATGCTTCTGCTGAAAAATATTTAAGTCTTCTATCAATAGCACAAAGTTCAAAAGTTGTTATAGTATTATCTGCAATTATTGCCTCTGTTGCTTATGCGTATAAAAGAATTTCATCTAATTCTAGAACAAGAGAACCAGTTGAAAAATTTTTGAACGCAGTTTTATTTACAGCTTCTTTAGCTGCAATATTAACTACTGTTGGAATAGTTTTCTCACTTATATTTCAAACTATAGATTTTTTTAAAGTAATTCCATTATTTGATTTTGTCTTTGGAACTCACTGGTATCCAGCAAAAGCTTTTGTTAGAGATTCTTCTGAGGCTTTAGATCCGACAATGTATTCAGATACTTTTGGAGCAGTTCCTATTTTTGCAGGTACTTTTTTTATTGCATTTATTGCTATGTGTGTTGCTATACCAATTGGATTAATGAGTGGAATTTATTTAGCTGAATATGCATCAGCTAAAGTTAGACAATATGCAAAACCATTAATTGAAATTTTAGCTGGTATACCAACAGTTGTTTATGGTTTTTTTGCTGCCCTAACTGTTGGCCCATTTTTAAAAGAATTAGGAACCTCAATGGGTCTCGAAGTTTCAGCTGAAAGTGCTTTAGCAGCAGGAGGGGTAATGGGCATTATGATCATACCATTTATTTCAAGTTTAAGTGACGATGTAATTACAAGTGTACCTCAAAGTTTAAGAGATGGAAGTTATGCTATGGGAGCAACTAAATCAGAAACAATCAAGAGAGTTATTTTTCCTGCAGCATTGCCGGGGATAGTTGGATCTATTTTGCTTGGTGTTTCAAGAGCTATTGGAGAAACAATGATAGTTGTTATGGCCTCTGGTTTAGCTGCTAATTTAACTTTAAATCCATTAGAATCTACTTCAACAATTACAGCTCAAATTGTAGTTATTCTAATTGGTGACCAAGCTTTTGGTGACCCAAAAACGCAAGCTGCTTTTGCTTTAGGTATGTCATTATTTTTAGTAACGCTTTGTTTAAACATTGTGGCCTTAAGAGTTGTTAAAAAATATAGAGAGAAATATGAATAAAAATAAAGAACAATTATTAAATAAAAGATACAAGGCTGAGCAGAGATTTCGCTTATACGGTCAAAGTGCAATTTTTATGGCACTTTTATTTTTAACAATTTTTATTTTCAAAATTTTTTCAACTGGCTATTCAGCTTTTCAAAAAACTTGGCTCATTGTTCCAGTAACTTTTGATCCCGAACTAATGATGTTAGAACAAAACCCTTCTAAAGAAGATATACAAGATGCCGATTATTACGATATAGCATTAAAATCAATGGCTGATTTAGATCTAAATGCCAATGAGGATCAAGAAAATGAATTGAAGAGAATGGTGTCTTATTTCTTCGAAAAAGAAATTAAAAATGAGCTTTTAAATGACCCTAATTTAATAGGAAAAACAAAAGAAGTTTATCTAACTGCTTCAGATGATTTAGACCAAGTCTTTAAAGGAAATTATCCAAGAGATTTACCTGAAGACCAAAGAAGAGTAAGCGATTATCAATTAAAAATTTTTGATCAACTTGTTGTAAATGGTAAGGTTGAAAGTAAATTTAATATTAGTTTTTTTACAAATGCAGACTCAAGAGAAGCTGAACTAGCTGGTATAGCTAGTTCATTTATGGGCTCAATTTTTTCTATACTTGTTTGTTTAATGATAGCTTTTCCTGTTGCGGTTCTAGCTGCAATCTA
>CACPQG010000023.1 GCA_902636025.1 uncultured Pelagibacteraceae bacterium
TTTTTATTTTTTGAATAAATTGATTTATTAATTTGGCATCTTCTTTAGATAGATAACGTTCTTTTTTTACAGCTTTTTTTAATTCTTCTCTAATTTTGTTTACCCCATCCTTACGACCTTCTTTTGTCATAAGAACTTCACTTTGAGATGTAAATTCCTTAATCTGTTTTGCAATCGTTAATTCATAAACTAAAACTATAGCAATAACTGCTATTAAAGTTTTATAAATGAATTGCTTCATGATTTATGAGGTATATTTTTATCCTTTAAAACTTTTTTCAATTCGCCATTTTCAAACATTTCTTTAATGATATCACATCCACCAATAAATTCATTTTTGATGTATAATTGTGGTATAGTTGGCCACTCACTATAATCTTTAATACCTTGTCGTATATCTTGGTTTTGCAAAACATCTACACTTTTAAAATTTACTTCTAAAACTTTTAATATATTAGCCACTGCTAAAGAAAAACCACACTGAGGCGCATCAGGCGAACCTTTCATAAATAGGCATACATCATTTGCTTTAATCTCGTTACTTATTGTTTCTTTAATTTGTTGATCCATTTTTCTCCTTCGTTTTCAAGGCAAGTGCATGTAACTGATTTCCCATTTTGCCCTTTAGCGAACTATATACCATTTTATGCTGTTCTATTTTACTTTTTCCTACAAATTGAGATGAGATTACTGTCGCAGAATAATGATTTTCATCACCTGCTAAGTCTTGAATCTCAACAGTTGCATCAGGAAAGGCCTCTTTAATAAGAGCTTCCAATTCTTTTACATTCATTGCCATTATTGCACCATGTACTCCATTAGCCAATTTTTATTATGTTTAGATAATTCGTCAACTGATATCTTTTCATTATCTATACTAATATAATTATCTTTTTGAACTTCCCCTAAATTATCAAAGTGTACTGAGTTCTCTTTTAAGATATTTTCAACTTTTTTTAAGTTTTTCTTAGAAACTTCAATTATGTATCTTCCTTGATCTTCACTGAAAAAAAACTCAAATTTATTTATTAAGCTTTTCAATTTGTTTAATTTAACTCCCTTTTTTCCTTTGATACACATTTTCGCAATAGCTATAAGAATTCCACCAAGGGATACATCTCTACAAGATAGTATAAGTTTTTCTTTCATTAATTTCATAACAGTAGAACCATTATTTTTTTCATTAAAAAGATTAATTTCTGGTGGAGGACCTTTTTTTTCATTTAGAATGCTTCTTGCAAACACGCTTTGGTCAAGATGACCTTCGGTTTTACCAATAACAACTATTACATTACCCTCGTTTTTTAGATCCATAGTTAACATATTTTTGTAATTTTTTAATAATCCAACTCCACCAATTGATGGGGTGGGCTTAATACCTTTGTCTTTTGTTTCATTATAAAAAGAAACATTTCCAGAAACGACCGGGAAATCTAAATATTTACAAGCCTCAGATATGCCCTGTACACATTCAACAAACTCACCCATATTTTTTTCTTTCTCAGGATTTCCAAAATTTAAGCAATTAGTTATTGCAATTGGTTCAGCGCCCACTGAAATAAGATTTCTCCAACTTTCACATACCACTTGTTTTCCTCCAGTTAACGGATGCGCAAAACAATATGTAGCTGAAGAATCCACACTTGCAGCAACTGCTTTCTCAGTTCCATGAATTCTCACAACACCAGCGTCTCCACCAGGTTTTTGTATGGTGTCTCCCATAACTGTGTGATCGTACTGGTTCCATATCCATTTTTTTTCACAAATATTTGGATTTGAAAGTAATTTTATTAAACAATTATTTATCTTAAGAGATTTAAAATTCTCTTTTTTAAATTTTATTTTTTGAGGTAGTTTTGTTTTTTTCCATTTACGATCATACTCTGGTGCATCTTCAGCTAAAAAATCAATTGGAATATCCGCAACTTTTTTACTATCGAAATAAAGTTCAATTTTTTTTGAAGTTGTTGTTTTTCCAATTACAGCAAAATCTAAATCCCATTTATCAAATATTTTTTTCGCATTTTCCTCTTTTCCATTCTCAAGCACAATAAGCATTCTTTCTTGACTCTCAGATAGCATAATTTCATAAGGTGTCATTTTTTCTTCCCTGCATGGAACTTTGTTTAAATCTAGTTCTATTCCCAGTTTACCTTTTGAAGCCATTTCAATGCTTGACGATGTTAATCCAGCTGCACCCATATCTTGAATTGATATAATAGAATCATCAGCCATTAATTCTAAACATGCCTCTAGTAAAAGTTTTTCTGTAAACGGATCTCCAACTTGAACTGTTGGTTTTTTTTCTTCAATTTTATCATCAAATACTGCTGACGCCATGCTAGCACCGTGTATTCCATCTCTCCCAGTTTTTGATCCAACATAAATTACAGGTTTACCAATACCAGCTGCCTTTGAGTAAAATATCTTTTTTTTATTTACTAATCCAAGTGTCATTGCATTTACTAAAATATTTCCATTATAAGATTCGTCGAAACAGGTTTGACCACCAATTGTTGGTACTCCAATGCAATTTCCATAACCACCAATTCCTTTCACAACTCCTCTTAATAAATTTTTTGTTTTTTTGTGTTGAGTTGATCCAAAATGTATTGAATTTAAATTAGCAATAGGTCTTGCACCCATTGTAAAAACATCTCTCATGATACCACCTACACCAGTTGCAGCACCCTGATATGGTTCTATAAATGATGGGTGATTATGACTTTCAATTTTAAAAACGATGGCATCTTCATCATCAACGTCGATAACACCAGCATTTTCACCTGGTCCCTGTATTACTCTTTTGCCTTGTGTGTAGAGATTTTTTAAATGTTTTCTTGAAGATTTATAAGAACAATGTTCATTCCACATAGCTGAAAAAATTCCGAGTTCAGTTAGATTTGGTGTTCTTTTCATAAGATCACAAATCTTTTTAAACTCATCTTTTTTTAATCCATGATCTATAGCTACTTGTTCGTTTACTGTTGTCATTTAAGATTATTTAATAAATTTTTAAAAAAAATTGATCCATCTTCTCCTGAGAGATACTTATCAATCATCCTTTCAGGATGAGGCATCATACCTAAAATATTTTTTTCTTTATTAAAAATACCAGCGATATTTTGCAGCGCTCCATTTGGATTTGATTTCTCATTTACTTCACCTTTTTCATTACAATAAGAAACTGCTATTAGATTGTTATCTTCAAGCATTTTTAACTCATCACTCGTACAAAAATAATTACCTTCATTGTGAGCAATATGAAGTTCTAAAACGTCTTTATCTATACTATTAAAGTATTTGTTAGAGTTCCTAAATTTGAAGAAGTTCCTTATCCA
>CACPQG010000024.1 GCA_902636025.1 uncultured Pelagibacteraceae bacterium
CAGGTAATAAAAATTCTTATAAATCTTTAAATACAATAAATATTAATTCTAAAGATTATAAGTATTATTCACTTGCTGAGGCTGAAAAAAATGGATTATCAGGTATATCCAGACTTCCGAAGTCATTAAAGGTACTTCTAGAAAATTTATTAAGGTACGAGGATGATTTAACAGTAACTCGAAAACAAATTGACTCAGTCAAAAATTGGCTTAAAGAAAAAAAATCTAATACAGAAATAGCATATAGACCTGCAAGAGTTTTATTACAAGACTACACAGGTATACCTGCAGTTGCAGATTTAGCTGCAATGAGAGAGGCTGTTAAAGAAAAAAATAAAGATCCTAAAAAAATAAATCCACTATCCTCAGTCGATTTAGTTATAGACCATTCAGTTCAAGTAGATCAATCGGCTAAATCAGATTCTTTTGAAAAAAATGTAGATATTGAATTTGAAAGAAATGGTGAAAGATATTCCTTTTTAAAATGGGGACAGCAAGCATTCAATAATTTTAGAATAGTTCCTCCTGGAACAGGCATTTGCCATCAAGTGAATCTAGAATATCTATCAAAAGTTGTTTGGAAAGAATCTTACAAAGATGATGAATACTTATTTCCAGATACTCTAGTTGGAACAGATAGTCATACAACAATGGTTAATGGTTTATCAGTTCTTGGATGGGGTGTCGGAGGTATTGAAGCAGAGGCAGGAATGCTTGGTCAACCAATTTCAATGTTAATACCAGAAGTGATTGGGTTTGAAGTGAAAAATAAATTACCAGAGGGAACCACAGCAACTGACCTAGTTTTGACAGTTGTTAAGATGTTAAGAGATAAAGGAGTAGTTGGAAAATTTGTTGAGTTTTTTGGTGACGGATTAAAAAATTTATCACTCGCAGACCGTGCAACCATAGCTAATATGGCACCAGAATATGGAGCCACTTGTGGATTTTTTCCAGTTGATAACGAAACCTTGAAATATTTAAAATTTTCAGGAAGAGACGAAAATGAAGTTAAAATAGTTGAAGAATATGCAAAAGCACAAGGTCTCTGGGCGAGTGAAGACATAGAATTTACTGATACAATATCACTTGATATGTCAAAAGTGGTTCCAACTATTTCTGGACCAAAAAGACCTCAAGACAAAGTTTTATTAAATGAAGCTTCAAAAAGTTTTAAAATAGTTTTTAAAGAAGCAACTGGTCGATATGAAAAAAGTAGTTCAAAAGTTGAAAATACAGATTTCAAAATCGAGGATGGATCAATATTAATTGCTGCAATTACGTCATGCACCAATACCTCAAATCCAAATGTTTTAATTGGTGCGGGATTACTTGCAAAAAAAGTAGTTGAACTTGGTCTCAAAACTAAGCCATGGGTGAAGACATCATTAGCCCCAGGTTCGCAAGTGGTAACAGACTATTTAGAAAAAGCAGAGTTAAATAAATATTTGGATGCTCTTGGATTTAACCTAGTTGGATATGGTTGTACTACATGCATTGGAAACTCAGGTCCATTAAATGACAATATTGTAAAAGCTATAGAAAGCAAAAATTTGTATGGTGTATCTGTTTTATCGGGTAATAGAAATTTTGAGGGAAGAATATCACCACATATTAAAGCGAATTATTTAGCATCACCTCCTTTAGTCGTTGCCTACGCTTTAGCTGGACATATGGAAGTTGATCTATACAAAGATCCATTAGGAAAAAGTAAAAATGGAAAAGATATCTTTCTTAAAGATATCTGGCCAACAAATAAAGAAATTGAGGATACTCTAAATAAATCTTTAAATCCTGATATGTTTATTAAAAGATACTCAAATGTATCATTAGGGCCCGCACAATGGCAAAAAATAAAAACAGATAAAACGAGTATTTATAACTGGGATGAAAGTTCTACATATGTGAAAAGACCACCTTTCTTCGATTCTCTTTCAGATAAGCCTGAGGGCTTCAAAGAAATTAAAGACGCAAGACCATTGTTAATTTTAGGAGACATGGTTACAACAGACCACATTTCACCAGCTGGATCTATTCAGAAAGACAGTCCAACAGGTGAATATTTTATGAAGCATCAGGTTTTACCAAAAGATTATAATTCATATGGCTCAAGAAGAGGAAATCATGAGGTAATGATGAGAGGAACTTTTGCAAATATAAGAATAAGGAATGAGATGGCCCCAGGCACAGAAGGTGGTTTCACCAAGCTTTACCCTGACGATAAAGTTATGCCTATATATGATGCAGTAGTGGAGTATAAAAAAAGAAATACGGATTTAATAGTAATTGGTGGAAAAGAATATGGCACAGGCTCATCAAGAGATTGGGCAGCTAAAGGAACTAAACTTTTAGGTATTAAAGCTGTGATAGCAGAAAGTTTTGAAAGGATTCATAGATCTAATTTAATAGGAATGGGTATACTCCCTCTACAATTTGTAGCTGGAGTTGATAGAAAAAAACTTAAACTTATTGGTTCAGAATTAATTTCTATTTTAAAAATAGAAAAAGGAATAAATCCATCAGACGAAATTGAAATAGAAATTAAATATTTATCAGGTGATATAAAGAAAATAAAAACATTATGCAGAATAGATACAAAGAATGAACTTGAATATTATAAAAATGGTGGAATACTACAGTTTGTCTTAAGAAATATGATGTAATTATGGAAGAGGAAATCCAACTTATAAACGAAAACGCTAAAAAAGAAAAAATAAAAAAATTTTTTATTAATAATAGCAAATTAATTATCATTTCTGTTTTAATTGTAGTTTTATCCATAATATTTTTTTTTGGTTTACAAGAATTAAAATTACGAAAGCAAATAAAAATTGCTGAGAGGTATAATAAAATAATCACTAGCTTTCAGAGTATAAAAAATACTGAGGAAGTTAAAAAAGAATTAGTTGAAATAATTAATTCTAAACATCCAACCTATTCTCCTCTAGCACTTTATTTTATTCTTGAAGAGGAAATATATGATGAAAATACAGAAATTAACGATTTTTTTGATAAAATAATAGACATTAGCTCCATGGATAATGAAATTAAAAATTTAAATATTT
>CACPQG010000025.1 GCA_902636025.1 uncultured Pelagibacteraceae bacterium
TGCTCGTTCGCCCTTCACTATGGCAAGGAAGGGTGCACTTATTGATGTTAAGCCAGTAAATTTATTATCCGAAGTTGTAAAAAATTTAGTTTCTAAAAGCAAAATTAACAAGGAAGATATTGAAGATGTTGTAGTCGGTTGTGCTTTTCAAGTTGGTGAACAATGTTTTAACATTGGAAAATTAGTTACTTTTTTAGCTGATATGAATGTTAAAACTTCAGGTATGACCGTTGACAGGTGGTGTGGATCTTCAATGGAGGCTATCCATATAGCGTCAGGTAAAATTGCAATGGGGTCAGGCAAAGTTTTTATTTGTGGTGGAGTAGAAAGTATGTCTAGAGTTAATACTGGATTTGACCCAGTCCCTTATCCTTATACTGAAAAAGAAAACCCTCATGTATATTTTTCAATGGGTACTACAGCTGAAAACGTAGCAAAAAAATTTAATATTTTAAGAGAAGAGCAACAAGAATTTGCAATATCAAGTCATAATAAAGCACATGAAGCTCAAAAAAATGGACAGTTATCTGAAGAAATAATTCCAATAGGTGAATGTAAAGAAGACGGAAATATTAGACCCAATAGTACTCAAGAAAAATTAGATCAATTAAAACTTGCTTTTGATACAAAAGGAACAGTCACAGCAGCAACATCATCACCATTAACTGATGGAGCAGCGGCAACAATAATCTGTGAAGAAAATTATGCGAAAGAAAATAATCTTAATATATTGGGTAGAATAGTTTCTACAGCTGTTGAAGGTTGTGATCCAGATTACATGGGACTTGGTCCAATAGGTGCATCAAAAAAAGCACTTATGCGTGCAAATTTATCAATTGATAAAATTGATATCTTTGAACTTAACGAGGCTTTTGCATCACAATCTTTAGCTTGTATAAAAGATTTAGGCATTGACCAAAAAAAAGTTAACATTGATGGGGGTGCATTAGCCTTAGGACATCCGCTTGGAGCTACAGGAGCTAGAATTACTGGAAAAGCTGCTGATCTTCTAAGAAGAGAAAACAAAAAATATGCACTTTCAACTCAATGTATCGGTCTTGGCATGGGGATTGCTACTGTAATTGAGTCGGTAGATTAATTATCTACTTATTCCTCTAATTCTTTCTGATCTTCTTCTTAAAAGTTCAGCTGTAACCAAAATAAGAGTTGATAAAACAATTAAACATGTAGCAACTGCCAAAATAGTCGGACTTAATTGTTCTCTTAAACCTGTCCACATTTGAATTGGAATAGTTGTATTTTCTAATCCAGCTAAGAATAAAACAACTACTACTTCATCAAAAGAAGTTACAAAGGCAAATAAACCACCAGATATTACTCCTGGTAAAATCAAAGGTAATGTAATTTTCATAAATGTATTAACGGGATCACTTCCTAAACTTGATGCAGCTCTAGTTACGCTATGATCAAAACCAGATAGTGTAGCAGTTACTGTAATTACTACAAACGGAGTCCCTAAAACAATGTGTGCCAAAATTATTCCTGTATGAGTTGCAGCCAGACCTGCTTTTGCCATAAAGAAAAATATTGCAACACCAGAAATAATTAAAGGTACGATCATTGGAGATATTAGTGTAGCCATTATTATTCCTTTATAAGGCATATGTCTGCTACTTAGCCCTAATGCTGCAACTGTTCCAAGTATCACTGAGCCTATTGTGGCAAAAGTTGCAATTATAAAACTATTTTTTGTTGCAAGACCCCAAGGATTTTTAGTTCCATATATCATATCCTTATACCATCTTAGTGAGAATGCATCTGGATCTAATCTTTTCATTCCATCTGAAAAAACTAAAAACTCTTCTGCATTAAATGATAATGGAAAAATTACAAATAAAGGCGCAATCAAAAAGAAAAAAACACAGGTACATATAAAAAGATAAAAATAGTGCCAAATTCTATATCTTGTCTCTGTATATTTTGGTAATGCCATAATTATCCTAGTTTTATATTATCTACTCCAACAAGTTTGTTATAAATCCAATAAATCACAAGAACTCCGGTTAGAAGCATTAGACCCATTGCAGATGCAAAACTCCAATCTAAAGTACTTTTCATATGAAAGGCTATTTGATTACTTATTAAAGTACCTGAGGCACCTCCAACAAGTGCTGGTGTAATATAGTATCCAATTGCAAGTATAAAAACCAATAAACAGCCAGCCCCAATTCCAGGAATTGTTAAGGGAAAATAAACTTTCCAAAAAGCTACAAAAGGGGTTCCTCCAAGTGATTTTCCGGCCCTCATTAAACTTGGGGAAATTGTCTTCATGACACTATAAAGTGGCAGCACCATAAAAGGTAATAAAATTTGGGTCATTGCAACATAAGTGCCTGTTTTGTTGTACATCATTTCTGGTCTACTTTCCTCGCCAACAAGGCCAATCCATACAAAAAAATCATTTACAATTCCTTGTTGTTGTAAAAGTATCATCCAACTTGCTGTTCTTACTAATAAAGAAGTCCAGAAAGGTAATAGAACACAAATCATTAATAGATTGCTATATTTCATTGGTAAGGTTGCTAGCAAATGTGCGATCGGGTATGCCATTAAAAAACATAATATAGTTACAAAAAAAGCAATCTCCAAAGTTCTAAGCCATAATATTCTGTGCACTCTTCTATCTTCTGAAACTTGTGATATTTTTCCATCTTCATTTTCATACATATCCATTGCTTTAAGATATTTTGAATAAGTAATATCTGGAGCTCTTCTCTTTATAGCTCTCCAATATTCAACATTTGCCCAACGTTTGTGCACATTCATGATTTGCTCTTTATAATTACCTTGTTCAAATTTTTTCATTTTACGTTGAAGTTTTTTTAGAATGCTTTTAAAACCATTTTTTTCGTAATTTAATTGGGTTGCTAATTTTCCAAATGTTTTTTTCTCAACAAGAAATTTAAAATCTAAATAAAATGCCTCAAAAACTTCTTCTGGGGGTAATTCTTTACCATCCCATTTTTCCATTGCTTTAAATGTTTTTGGAAGCATATTTGTGACCATTCGATCATCTACGCTTCTAAAAAGCATT
>CACPQG010000026.1 GCA_902636025.1 uncultured Pelagibacteraceae bacterium
ATTTAAAAATGACTTTGAAAAAAATTTATTCAAGAAAATAAAAGAATTAAAAAAATATTTTACAAATATAGATAATGATGAGAATTATGAAACTACTCTTGATAATCTTAAGACTGCAAAACCTATAATTTTTGCTTTTTTTGATAATATAATTGTTAATGACAATGATGAAATAATTAGAAAAAATCGATTGGAACTTCTTCAAATGTTTTGTAGAACATTTGAAAATTATATTAATTTTTCTAAAATCGAAAGTGCCTAATGAAAGACTTAATTTTAAACTTTAATTCTAAGTTTTCAAAAAAAATTAAAAACCCAAAGAATTTTCTTGGTGGAAAAGGTGCTAATTTATCTCAAATGGGGAGAATGGGATTGCCAGTTCCTCCTGGATTTACAATTTCTACTGAAGTTTGTGATTTATTTTATAAAAATAACAAGCAGCTTAATAAGCAAATAGCAAAAAAAATTAGTAGGCAGCTATCTCAAATCGAGAGAGAAACAAATAAAAAGTTTGGAGATTTAAAAAATCCTTTATTAGTCTCTGTAAGATCAGGTGCAAGAGTATCAATGCCAGGAATGATGGATACGATACTAAATTTAGGTCTAAATGATAAAACTGTTATTGCTTTAGCTGACAAAACTTCAAATAAAAGGTTCGCAAAAGATAGTTACAGAAGATTTATTCAAATGTATTCGAGTGTTGTACTTGGAGTAGACAGTTATAATTTTGAGGAGTTAATTGAGAATTATAAATTAACAAAAGGAGTTTTGTTAGATACCGAATTAGATGAGCGAGACTGGGATGCACTAATTGGTGATTTTAAAAATGTGGTAAAAGAAAAGACCAAGAAAGAATTCCCACAAGATGTTTATAAACAACTTGATGGAGCAATATCTGCAGTCTTTTTATCTTGGCAAAGCCATCGCGCCAAAGTGTACAGAAAAATAAATCATATACCAGATGATTGGGGTACTGCAGTAAATGTTCAATCAATGGTTTTTGGTAACATGGGTGATGACTGTGCTACTGGAGTAGTTTTTACGAGAGATCCATCGAGTGGAAAAAATGAAATATACGGCGAATATTTAATCAATGCACAAGGCGAAGACGTTGTTGCGGGAACAAGAACACCTCAACATATCACAAAAAAAGCAAGGATTAATTCTGGCGCAAAAGAATTCTCAATGGAAGAAACTATGCCAAAAGTATTTAAACAACTTAAAAAAATATTATCTACTTTAGAAAAGTACTACAAAGATATGCAAGATGTTGAGTTTACCGTAGAAAATAAAAAACTTTGGATGCTTCAAACTAGATCTGGAAAAAGGACCGCAAAGTCAGCAGTTAAAATTGCAGTAGATATGGTAAAAGAAAAATTAATCTCCAGAAAAGAAGCTATTTTGAGAATTGATCCAAATTCTTTGGATACACTTCTTCATCCAACCTTAGATGAAAAAAGTGAAATAAAGGTAATAGCAAAAGGATTGCCTGCATCCCCAGGTGCGGTTAGTGGAAAGGTAGTTTTCTCATCAGAAGAGGCAGAAAGACTTAATGGCATGATGCAAAATACTATTTTAGTTAGAGTCGAAACATCACCAGAAGATATACATGGGATGCATGCAGCCAAAGGTATTTTAACTTCTAGAGGAGGAATGACTAGTCATGCTGCAGTTGTTGCAAGAGGTATGGGAAGACCGTGTGTTTCTGGATCAAGTGAAATTAATATAGACTATGAAAATAAATTATTTAAAACTGATCAAATACAAGTCACAGAAGGCGAAATAATAACAATCGATGGTTCCAGCGGAAGAATAATATTGGGAGAAGTTCAAACAATCAAACCAGAAATATCAGGTGATTTTTCAAAATTAATGAGTTGGGCTGATAGTTATAGAAAACTGAAAGTAAGAACTAATTCAGAAACTCCAACTGATACTAAAACAGCAAGAGACTTTGGAGCAGAAGGTATTGGACTATGTAGAACAGAGCACATGTTTTTTGATGAAGATAGAATTATGTCTGTTAGAGAAATGATATTGTCTAAAACAACAAATGATAGAAATAAAGCTCTTGCAAAACTACTTCCTCATCAAAAGAAAGATTTTATAGAAATATTTAAAATAATGAATGGCCTCCCAGTTACAGTTAGACTTTTGGACCCTCCATTACATGAGTTTTTACCAAAAAATGAAAAAGAAATAAAAGATGTTTCTGATGCACTTGGATTAACAGTTGCAGAGATTGAGTCACGAATAGGTGAGTTACATGAACATAATCCAATGTTGGGACATAGAGGATGTAGATTGGCTATTTCTTTTCCTGAGATTTATGAAATGCAATGCAGGGCAATTTTTGAAGCTCTAATTGAATGTAAGAATAAAAAAATTAAATCAATTATTCCAGAAATTATGATTCCTTTAGTTTCAACCGAAGCTGAAATAGAAATAATGAAAAATTTGGTTGATAAAGTTGCAGATCAAGTAAAAGCAGAAAATAAAACAAAAATAGATTACTTAGTAGGTACAATGATCGAATTACCGAGAGCTGCGATAAAAGCTAAAGATATAGCTAAACATGCTGATTTTTTTAGTTTTGGAACGAATGATCTAACACAAACAACATTTGGTATTAGCAGGGATGACAGTGGTAAATTTTTAAATGATTATATTGAAAATAAAATATTTGATGTCGATCCATTTATATCAATAGATGATGGTGTAGGAGATTTAATTGAAATTGCTACACTAAAAGGAAGAAAGCAAAATAAAAAACTTAAATTGGGAATTTGTGGAG
>CACPQG010000027.1 GCA_902636025.1 uncultured Pelagibacteraceae bacterium
TGCAAACCACAATGCATCATACAGTTCCTCTTTCTATGCCTGGTACGTTATCAGGAACAATAATTGGTTTAGCTCAAGCTTTAGGAGAAACCGCACCCCTCATTTTAATTGGTATGGTTGCTTTTGTTAACACGATACCTGGATCACCTATGGATCCTGCTGCAAGTTTACCAGTTCAAATTTATATTTGGGCTGAAAGTGCTGAAAGGGGATTTGTAGAAAAAGTCTCGGCGTGTATAATGGTCTTACTTGGTTTTTTAATAACAATGAATTTATTTGCCCAAATAATTAGACATAAGTTTGAAAAAAAATGGAGTTAAAATGATAAAGATTAAAGCAAAAGATGTTGATGTTTTTTATGGAAAAAAACAAGCGCTCTTTAATATAAGTTTAGATATTGAGGAAAATCAAGTAACAGCATTAATTGGTCCATCTGGTTGTGGTAAATCAACTTTCCTAAGATGTCTTAATAGAATGAATGATGTAATTGATATTTGTAGTGTTAAAGGAGAAATTTTAATTAATGACTTTAATATCAATGATAAAAGTTGTGATGTAGTAAGACTAAGAGAAAAAATTGGTATGGTTTTTCAAAAACCTAATCCTTTTCCAAAAACTTTATATGAAAATGTATCTTACGGTCCAACAATTCATGGTATGGCTCAATCAAAACAAGAAATGGATGAAATTGTTGAAACTAGTTTGAAAAAGGCTGCACTATGGGAAGAAGTAAAAGATAGATTACATGAACCTGGAACTGGATTATCTGGAGGACAACAGCAAAGACTTTGTATTGCTAGAGCGATTTCTGTAAGACCAGAAGTTATATTAATGGATGAGCCTTGTTCAGCATTAGATCCTATAGCAACAGCGCAAATTGAAGAATTGATTGACGAGTTAAAAAAAGAGCACACAATAATAATTGTAACTCATTCTATGGCTCAAGCAGCACGTGTTTCTCAAAATACAGGTTTTTTTCATTTAGGACAATTGATTGAACATGGATCTACTGATAAAATATTTAAGAATCCTGATAATAAAAAAACGCAAGATTATATAACAGGGAGGTTTGGATAATGTCTGAAGCACCACATACAGTTAAATCTTACGAAGAAGAACTAAAAAATCTGAATGCTAATATAGTTAAGATGGGAAGTGCATGTGAGGATGCTTTAGGTAAAGCAATTCAAGCCATTACAACAAGAAATAGTGATATTGCTGAAAATGTAATTCAAGATGATGAAAAAATAGATAAATATGAAGCCTTGATTGAACAACAAGTTGTAAATTTAATTGCTTTAAGACAACCTATGGCAATTGATTTAAGGGAGACAGTAACGGCTTTGAAAATGTCTTCAGATTTAGAAAGAATAGGTGATTTAGCAAAAAATATATCCAAGAGAACACTTTTGCTTAATGAAAATCTTCCAAAGAATTTGGTAGATTCACTAAATAGAGTATCTACCAATGTTCAAAAACAATTAAAATCAACATTAGACGCTTATCTAGAAAGATCTGCGCCAATAGCAGTAAATGTTTGGGAAGGTGATGAGCAAATAGATGATCTAACAAATCTTTGTATGCAAGATGTTATAAAATATCTTAAAGACAATGAAAAAAATTTAGAGGATGGAACTCACTTGTTGTTTGTGACCAAAAACGTTGAGCGTATTGGTGATCATACTACAAATGTTGCAGAACAAATTTATTACTTAGTTAAAGGTGAATATTTAGAAGGTGACAGACCAAAGGGCACCGAGCCAATTGTAACAGGAGAAAAATGATTTATGTCAGCTCATGTTTTCATAGCTGAAGATGAAGCATCAATTGTTAGTTTGTTAAAGTACAATCTTGAAAAAGAAGGTTATAAAGTCAGTCATTCAGAAAATGGAGAAGATGCTCTTAAACAAATAAAATCAAAACAGCCAGATTTAATATTAATGGATTGGATGTTACCAGAATTATCTGGTGTTGAAATTTGTAAAAACTTAAAAAAAGATAATAAGTTTAATGATATTCCTGTCATTATGTTAACTGCAAAAGGGGAGGAAGAAGACAAATTAAAAGCATTTGATACAGGTGCAGATGATTATGTAACTAAACCTTTTAGTCAAAAAGAATTGAATGCTAGAATAAAATCTTTATTGAGAAGATCTAAACCTCAATCATCATCAGACATTGTAGAATTTACTGATTTAAAAATAGATCGGATTACAAAAAGAGTTTATAGAAAAGATAAAGAAATTACTTTGGGTCCAACTGAATTTAAACTCTTAGATTTTTTTATCAAAAATCCAAAAAGAGTTTATTCAAGAGAACAACTTCTAAATAATGTTTGGGGGGAAGATATATATGTTGAGTCTAGAACAGTAGATGTTCATATTAGAAGATTAAGACAAGCAATTAACATACAAAATACAAAACCTTTAATTAGAACTGTGAGATCAGCTGGTTATTCTTTAGAATCTTGAAGATCTTTGGGTCTTATAAATTCTTTTAAAACTCCTTTTTTCTCAATTTCATTCCAGGATTTAATATCAAACTCAATTTTTGCAAATGCTGCTGTTGGGAATTTATAATTCATTAGTTTAAAATTATTCGTATTATGATTTTTTGTAAGATTTCGTACTAAATTTTTCACTGATGGTTCATGGTTTATAATCAAAATCGATTTATATTCACTGGATATTTCTTTAATTTTTTTTGTAATTGCATTCTCATCAACTAAATA
>CACPQG010000028.1 GCA_902636025.1 uncultured Pelagibacteraceae bacterium
GTAACATTATCTCCTATGTCTGATGTTTCACCTATTACAACTCCCATACCGTGATCAATAAATAAATTTTTTCCAATTTTTGCTTTTGGATGAATTTCAATCCCAGTCATAAATCTTGAAAACTGTGAAATTATTCTTGCAACTAAATCAAATTTTGCAATTGCAAAAAAATTTGCAATCCTATGCATAAATACAGCTTTCACTCCTGGATATGTTAAAATTACAGAGAGTTTTGATTTTGCTGCAGGATCTCTTTTTATAATAGATTCTAAAAATTCATTCATAATTTTTTTTATTTTTTTAGGATTAACTAAAAACTACTTTTAACAACAGCAACAAGTGTTTTCTGGTTTGCACAAACACACTTTGCTGTTTTCACAAGCACAAGTGTCATTGGTGCAATTCGTACAAATGCATTTTGGGTTTTCGCATGCCATGACAAAGATATAAATATTAATTGGCTAATTACAATACTTTTATTTACCGCAAATTATAACTGTTCTAAAGTAAGCCCTTTAACGTTAGCAGGGACTGCAACATCCATCATCTTAGGATTTGCTAGTTTTAGATTCTCCATTATCTCAGCATACTCTTCTTTTGAACTTACTTGTAATCTTGGGTTATTATTTCTCTCTGTTTCAATCGTTGAAAACTTTTTACCGTTATAATCATGTGCTGGATAAACTAGAGTTTTTTCAGGAAGTTTTAATAATTTGTTAAACAATGAGTCGTAAGCATCAAATGAACTGCCATTTTGAAAATCTGTTCTTCCTGTGCCATTTATTAATAAAGTATCTCCAGTAAAAACTCTATCCTTCATAAAATAACTGTAGGAACAATCCGTATGACCTGGGGTATACATAGCTTTTAATTCTATCTTCTCAATATTAATTTTTTCGTTATCTTTAACTTTAATATCTATAACTTCTGATTTAGAATTTTCTCCCATTATTCGTGTACAGCTAGTTCTTTTATTTAACTCATTAAGAGCAGTAATATGATCAGCGTGAATATGTGTGTCAATTACTTTAACTAATTTTAATTTTAACTTTTCTAAAATTTTTAAATATTCATTAGTGTGTTCAATTACTGGATCAATAATTAATGCCTCTCGTCCCTCACCACTTGATATAATGTAAGTATAAGTTGAAGATTTAGTATCAAATAACTGCTCAAAGATCATAATTTCCTAATATTATAAAAAATTGCAAGGCAAATCAATCTTGCATATAATTTAATTATAAAAACTAATCGAGGGTAATTATTATGACACTTAAAATAAATAGCTTAGCTCCTGATTTTAAAGCAAAAACTCAAGAAGGCGACATATCGTTTCATGAGTGGCTTGGTGATAGTTGGGGTGTTTTATTTTCACATCCAAAAGATTTTACACCAGTTTGCACAACTGAATTAGGTTCACTAGCAAAAATGAAACCAGAGTTTGATGCAAGAAATGTAAAAGTTTTAGGTCTTAGTGTAGATCCAGTTTCTGATCATGTAAAATGGTTGGAAGACATTAAAGATGTTTGTGGAATGAAACCGACTTATCCAATTATTGCAGACGAAAAATTGGAAGTGGCAAAACTTTACAACATGTTAGAAGGTGATGCTGGTGTTACTTCAATGGGAAGAACAGCGGTAGATAATGAAACAGTAAGAACTGTTTACATAATTAGACCGGATAAGAGAATTGGTTTATTTTTAACATATCCAATGACAACAGGAAGAAACTTTGCAGAAATACTAAGAGCAATAGACTCGATGCAAAGAACAGCTAAACATAAAATAGCTACTCCTGCTGACTGGAAACCTGGTGAGGATGTTATTATTGTTCCTAAAGTAACTAACGAGGAAGCAAAAAAAATATATCCTGATGGATGGGAAACTGTAAAACCATACTTAAGAAAAGTTCCAGATCCAAACAAGTAAATTTTATTAAAACCAACAATCTTTGAAATAAGGTTGTTGGTTTTACTTATATCTTCTCATAGATACTTCAGCCAATAGTAAATTAGGGTCAATAAATATTTTAGACTCTTTTACTTTCTTGAAAGATTTATATGCAAATATCGCAATTGGTATTTCAGTACACCCTAATATTATTTTTTTACAATTTTTTTTAAGTAGATAATTAACTGCGGGTTTCAGTGCTCTTTCAGCATCTTTTACTTTTCCCATTTTCACAAGGTTGATGGCTTTATTTACACTTTTTTTCTGAATTGATTTACTTGGACTTATTAAACTAAAATTTTTATCAAAGTATTTATTATAAACCTTTGTTTCAAGTGTTGCCTCAGTACAAAGTATTCCGATTTTAGAATTATTTTTACAAGTCTTTTTTGTATATAAAAAAACCTCTTTAGGCATACTTAGTATTGGAATCTTAATATTTTTTTGAATATCTTTGTGCCAATAGTGCGCTGTATTACAAGGCATAACAATAAATTTACATTTATTTTTTTGAAGTAATTTACATCCCGCAATTAAGCTTCTAAGAACATTTTTATATTTTTTTAAATTTTTTATTCTGCTCGGAATTTTTGATTTATTGTAGAGCATAAACATAGGATATT
>CACPQG010000029.1 GCA_902636025.1 uncultured Pelagibacteraceae bacterium
AGTATCAGCTGATGAAAGATTTATTCCATTAGAATTATTTACTGGTGGAGAAATAAGGAATGATACAGAAATTAAATATACACCAGCAGATAAAATTTTTGGTGAGAAGAGAAGAAAAAAAATTATAGGCCCTCAAGATTGGAAAAATCCTTTCACAAAAGAAATCATTAAAGTTTATAAAAGAACTCAAAAAAATAGAGAGGGAAGAGTAAAAAAAACACAATTATTTACAGTTACTAATGATGGTCAATGCATGGGAAGGGTATACGATCAAAGAAGATCAAAAACTAAGTATATAAAGAATGGTTGCAAATTTCCCTTAGGTTTTTGGAAAAAGGGTGAAATAAGATCATTTTCTGTAACAGATGCTGGAAGATCAAGAACTGTAGAATTAAAAATATTAAAACTAGGAAAAAAACCAACAGATTGCATTAAATATAATTGGAAATTATTTGATACGAGTGGAAATAAATTAGCAGATAATGATTATAAATTTTGTAAAAATAGAGCAATGACTAGTTTAAAGATCCGAAAAATTAAATAATTAAATGAAAAAACCTTTAGGGATCGCGGTTATGGATTATAAGATTTTATACGACAACTAGATGTAGACTAGACGTCAGAGAGATAAAATAAAAAAAATTTACTTATTCATCTTGTTCAATTATAAATATTAGCATAAACACTCATGAAAATAACTCATGCCCTCGTGGTGAAATTGGTAGACACAAAGGACTTAAAATAGTTTGAATTGGGGAATTTCAGAGTCTCTAATAGTCTCTAATCGTCTTAATCCCTTATAATCATATATGTTTTCAAATCATTGGATTATTTTTATTGGAAAATCTTACTAATTAATTTTCAGATTCTCGGAACTATCTCGGAAATGGAGAGATAATTTGATATACTAAATCTATGAATTTATTTGGTGATAAAGACGGAAAATTTAAAAAACTTGAAAAAATTATTTTAGATATAGAAAAAGAAAAACACACAATAAGCTGGGCTCACACAACAATACAAAGTTGCCTTTGGAATCTTGAGAAGAGTCCAAACCTAACAAAATTTGATTTAGAATTGATTGCTAAAGATTTAAGAGAAAATTTAAATAAAAAGGAAGAAGCCCAAGCCAAAATAATGGAGCTGCAATATAGTACGCTAAAAGTTGAAATGGGAATCCTCAATCTAGGAAGTCAAACCCATGCACTTTTACAACAGGTAGAGGATATGAAAAAGAAAGCTGGTATTAATAACTTATGGAAGCATGAGGAGGATAAGAGGTTAAATGAACATTTTAAAAAACATCCTGAAGATGTTGGAACTCTTCATATTACAGAAAATTCGTGGACATTTGATTTTAGCAAAAAGAAAAATAATATATGAAAAAATTCGACTTAGGAAAAATTGAAAAAGTAGACATAAGAAATATTTGGGAACACGAGGGCACAGATTTTACTCCGTGGTTAGCAAAAGAAGAAAATATTGAATTATTAGGATCTGCAATAGGTATTGATTTAATTGTAGAAGCAGAAGAGAAAGATGTTGGTCCTTTTAGAGCAGATATTTTATGCAAAGATGAAGCGAATGGAAATTGGGTTTTAATTGAAAACCAATTGGAGAAGACCAATCATAGGCACCTTGGCCAACTTTTAACTTACGCAACAGGCTTAAATGCAGTAACAATTATTTGGGTTGCTTCAAAATTTAATGAAGAGCATAGAGCTGCATTAGATTGGTTAAATAATATTACCTCAGAAGAATATAATTTTTTTGGTATTCAAATTGAAGTTCTAAAAATAGGAAACAATATGGCACCAAACTTTGAAATCGTAAGTAAACCAAATAATTGGTCAAAAAGCGTGTCAACTGCTGCTTCAAAAATTCAAAGTGAAAATATTGGAGAAACCAAACTTCAACAACTAGCATTTTGGGAAAAATTGGTATCAAGAATAAAAGAAAAAGATGACAGTCCACTTAGTCTAAGAAAACCAAGACCACAACACTGGCATACTTTTGCAAGTGGAACAAGTGGAGTTGGTATCAATGCTGTGTTTAATTCCCAAGAAGATAGAGTTTTAGCTGAGCTTTATATTGTTAACGATAAAAGTATTTTTGAAAATCTTGAAAAGGATAAAAATAATATCGAGAATGAATTAGGAGAAAAGCTTGATTGGCAATTATTACCACATAGAGCAGCTTCAAGAATTAAACTTGCTAGAAAAAATAGTATTCTAGATAATCAAAAAGACTGGGACGATTATATTGTATGGTTGATTGAAAAACTCGAAAAATTCTATCAGGTATTCTCAAAAAGATTGAATAATATAAATTGAATAGGAGTTTATAGGATAACTCGGAACAAACTCGGAAACAGAGAGATAAAATAAAAAAAATTTACTTATTAGACTTGTTGAATTATAAATATTAGCATAAATACTCATGAAATTCATTAATGCCCTCGTGGTGAAATTGGTAGACACAAAGGACTTAAAATCCTTGCCCTTTTGGGAGTGCCAGTTCGAGTCTGGCCGAG
>CACPQG010000030.1 GCA_902636025.1 uncultured Pelagibacteraceae bacterium
ATTAGATTAATTCCTGAAACCTCACCAAATTCAGTAAAAAGATTTAAATTATTAACAAAAAAGGGTTTGTATAATAATTCAGCTTTTTACAAAGTTATAGAAAACACATTAATTCAAGCAGGAGATATTGAGTATGGAAATATTGAAAGTATAAATTATGTAAAGGTTGGTAGCGGAAAATCAGGCTTAGGAAATTTAAAATCTGAAATAAATGAAGATTTTAAATTTACTGCAGGCTCCGTTGCTATGGCTCGAGGTGATGATTTTGATACCGAAGACAGTGAATTTTTTATTATATTAAAAGATATACCAATTTATAATGGCGAATATACTCCAATAGGTAAAGTAATTCTTGGCTTAGATGCTCTTAAAAAAATAAAAAAAGGTAACAAATCAAACTATGTTTTAAGACCTGATTACATTAAATCTTTAAAATTAATTGATTAATGGTTTTCCAGTTGCAAGTGTGTGTTTTATTCTTTGTTGTGTTTTTTCAGTTTGAATAAGTCTCATAAAAGCATCAAGTTCTAGATTATATAGATCATCTTCACTTAGTTGCTTATCTATTGTTGTATCTCCACCGCTTAAAACATTTGCTAATTCTTCTCCAACTTTAAATCCGTGATCCAAAATAATTTTATCATTATAAAGCTTCTCTAAAGATTTTATCATTTTATCTTTTAAGGGTTTACCTGAAAGCTTAAACGTACATTCTTTTGGTGGTTGGAAATTTTTATTTTCCTCTAATAATTTTTTTGATTCTTCAAAAAGACTATTTCTATTCATAACTTTTTTATCTTCTGGTCTTAAAAATTTTAAAGGCAGAGCCTCAACCGTTGAAGTTGCTGTTTTAGCATAACCAATAATATTAAAAACTTGAAGTGGAGCATAATCAGGATCTTTTTTTGCTTCATCGGTTTGCGACCATCTCCATAAAACTTCTTTACATCCCCCTCCTGCCGGAACTACTCCAACACCAGTTTCAACCAATCCCATTACTATGTTTGTATGTGAGACTACAAAATTAGATTGAATTGCTACTTCCTCTCCTCCACCTAAAACTAGACCAGATGGGGCGGATATCACTGGATATTTAGAATACTTTAAATGCTTACAAGTTTGCTGAAAGTATTTAATAAATTTTTCTATGGATTTAAATTCTCCTTTTTCCACAAATTCCATTGTGTATTTTAAATTTACTCCTGCTGAAAATTGCATACTCTCATTAATTATAATTAAAGGTTTATCGGTAGCATTTTTTAATGCATCCATTGAGTCATAATCTAAAGCACAAGCTTTAGTGGTAAATTCAACAATATTGAAATCCTTAAATCTAAATATATCAGCCGATTTATTTTTATCGATTTTAATTGCTCTTGGTTTAATTTTACCCAGTGTTTCAATATCTGTATAAAGCTGTCTCTGACCATAAAAGTTTTCATCTTTTGTTTTTGATAAATTTTCTAAGAAAGAATTTCCTTTAACATCTACTACTCTATCAAAAAAGTTTTTAACCCCAATCGATTTTAACATTTCAAAGGGTCCCATTGACCAGTTAAAACCAAGCCTCATAGCTTCATCGATATCATTAAATTTATCTGTAATACCGGGAACTAAAGAAGACGAGTATTTTATGATTTGTGATATTACTGACCAGGCATATTCACCGAATTTATCTTTCCTATTTATTAATAAATTTAAATCTACTTTTTCTATTCCTAATTCAATTTTTTTAGATGTTGAGTATTGTCCTGTTTGCAAATTTATAGCCTCTAATATTTTTTTATTTTCTTGTTTGTTCATTCTATAGAAGCCACCTTTGCCTTTTCTGCCAGTATATCCATCTTTAATTAGTTTTGTTATTAATGGAATTTCTTTTGCAACTTTCTGAAATGGATCATTTTCAGGTAATTCCTTTATAAAACTTTTTAGAACGTCTGACATTAAATCAATACCAATTAAATCATAAAGTCCAAACACACCTGTTTTTGGAATTCCCATTGGTCTACCGAAAATTGCATCTGCTTCCTCAATGGATAAATTCATTTTAAATGCTTCTGTCATTGCTACTTGCATAGCAAATACACCAATTCTATTTCCCAAAAATCCAGGTGTGTCGTTACAAATAATAGCTCCTTTGCCAAGCTCATGTTCGCAAAATTTTTTAAGATAATTTATTTTTTCTAAATCCGAACTTTTACTTTTGACAATCTCTAAGAGACCCATGTATCTCACAGGATTAAAAAAATGCGTAATACAAAAGTCTTTTTTATCTTCTTCAGATAATTTTTCAGATAAAACGCTAATAGGTATAGAGGATGTATTTGAGGATACGATGGTATTTTTTTTTCTTGTATCAAATATTTTTTTATAAATATTGTGTTTAATATCAATTCTTTCTACAACAGCCTCGACAATCCAGT
>CACPQG010000031.1 GCA_902636025.1 uncultured Pelagibacteraceae bacterium
TTTATTGTCTAAGTTCCATTTATTATTTACTTTTAATTTACTTAAAGTATCCAAAAATACCCCTGGATCACACAGCATATTAATATCTGCAGCTCTATTTAATTCGATTTCTTCATGAGATCCATTTATACAAACAATTTTTGTAGATTTAGGAAATAGTGGGGGATTTCCAAAATTCATCTGATTGTCAAGTCTTGTTCCAACCATTAAAATTAAGTCTGATTCATCAAACGCAAATTTTGAAGGGGGATATTGGTGTATATCTGCCAATCCCATGTAAGATTTAGCTTCCTCCCCTAAAAGTTTTTGATGGTATGGAACATTAAAAATTGGAATATTTAAATTTTGACCTGCAGCTTCTAATTTCTTCTCAGAACCTGACCACCAGACACCATGGCCACCAATAAGCATTGGTTTTTTAGAATTCGATGCTAATTTTAAAACTTCACTCATTCGATTGGGATCTGGCCAAGCAATATTTTTTATTTTTTTTGATTGAGAAAAAGGTCTTTCCTCTAATCCTGCATTTTCAGGAAAAGATGAAAACATGATATCCACTGGGACACTTAAGTGAACTGCTCCTGGGTAACCATTTGTTGCTATTAAATAAGCTTTATCTACAAATTCACGAATTCTATTTCCATCAGTAATACTTGCGCTATATTTTGTTAATGGTTCAGCAATTTTTACATCATCAATTTCTTTAAATCCTCCTGCTCCTTGTCTTCTTAAACTACTTGATCCAGTGATAAAAATCACTGGTGATCTTTCTCCCCACGCTTCCATCATAGATGGCACAGCATTTGCAAATCCCTCTGGCCCGACTAAACATACGGTAGGTTTTCTTGTAATTCTTGTGTGTCCATCAGCAAGGTGTCCTGCAATTTGTTCATGTGGACAATTTATTACATCTATCTGACATTCCATTAATCCTTCTAAAGCAGGATTACAGAAACCACCTGATAAAGTGAAAACATTTTCTATGCCTTTATCTCTTAAAGCTCTTGCAATTAGAGATCCACCTCTTATTTTTTTTTCTGACATTTTAATATTTAAATTCTCTTATAAATCTCTCAGCTATAATATCCGAAGATATATCTTTTATATCATTTAAACCTACTAATCCCAAGGCCGTACTAACTTCCTCTTTAATTATATCGACTATTCTTTTCAATCCTTTAGCCCCGTCAGCTCCAATACCATACATCAAAGGTCTACCAACCATTGTGAAATCAGCTCCAAGAGCTAATGCTCTTACAATATCACTACCGCCTCTAATACCACTATCAAATATGATTGGAAAATCTTTTCCTAAAGAATTTCTTATCAAAGGAAGTACTTCAATTGATGCTGTTGCGCTATCTAATTGTCTTCCACCATGATTTGAAACTTGTATAGCATCAGCTCCTTCTTCTTTAATTTTAATAGCATCTTCTGGGGACATCACTCCTTTTATAATTAGTTTTCCTTTCCATTTTTCTCGTACTCTTTTCAATGTATTCCAATCTGTGGATCCTCTGCTTTCACCTCTATTAAATTTATTTCCTCGCTTTGATGTTTCATAATTCATTGGCTTAGGAATTCCATATAGAAGTGTACTTATTGACCAAAGTGGATGTGTTGCAAAATCAAAAAATTGTTTAGGGCCTAAATTAAACGGTACAGTAAAACCATTCTTATTATCTTTAGCTCTTCTAAATTGTATAGGTACATCAACAGTAAGAATTGCTACTTTATAACCTTTTTGATGGGCTCTATCTAAAAGCTCCATTAGAAATTCTTCATCTTGAAAATTATATAATTGCAACCAGCAATTTCCTTTAGAAAGATCATACATTTTTTCTAATGAAGTTGATGACGCCATCGATACACACATTGGTATATTATTATTTACGCTTTCTTGCGCTAACATTACATCTGCGCCAGGCCAAGTTAAATTGCACATTCCCATTGGTGCAAAACCAAATGGTTGATCATATTCAGAACCTAAAAAACTTTTATTTATTTTTCTTTTTTCCACATTTCTGAGAACACGAGGCTGAAGTCTAATCTGATCCAGCGCTCTACTGTTATTTTCACATAATT
>CACPQG010000032.1 GCA_902636025.1 uncultured Pelagibacteraceae bacterium
TTGCCTTGGGCAGAAGCTGGTATCTTGGATGTTGATGCAAATAATGCTGTAGTAAAAGATTTGGGTAAAAAAACTTTTGCTCCTGGAGCATTAAACATGGCTAAGTCTGGATCAAAGATTGCAGCTGTTCCGGTTGACGGTTGGACGCAAATGGTTGTTTACAGAAAAGACTTATTTCAAAAAGCAGGTCTCGAACCACCAACAAACTATGCAAATATAGTTAAAGCAATTAATGCGCTATCAAATGATAATATGTATGGTTTTGTTGCTGCAACAAAAACTGATGAAAATTTTATGAGTCAGGTTTTAGAGCATGTACTTTTAGCAAACGGAGTAAATCTTGTTAAAAAAGGTGGAACAAAGAAACAAGGCAAAGCTTTAAAAAATTCTTTAGAGTTTTACAAAGTTTTAGCTAAGGCTAGTCCTAAAGGTGAATTATTTTGGAAGCAATCAAGAGCTTTATATTTTGCTGGAAGAACACCAATGATAATTTGGTCACCATTTATAATGGATGAGTTAGCTGGTTTAAGAGACTCAGCACCACCAACATTTAACGTTGATCCAACTTCTAATGAGTTAGCTCAAAAAACTGGTTTCATCACTAATTTCAGCGGTCCTGATAATAAAAAAGGAGCAGCATGGGCTGATATTAGATACTTTGGTATAACTGCTGATGCAGATACAGATGAAGCTAAAAAGTTCATTATGTATTCAATGAACGAAGGTTACACAGCAACATTAGGTATTGCACCTGAAGGAAAATTTCCTGTTAGAAGAGGAAATTCAAGTGATCCAAATGCTTATACAAAAGCTTGGAGTAAACTTCCAGTTGGTGTAGATAGAAAGGCTCCTTTAACAGATCTTTATTCTTCTGATGTTATTAATAACATTGTTGCGGGATTAGATACTGCTAGTAGATGGGGAGTTAAAGAAGGAGAGCTTTCAAGAGCATCAAAAATAATTAATTCTCAATTCTTAAATAGAATCACAAGAGAATTCATTGATGATCAAATTTCAGTTGATGAAGCAGTTAAGAAAATTAACGCTGAATTAGCTAAGTTTTAGTCAATAAGATTTAAAAAAAGCGGGTAATATATTATTATCCGCTTTTTTCTTATGAGTGACACTTTATCTAAAATAGAAAAAAGAACTGCATATACATTACTTTTACCAGCAGTTTTTTTAGTTTTTTCTATAATATTATTTCCTATTTTTGCAAATATTTGGATTAGCTTTAAAGAAGTTAGTTTAAAAGATATTAGAATTCCAGAACCAAGGGCAAAAAAAATTGTCAAAAGCATATCAGATAATAATTCTGAATTAAAAATTGTTTATAAATTAAGAAATAGCTCTTTAATTCAAAAAATATCAGATGTAGAATTTAAGGATAAACTTCCGAGCAATGTAATACCTGTAGATCTAGATTCCAGATGCGCCACCAGTTAATAAAAAAATATCCTCGAATTTGTTAAAATTCCAAATAAATCTAATCATAAATAAAATTGATATGATTGCGGTTATTTGCGGAAGAGTAATGTGTACAAACTTTTTAAGTGGCCCTGCCCCATCAACCTCTGCAGCTTCATATAAATCTTTAGGTACAGCTTGCAACCTCGCAAGAATAAATAAAAAAGCTAGAGGAAAATATCGCCAAATCTCAAAAAATATAACTGTGGTTAAAGCTAATCTTAATTTTAATTCTAAGCCAAAAATATTCATCACTATATATTTTTGACCCAGTAAATTTATAGGTTCATTGAATATATTAAAATTCACCATCAAAGCATTAAAAGTACCACTATTTGGATCAAGTAATAAAGTCCAAGTGTAAGCTAAAGCTACTACAGGCCCAACATATGGAAAAAGCAAGATACTTCTCATAAATGATCTGCCATAAAAATTTTGATTAACTAGCTGCGCAGCTAAAATTCCAAAGAATATTGCTCCAATTGTACCAAAAAAAGTGAAGTAAAATGTAGTTAGAAGTAAATCAAGAAAATCATCTTCATAAAAAACTTTCTTGAAGTTTTTTAATGTAAAATTT
>CACPQG010000033.1 GCA_902636025.1 uncultured Pelagibacteraceae bacterium
CGAGGTTTTATTACTCATGAAGAGCTAAACAAATCTCTAGGTAAAAGAAATCTCTCGCAAGAAAATTTAGCTCAAGCATTTATTCATATATTAGATCAAAAAATATCCTTAGTTGAAAAAAAATCAGATTTCAAAGTACTTAAAAAAAGAGAGGGTCAGAGCAAAGAAGAGGGTAAGTCACTTGAAAAAAGTGATGATCCTATAAGAATGTATTTAAGGGAAATGGGTGGTGTTGAACTTTTATCACGTGAAGGGGAAATCGCTATAGCAAAAAGAATAGAAGCAGGGAAAGATGTGATGTTAAATGCTTTATCTCAAAGTCCAATCACAGCACAACAATTTTTTGAGTGGGACGAAAAGCTCCAAAGAAGTGAAATTTTAGTTAGAGAAATAATAGATATAGATACTAATTACATGGAAGAGGAGACTAATTCGAATACCTCTAAAAAACTAAATTCTGATGAAAAAGAAAATGAGGACTCACAAAACAAAGAAGAAAGTTCTAATGAGGAAGATGACGAATTTAATCCAACTTTAGCTGCAATGGAAAACGAAATAAAACCAAAAGTACTTAAAACTGTAAATAACTTAACCAAAGAATATGGCAAATTAATTAAATATCAAAAAGATAGATTACATTGTACTCTTAATTCAATTCAATTCTCAAATGCAAAAGATAGAAATTATAAAAAAATAGTTGAGTCTATTTTAAAGAATATAAAATCCCTCCAGTTGTCGCCATCTGTTCTTGAGGAATTAGTTCAAAAACATCACAATGAAAATAAAAAAATTATTTCTTTAGAAGGTAATTTACTCAGGCTTGCAGTAGATCAAAAAATTTCTAGGAACGAGTTTTTAAAATTTTATGTCGGAAATGAAATTAACCCCAACTTAAAAAATTTTCTAGATACAAATTCAACCTGGAAACAATTTTTTCAAAAAAATAAAGATGAGTTTAAAAATATAAGAGACAGACTTGTTGAAACAAGTAATAGACTTGGAATTTCTGTTACAGAATTCAAAAAACTTTTGAGCAGGATTCAAAAAGGTGAAAAAGAGTCTCGTATTGCAAAAAAAGAAATGGTTGAGGCTAACCTAAGATTAGTAATCTCAATTGCAAAAAAATATACGAATAGAGGTCTTCAATTTTTAGACTTAATACAAGAAGGGAATATTGGATTAATGAAAGCTGTTGATAAATTTGAATACAGGAGAGGATATAAATTTTCGACCTATGCAACTTGGTGGATAAGACAAGCAATAACAAGATCAATAGCAGATCAGGCTAGAACAATTAGAATTCCTGTACACATGATTGAAACTATTAATAAAATTGTAAGAACTCAAAGACTAATTCTAAGCGAGTTTGGTAGAGAAGCTACACCAGAAGAGCTTGCGAAGAAATTAAGGATGCCTTTAGAAAAAGTAAGAAAAGTTTTAAAAATTTCTAAAGAACCTGTATCACTAGAAAAACCAGTAGGTGACGAGGAAGATAGTAGTTTAGGCGATTTTATAGAAGACACAAAAGCGCTCGCGCCATTGGAGCAGGCAATTAAATCAAATTTAAGTGAAGCTACGACAAAAATTTTATCTACCCTAACACCTAGAGAAGAGAGAGTTTTAAGAATGAGATTCGGTGTAGGGATGAATACTGATCATACATTAGAAGAAGTGGGTCTTCAATTTTCTGTTACAAGAGAGAGAATTAGACAAATTGAGGCGAAAGCTTTAAGAAAATTAAAGCACCCAAGTAGATCAAAACAACTTAAAAGTTTCCTAGAGAGCTAATCTAGAATAATATTTTGCATTAATGCAAGATTTTAAATTAAATAGAGAGCTAGCTCAGCTTGCTATTCTTCAAAGAATAGAATTATCAGGACCAATTTTAAGGAGAATTCGTAAAACCTTTGGAAGATATTTTTTTTCTACGATAGCCTCTAAATATTTTATAAATCCATCAAGAATTTCAAAAAATTATTTTTATTTAATGGAAAAAGAATACTTCATAATAAAGAAATATATTCAATTAA